>JAQBQH010000049.1 GCA_028287105.1 Myxococcales bacterium
CATGAACGCCGCCGGTGAGCTCGGCAGCGACGGTGCCGAGCTGGCGCGTGCCCACCTGCGCGATCCCGATCTCGACGTCCGCCTCGCCGCCGCGCGCGCCACCCTCGCCGGCGGCGGTCGCGACGCGGCGCTGTTGGTGCTGGTCGCCGCGCTCGGGACTCCGCGCCGCCTCGACGCCGCCGACGAGCTGGCCCGCGTCGGCGACGCACGCGGCCTCGACGCCCTCCGCACCGCCGCGCGCTCCTCGGACCGCGACGAGCGCCGCCTCGCCGTGCTGCTGCTGGCGCCACTCCCGGCCGGCCACGACACCGTCATCGACGCCCTCGCCGACGCCGACGCGACGGTGCGCCTCGACGCCGCGGGCGCCATCCTGCGTCACATCTTTCGCGACCCGCCGCGCTAGCCCGACGCGGCGCTACTTCGGCGTACGACCGGCCGCGATCAGCCTGGCCAGCGCCGCCACGTCCTCGTCGCTGAGCTTGTCGGCGCCGAAGCGGGGCATCTCGTTGTGGTCCGAGAAATAGAGCGGGCCGCCGCCGTCGCGAATCAAGCCTTCGATCCACGCCAGCGTGCCGCGGCCGGCCAGGTTGGGCGCGCCGCTCACGCCTTCGGACTTGCCGTCGGCGGAATGGCAGTCGTCGCAGCTTTCGCGCGTCCAGATCGTCTCGCCACGCGCCACCAGCGCCGCGTCGACGTCGCCGCCGCCTTGCGCGAAGATCCACTCGACGAGCGCGTTCAGCTCGTCGCCGACCGGCTTGACCGGCTTCATGCCGTGCAGCTTCTTGGTCTTGCCGAAATACTTCGCGGCATCCGGCTGCTTCAAGAAGTCGGTGAGCCACGCACGTGACGACCAACCGGTGAGCAAGGGCGCGCGCTCCTCACCGACGCCGTCGAGGACGTGACAGCCCGCGCAACGCGTCTCGAAGCTCTGACGCACGCGCCGTTCGGGGTCGTTATCGAAGACCGCGGTCCCGCCAGCCGGCGGCACACCGAGCGCGGCCAGCTCCAGCGCCCGCTTTGCGTCGGCGTCGGCGCGCGCCCGTCCGCGGCGGTAGCCTTCGTTGCGCGCGTCGTCGCGATGCGCCAGGAGCGACAGCCCGGCGGCGCCGCCGAGGATCGTCAGCACCACCGCCGCGGCCGCGCGACGCGAAAAGCGCGGCAGCGCGAAGAGCACGGCACCGATGAGAGACGGCACCCCGAGCGCGCCGATGCTCTCGAGTCGCCCCGGAAAATACTTCAGCAGCTGGAACAGCGGCACGAAGTACCACTCGGGCCGCGCGTCGTACGCCGACGACGGATCGGCAGGCGCCTCGAGCGGCGCCCCGTGCGTCCGTAGGACGCTGAAGAACATGATGGCGACCACGATCGCCATCGCCGTCACGTCGCGCAACGCCTGATGGGGCCAGAACGGCTGACTGTCGCCCGACGCGCGCAGCGGCGTCACGCCGTGGCGCCGCATGAGGCGCACATGCACGACGACGAACACGGTGAGCGTCCCCGGCAGCAAGATCGTATGCAGCGCGTAGAAGTGCGTCAGCGTCAGGTTGCCGTAGTCGCCGCCGCCCTGGATCACGCGCCGGAGCCAGTCACCGACGAGCGGAGTCTCGCCCAGCAGGCTGGTCGCCACCTGCGTCGCCCAGAAGCCCTTCTGATCCCACGGCAAGAGGTACCCGGTGAGCGCGAACGCGAACACCAGCGCCATGAGCACGAGCCCGAGCCACCAGTTGACCTCGCGCGGCGCGCGATAGGCGCCCCACACGACGACCTGCAACAGGTGGAGCGCGACCAGCACCACCATCATGCTGGCGCCGCTCGAGTGCAGCCCGCGGATGAGCCAGCCGAGCGTGACCTCGCGCTGCAGGTAGGCCACCGACGCCCACGCCGTCGTCGACGACGGCGCATAAAAGTTGGCGAGCAGGAGGCCCGTCACCGCTTGCACCAGGAACGTGAGCGCCAGCGCCGATCCGAACACGTAGCTCCAGCGTGCGCCGCCCGGCACCGGCGTCTGACCCAGTCGTACGAGCGCGCTCGACCAGCCGGTTCGCTCGTCGAGCCACTTCAGCATCAGACCGGTTCCTTCTTCACCGACGCGGTCTTGAAGCGCTGCCAGGCGACGCGTACGCGCCCGCCGTGCAGCTCGACGGCGAGCGCATCCATCGGACGTGGCGACGGGCCGCTGAGCCGCTCGCCCGTCGTCGAGAAGCGGCTGTCGTGACACGGGCAGACGAAGGCGCCGGTCGGCGCGTCCCAATCGACGGCGCAGCCGGCGTGCGGGCAGACCGTGGAGAGCGCGCGCACGTCGCCGCCGTCGCGCACGAGCCAGCAGCCGCCGAGCGTCACGTGCGTGAAGCGGGTCCAGGCGTCGCGCCGCTCGGGCGCGGTGACGACGATGCGCACCGGTTTACCGTCCGGCAACGACGCCAGCGACGCGACGTCGATGGGCTCGCCGCCGCCGTAGACGGTGCGCCGGCGCGCGGGGTAGCTGAGGAAGGCCATGGCCGGCACGGCCAGCGCGACCCCGATCGCCGTCGCGACCGCACCGACGAGCGCGCCGAGAAGGCGGCGTCGGGTCACGAACGCTTCTTGCGGCGTCGGCGTTCGGCGTTGACGTTCGCCTTCGGCGCGGCGGGCGTCGACGGCGTCGCGCTCGGACCGCCGGCGGTCACCAGCGCCTGCCCGTCGAGCCACAGCTGCATCCGGTGCGGATCCTTGCGATAGCGCGAGTAGAGGTAGACCAGGAACGCCGCGCCGGCGAGGAACGTGGTGACGCCGATGAACTGCGAGGTCGTGAGCGGCCCGACGGCGCCGCGCTGCTCGTCGGCGCGCAGGATCTCGACGTAGTAGCGGAGGACGCCGTAGCCCATGGTGAAGGCCACGAACATCTCGCCCGAGAACTTGCGGTAGCGGCGCACGAGGAACATGAGGCCGAGCAGGATGAGCCCGTTGAGCGACTCGTAGAGCTGGGTCGGATGCACCGGCAGCGAATGCGCGGCGCCCGGCGGCAGGAGCCCTTCGACGCGCTGCTGGTTGAAGGCCGGCGAGCCGGCCGGGAAGACGATCGACCACTTGCCGTCGAAGGGCTTACCGAAGTCGCAGCCGTAGAGGAGGCAGCCGAGGCGCGTGATCATGAGCCCGGTGCACAACGACGGCACCGCGCAGTCGGCCCACGCCAGAAGGCGGATCTTGTTGAGGCGGCAGAAGACGAGCGCCCCGAAGAAGCCGCCGAGGAAGCCGCCGTAGGCGACGAGCCCGCCCTGCCACACCTTGAAGATGTCGAGGAAGTTGTCGAAGCGATCGAGGTTGGTGAGCACGTAGAGCAGGCGCGCGCCGGCGACGGCGCTGCCCGCGGTCCACATGTAGCAGCGCCCCATCGTCGTGCGGTCCATGCCGTCGCGCTCGCAGAGCGCCAACGTGAGGTACCAACCGACGATGAGCGAGAGCGCCAGCATGAGCCCGTAGCTGTAGAGCGGCAGGCTGGCGAAACCGAGGGGGATGCGGAACAGAACAGGACGCATATGTGGCGTTAGTATTGCCGAGCGCGCCGCGCCGTCAAGACGACAGGCCGACGGGGCTCATGTATGCTGAGGCCGATGGTCGGCCCCGACTCGAGTCGGCTGTTGCGCGAGCGCATCTTCGCCGCGACCGTCGCCCTCGTCGGCATCTTCGCCATCGGCACCGGCGGCTACTACGCCATGGGGCAGTTCTACCTCGGCAAGCTCGGCTGGGATCTCGGCGAGTGCGCGTACATGACCGTCATCACCATCACGACGGTCGGGTTCGGCGAGCTGCCGCACCTCGCACGCGTGCCGGGCGGGCGCATCTTCACCGTCGGTGTGCTCCTCGCGGGGCTCGGCATCGCCGCCTACTTCGTGTCGGCCCTCACCACCTATTTCATCGAAGGCGAGTTCACCAAGGCTCGCACCAGGAGACGGATGACGCGCGCGCTCGATCAGATCCGCGATCACATCATCGTGTGCGGCGTCGGCACCACCGGCGTCCACGTCGTCGAGGAGCTGGTGTGGACCAAGTGGCCGGTCGTCGCCATCGATCGCGACCCGACGCGGCTCGAGAAGCTGCAGGAGCTGACGGTGCAGGTGCTGCCGACGGTGGTCGGCGACGCCACCGAGGACTCGGTGCTGGAGCACGCCGGCATCCGCCGCGCGCGCGGCATCGTCGCCGCGCTCACCGACGACAAGGACAACCTCTTCATCGTCGTCTCGGCGCGGCAGCTCAACCCGTCCTTGCGCATCATCGCCAAGGGCGTCGACATGGCGGCGTCGGAGAAGCTCAAGCGCGCCGGCGCCGACAGCGTCGTCAACCCCGCCTTCATCGGCGGCGTGCGCATGGTGTCGGAGATGATCCGCCCGCAGGTGGTCGAGTTCCTCGATCTCATGCTGCGCGACAAGGACAAGAACCTGCGCATCGAAGAGGTGGTGGTGCCGAAGGGCTCGCCGCTCGTCGGTAAGCCGATCTTCGAGGCGCAGATCCGCCGCTACACCAACCTGCTCGTCGTCGCCGTGCGCGAGCCGCCCAAGGAGCAGACCCAGCCGGGGCGCTTCATCTACAACCCGGGACCCGAGATGCTCATCGCCGAGAACATGACGCTGGTCGTCCTCGGCGAGACCGAGAGCGTCCACAAGCTGCGCACCTCGATCGCGCGCGGCTTCGACGCGCCGCCACTGGCGTAACAGCGACGATACAGCTGTCTCGCCCGCGCGACGGCGGTGAGGCGGCGGTGCGCCGGCCGCACCGTGAAATTGCGCACGATCTGCTCGGGCACGGCGCGTGCTGAAGGCGTGGGCCAGGAGGCTCTTCGCCATGCGAACCACGACCCGCACCCCCGCTCGACTGCTCGCGTTCGTCCCCGCCCTCGCCCTCGTTCTCGTCGCCGGTGTAGCCCGCGCCGAGCCGGTATGGCAGGAGGCGGATACGCTCAGCGGCCTCGTCGGCAGCTACAGCCGCGCGTCGACCACGCCGGGCCCGATCTCGTACGTCACGCTCGGCGGCACCGACGGCTACCACGCGCAGGGTCCGTACACGCGCTTCTTCGACGTCAAGGGCATCCTGACGCTGCAGAAGGGCAACTACCGCGCGATCGCCAACAACCCCGCCGTCGGCGCCATCATCGTCTTCGAGGATGAGCATGGACTGGACCGCGAAGCCTGGTTCATCGTCGGCGTCCGCCGCGACCCACTCGGCCGCCGCATCACCGCGATGAAGCTCCAGCCGAGCGAAGGCGACGGCGCGTCGATCATCCTCTACCGCGTCGGCCTGTAGTCCGCGCGGCCATGGCCGGCGCCGCTCGGCGACCTACCTTCCCGACCATGCGGTTCTTCATCGTCGCCCTGAGCATCGCCGCCGGCTGCGCGCCGACCGGCGTCACCCGCCAACCTGCCGCCGCCCGCGCCGCGCGCACCGCGACCGGGCAATCCTACGCGCTCGACGGTGTGGAGTTCGCCGGTCTGCGCGCGGGCCAGCTCTCGGCGTCACGCGAGTGGTCTCGCGGCGAGGGTGATGGGCCCGGCCGCGACGAGTCCGACGAGCTGCGCGCCACGCTCACGCGCGACATCTACCGCGCCGTTCGCATCGATCCTACCGCGCCGCTCCGGCTGCGCACTACGCTGACGCTGCAGGCGCCCGGCTACTTCGAGGGGCTCGCCGCCGAGACCGCCGACGTCACGCTCGACGCCGAGCTCTACGACTCGCACGGCGCGCGCCTGCGCACCATCACGCTGCGCGAATCCGCCTCGGCGCCGCTACAGCGCACGGCGTCGCGCAAAGCGCGTCTCGAGCAGGCCATCGATCGCTTGGCGAGTCGCCTCGCCACCGAGCTCTAGCCGTACGCCTTTTCCATCCGCTCTTGATCTTCCTTGCAGCGGATGCAGAGCGTGGTCTCCGGTCTCGCCTCGAGGCGCTTGACCGAGATGGGCTCGTCGCACTCCTCGCAGATGCCGAAGGTCCCCTCGTCGATCTTCGCCAGCGCGTGATCGATCTTCTTGAGGAAGGTCTTCTCGCGGCCGCGAAGGCGGAAGGTGAATGACTGCAAGTACTCGGACGACGCCAGGTCCATCTCGTCAGGCAGGTCGTCCTGGTCGAGCGTCATGTCCTCATTGAGCGTCCGCTTGGCGTTCTTGAGGATCTCCTCCTTCTTCTCGTGAAGGAGATCGCGGAACCGCTTGAGGTCCTTCTTCTTCAGGCCTTCTGGGTGCTTGGCCGTCATGGCTGAACCCCAACCATAAATCCCCTCCCGCCGTGGGTCAAGCGACTATTGAAAGAGCCCCTTGAGCGTAAAGCTGATGAGCTCCCGTCCGAGATGGCCGAGGTCCAGGGCATCGGGCTCTTGTTTGACGAACGCCCAGTGCACCAGCTCCTTGGCCGATCCGAGAATGCAGCGGGCCACCATCCCCGCATCGCAGGGGCGCACCAGGTTCATCTGCTGCCCGGTCAACACCGCCGAGGTCAATAAGGCCTCGATTCGCCCATAGAATTGCTCGAGCTTGGCGTCGAACTCGTCATCGATGCCGACCGCCTCGCGCAGGAGGATGCGCGGCACCTCGCGGTTCTCGGCGAGCGTCTGCATCACGCGGTCGACCGTGGCGTTCATCTGCTCGACCGGCGGCAGCGCGTTCGGCCCCACCTCGATCCGCCGCACCTGGGCCTGCAGGGTCGTGAAGAGCTCGTCGAGGAGCTCGTCGAAGATGGCGCGCTTGGACTCGAAGTACAGATAGAAGGTGCCGCGCGCGATCCCGGCCGCGGCGATGATGTCGTCGATGCTGGTGGCGTGATAACCCTTGTCGGCGAAGATCCGCCGCGCCACCGCGAGCACGGCCGTGCGGCGCTGCTCACGCGCTTTTTGCGCGCGTGCCACGCGGCCGTCAGCTTTCTCGCCGTAGCGAGCCATCTTTGCAGTTTAACATGCGTTGACAGCCCGACGGTACGGATCTATAGGACTCTCCAGCTAGAAAAGGGGAGGCACCGATGAGCGTCCAGCTAGGTTCGACCGCGCCCGACTTCAGCATCGACACCACCGAAGGACCCATCAAGTTCCACGAGTGGCTCGGTACCTCCTGGGGCGTGCTCTTCTCCCATCCCAAGGATTTCACGCCGGTGTGCACCACCGAGCTGGGCTATGTCGCGAAGATCAAGCCGCAGTTCGACAAGCGCGGCGTCAAGGTCATTGCCCTCTCGGTCGATTCGGTCGAGTCGCACAAGAAGTGGCTGAGCGACATCGAAGAGACCCAGTCGACCAAGATGAACTTCCCCATCATTGGCGACGTCGACAGCAAGGTCTCGAATTTGTACGGCATGATCCATCCCGAGGCCGCCGCGACCATCACCGTGCGCTCGGTCTACGTCATCGACCCGAACAAGAAGGTGCGCGCCACGATTCAGTATCCGCCGTCGACGGGGCGCGACTTCAACGAGATCCTGCGCGTCATCGATTCGTTGCAGCTGACCGACAACCACAAGGTCGCGAC
>JAQBQH010000427.1 GCA_028287105.1 Myxococcales bacterium
GGCTTGGCGGCATGTATCTGGCGCTGATGAACAACCCCAATCTCGCCGATCACATCGGCGATCTCGGCACCTATCTGCGCTTTCATGGCGTACTCGGCGACGATGTGCGCGAACTCGCGATCCTGGCGACCGCGCGCGGTCTCGGCGTCGCTTACGAATGGGTGCAGCATGCGCCGATCGCGCTGAAGGCGGGTGTGCCCCAGGCGGTGGTGAGCGCGTTGCAGGCCGGCGACTTTGCGGCGCCATCGATGAGCGCGCTGTATATCGACGTTTGCAGCGCAGCTCGTCATGTCGTGGCGCAGGAGTCCTTGCCCGATGTCCTGCAGCAGCGCTTGCAGCAGGCGCTGGGCTTGAAGGGGGTGGTCGAGCTGGTGGTGCTGTGCGGCTTCTACCGCTGCATTGCCAACGTCGTCACCGCCTTCGACGTGGCGCTGCCCAATGCCGGGCCGCCGCCATTCTGAGTTTCAGTACGAGCCGCGTCGGCTGATACATGCCCTCGGTGCGGAGCCACAACAAATTATCCTCGGCAAAACCGAGTCTATTGAATGGGAGTTCTACTGCCATGCATCCGTCAGCCGAAGCCATAGAAGCGTCCGTCGCTGCCGCCTACAGCGCCGGCTTGCAACAGCAGGGCGGCGCCAACGCCGACTACATCCCCTATTTGGCGAAGGTGCCTTCGCAGTTGTTCGGTATCGCCGTGATGACGGTGGACAGCGCGCTGTTCACGGCCGGCGATTCCGGCTTTGCATTCGCCATCGAGTCGATCTCCAAGTTGTTCACCCTGGCGCTGGTGACCGAACTGATCGGCCCCCGCGCCGTGCGCGACAAGATCGGCGCCAGCGCCACCGGTCTGCCTTTCAACTCGGTGATGGCGCTCGAGCTTTACAAAGGCAAACCGCTCTCGCCGCTGGTGAATGCAGGCGCCATCGCCACCGCCAGTCTCGTGCCCGGTGCGGACGCCAATGCTTGCTGGGCGCAGATCCTGGACGTGCAGAGCCGTTTCGTCGGGCATCCGCTGGCATTGTGCGACGAGCTGAACGAATCGGAGCAGAGCACCAACTCGCATAACCGCGCCATCGGCTGGCTGCTGCAAAGCGCCGGCACCTGCTACAGCGATCCGATGCGCTCGGTCGATATCTACACCCGGCAATGCTCCACTCTCATCACCTCCGCCGACCTGGCCGCAGCGGGCGCCACCCTTGCAACCGGCGGCGTCAACCCGCTGAGCCGGCAGCGCGTGGTCGGCGCCGCCAACGTGCCCCATCTGCTGGCCGAGATGACGATGGAAGGCCTCTATACTTCATCCGGCGACTGGGCCTACGAGGTGGGCCTGCCTGCCAAGAGCGGCGTTGGCGGCGGTGTGCTCGCCGTGGCGCCCGGCAAGCTGGCTATCGCAGCCTTTGCGCCACCGCTGGACGATGCGGGCAACAGCGTGCGCGGCCAGTTTGCGGTGGCGCATATCGCCAAGGCGCTGGGGCTGAACCTGTACGCCGTGCCCGAAAGCTGACGCTTCGATCCCCAAGGCGCGGGCTCTCATTCCACCTTCAGATTAAGTTCTTTCACAGGTCGCGCGTACTTTTCGTGGTCCCCCGTACCAGTTGGGCATATTGCTCGGCCGTACCGCCGGCAGGTTCCTGCGCCTGATCGTTGAAGATTTTCCGAACTTTCTCGTCGGCCAGCGCGGCGTTGATCCCGGCGTTGAGACGGGCGGCGATCTCGGGCGGGGTGCCGACGGCATCCACGCGATGCGCGGCAACGGAAGAAGCGATCAACCCGCCGCGGTCGGCGCCACCGGTCCTTGCGGCATGACGGCGACGCCCCTCGTAAAGCAGCTGCACGACCGCGCCGTCCTTCACTGCCTGGTCGATGGCATAAATATCAATGAGCCCGCCGAACTTCACGGCGGTGCTTTTTTCCTTCTTCATCAGCGGCGTGCCGGTGAAACCGAGATAGCAGGCGTTGGGGAACATCCGCTTCATGCGGGTGTGCATTTCGCCGTATTGGCCGCGATGGCTTTCATCGATCAGCAGGAATAGCCGCCTACCATACGTACGTATTCGGCGTGCAAATCAGCGAACCCTCGCTTAGAATTGCGGGCGCATCCCTCCCGCATTGCGCGATCGGAAATTCCCGATTTTATGACCAGATCGTGGAGACGACGGCAAATTGGACTGCCGCACCGGTCAACCAGTACTGATCGAACCCTGTCTCCGTGGTCGGTCTCTGGAAAACAAGAATATTCGCGGTAGTGTCTGGAGACTTTCGGCGAATTGGCCTCGCATTTTGCGAATTTGGGAGTCCAGAGACCGGGCATCGAATTGCAAAAGCCCGCCATTGGCGGGCCTTTCTGCAGCTATCAGGGACTATTACTCCGAGCACCGGACTGCCTGGCTGGGGCGGCAGGATTCGAACCTCGATATGGCGATTTCGAAATCGGGTGCTCTTGCCTGTTCGAGAGGAGCAACAGAACCCCATTTGATTAAGATACATAAGCATCTCGAAACATTCGAATTTCGAGAACCGTACCAATTGGCGGAGTCCAGAGCTCCGGAGAGAAATGAGCCATTCGGAGAAGAATGCGCCGACTC
>JAQBQH010000373.1 GCA_028287105.1 Myxococcales bacterium
GGCGCAACGGGCGGCGGCGGCGACGATGAGCCTGCGACCGGCGGGCTCGGCGCCGGCTCGGGAGGCGCCGCCGGCGACGGCAGCGGAGGCGTCGGCGTGACGACCGGGTTGGCCTGGACCGTCGGCGCCGTCGGCCGCAGCGACGAGCGGGTCGCCGTCGTCGGCACCCTCGGCGTCGTGCTCATCGCGACGGCCGCCGGGCCCACGCCCGCGCCGGCCACGATCCAGCCGTTGCCCTCGCAGCTGGCGCAGTTGACGCCGACGCGCGCCGGCGGTCGCGTCACGCCGTGCGCCAGGTCGAGGAACTCGCGCACGCGCACGCGCGGCGCCTCGGCGCTGACGAGCGGACAGCACGGCACGCCGTCGCGATCGCCGACGCCCACGCCGTCGGCAAACTCGGTCACGCGCTGCCCGCCGAGCGTCTCCGACTGCCACAGATGCGGCGCCACCCACGCGGTCAGCGCCACCGTCAGCGTCGCCACCGATGCCCACCAGCCGATGCGCGCCAGCGTGCGACCGGCCGGCTCGCGCAGCGTCGCCACCTGCCCCGCCGAGACGCGCCCGACCGAGCGCCACAGCCCGAGCCGCCGATGCTCCGCCGCCCACAACATCGCCAACAGCGCCGCCGCCACGCCGCCGAGCAGCACGAACGCGCGCGCATCCATCGACGCCGCCGCGTCGTCGCCGTCGAGCCGGTCGACGACGGTGAGCATCCAGGTCATCGCCGGAAACCAGAACGCCGCCGCCGCCGTGCGCTCGCCGAGCGACAAGTAGCCGCACAGCGCCGCCGGCAGCAGCGCCTGCCACAACACCGTCGGCGCGCCGCCCGCCGCCAGCATCGGCGCGAACAGCAGCGCCACGCCGCCGACGATGAGCGCCGCCAGCCAGCCGCGCAGGTTCTCGAGCGCCAGTGCCTGGCCCAGCACCGTGCCGGCCACGGCCCCGGCCCACAGCGCCGCCACCTCGCTGGCGTCGTCGCGTGCCGTCGAATAGACGACGAGGCCCACCACCAGCGCCGCCCAGTAGATCGCGACCACCGGTGCCGCCAGCCGATCGCGCAGGCGCGGCGTCACGACAGCAGCTCCAACGCCACGCGCCCGCCGCGCGGCTGCGCCACGAACGATCCGGCGAGGTGCGGCCCATTGACGAAGCGCAGCAGTTGATCGAAGAGGAGGCCGGAGCGGCGCGTGCGCTCGTTGGCGGCGCGCTCCTGGCGACGGCGCCACCAGCGATTCTCCGCCGACCCCGATGGATACGGCAGCGTCGCCCAGCGGCTCGCCAGCGGCGGCGGCTCGGCGTCGGTCCAGAGCGGCTCGGGCACCACGATCCAGGTGACCTCGCCGTGATCGACCACGCGCGGCCGCGCCGAGACGACGATCTGCCGCGCACCGTCGCTGAGCAGCGCCTCCACCGGCTGCGTCGCCTGCCAGTCGACGCGCGCGCCCAGGCGCAACAGCGCGCCCGACGACTGCGGCGTCATCTCCCTGGCCACGACGCGATCGCCGGCGACGCAGACCATGGTCACGCGCACGCCACGCGCCACCAGCGACTGGCCGGCCGAGATCCAGACGCGCACCAGCGCATCGCAGAGCTGTCCCGTCGCCGGCGTGGTCAGCGCCGCGGCGCCGACGAGCTGCGTGTCGAGCACCAGCCGCACCGACGGCAGCTCGGGCGGAATCTCGTCCGGCAGCCGCACCATGAGCTCGCGCGCGGCGAGCGAACGCACCCAGTGGATGCGGCGCGCGTCGTCGCCCGTCGCGTAGGGACGGATGCGGAAGCAGCCTTCGGTCGGCAGCCGCACCGACGGCACGCTCTCGGCGTCGTCGCCGCGCACCGCGGCCGTCGCATCCAGATCGTCGACGGGCTCGGGGCGCGGCAGCACCGTCACCCCACCGGCGCCGAGCCGCACCACGCGCGAGCGGCACAGCCCGAACAGATCCTGCAGCCACAGCTCCGCCGGCCCGGCGTCGTGGCAGCCGCGTCGCGCCTCGCCGAGCTCCGCGGTGAGCGCAATCTCGCCGCCCGCCGCGTCACCGTCGAGCGCATAGGCCGTCGTGCGATGGCGCGCGAGCCCCGCGCGCACCAGCAGCCGGAAGCCCGCCGGCACCCGCGTCCCCGAGAGCGTCAGCTCCTCCTTCAGCGCGTCACCCTCGACCGCGGTCGCCGGCGAAAAGCTGCGCGTCACCACGAGCCCGCGCCACGGCTCCTCGCCGGCGGCGACGAGGGCGGTCCAGGTCACCAGCGCGTAGGCGACCGCGAGCCCGGCCAGCCCTAGGACGCCGAGGCTGGCCCAGCCCACCGCCGGCGCGCCCGCCGTCGCTGCCGCTGCCGTCCAGACCAGCGCCCGTCCCGGCCCGCTCAAGATGTCGAGCGCCTCCGTCCACGATCGCCGCGCCCCCGCCGCCTCGACGGCGCGCACCAGGAGCGCCGCCGCCATGACGACGAAGAGCGGCAAGAGCGCCTGCATCCCCGCGCGCACCACCTGCCCGTCGCCGCGCGCGTCCGACTGCGACAGCCGCACGACGACCCAGGCCAACAGCGACGGCACCAAGAGCGACGCCACTCGCGCGCCGCGCCTCACGCCGCGCTCCCGACGCGCTGCACCGCCGCGCGCAGGCGATCGCGCACGCTGTCGCCGTCCGACCACAAGCGATGGCGCAACACGTCGGGCGCCACCTCGATGAGATCGTCGGTGGTCACGAACTCGCGCCCGAGCGTCAACGCGCGCGCCTGCGCCAGGCGCACCCACGCCAGCGTCGCGCGCGGGCTCACCGTCGGGCGATCGGGCGATTCGGCGCGCAGCGCGTGCACCCACTCGACGGCCGCGCGCTTGACCGCGGGCGCCACGTGGATGAGCGGCACCGTCGTCTGCCAGTCGATCAGGTCGTCGCGCCCGATGACCGGCTTGACCGCGCCCAGCGCCGAGTCGGCCCCGAGATGGCGGTCGAGCATGCGCACCTCGTCGTCCTCGGTCGGGTAGCCGATCTCGAGCATGACCATGAAGCGATCGATCTGCGCCGCCGGCAGCGCGTAGGTGCCCTGATGATCGAGCGGGTTCATCGTCGCCAGCACCTGGAACGGCAGCTCGAGCACATGGGTGACGCCGTCGACGGTGACGGCGCGCTCCTCCATCACCTCGAGCAGCGCCGACTGCGTCTTCGGCGTCGCGCGGTTGATCTCGTCGGCGAGGAGGAGGTGCGTGAAGATCGGCCCGGCGCGAAACACGAAGCGCTTGTCGCGCGGATCCCAGACGCTGGCGCCGGTCACGTCGAGCGGCAGCAGGTCGGGCGTCATCTGCACGCGCGAGAACTTGAGATCGATGGCCGCCGCCAGCGCCTTGCACAGCTGCGTCTTGCCGGTGCCGGGCACGTCGACGAGGAGCACGTGCCCGCGCGCCGCCATGGCGCAGAGGACCCGCTCGACCACGTCACGCTTGCCGATGATCACCTGCTCGACCGCGTCGCGCACCGCGCGAAACTGCGCGCCGATCCGCTCGACGCGATCGCGCAGCGTCGGGCCGACCGGCGCCGCCGCGCGCGCCGCCGCGGGC
>JAQBQH010000384.1 GCA_028287105.1 Myxococcales bacterium
CGGCGGCGTAGAGGGGACGCGTCGCGCGAAGCGCGACCTGGGCGGCCCCGATGGAGGAGCACGCCGCGGAAGCGGCGACTGCGACGGATTCCGACGCCGGGAGGTCGCCTCACTGCGTCCGCGACCCCAGCCGTCCCGAAGCGATTCGTTCTTCACTGGCCGGCATTGCCGCTAGATCGGCACCTGCGTGAGCGGCGGCGGCATCGTGCGCACCGGCTCGGCGATGCGGCGAATGCGGACGGCGAGCGTGATGAGCGTGATGCCAAAGGCGATGGCATAGCCGGCGATGAGCCACGAGAGCGCCAACAGCCCCGCGCCCGGCAGGATGATCAAAAGCACGCCGAACAGCAGCGACGAGACGCCGCCGAGCGCCATCCAGCCGGTGCGCAGCTCCTTACGCAAGCGGATGGCGCCGGCGATCTGCAAGACGCCGGTCATGAGCGCCCACGCGGCGATGAAGCTGTAGAGCCCGAGCGCGCTGACCATCGGACGCACGAAGGTGACGATGCCGGCGCCGATGCCGAGCAGCCCCTCGAAGATCAGCTCCCATCGCCGCCGGGGAGGGCCCACGACACCGGCCGCGAGCGCGAACGCGCCGGCAACGAGCGCGAACGCGCCGAACACCAGCACCAGCGCCATCAGCGACGGCCCCGGCCGTATCGCCACCATCACGCCGAAGAACAGCGCCACCAATCCGCGCACCAGGAGCACCCACCAATACCGCGCCAATGCGTGCATGACCTCGCCTCCCAAGCGGAAGCGTAAGCCGTGTCAGCGGCGCGTCTTTGAGGGAATCGGAGTATCGCCCCATGGGGGCGGCAGCAGAGGAGGGCGCTCGGCGGCCTTCTGCGTGCGCTGCAGCTCGATCTCGGACATCAGCACCGCCGGCGCCACCGTCGAGACCGGCACGAAGCCGCTCTCGGCGCCGCAGAAGCCGTTGAACACGCCTTCGGTATCCGACGTCGCCACGATGCGCGACACCGTCGTCAGCGGCGTGCCGACCATCTCGACCCCGCGCACCAGCGTCTCGGCGCCCGTCTTGGCGTCGACCCGGTAGACGAGCCGCGGCTGGCCCTTGAAGGCCTGGTAGCCGAAGTTCGAGGTGTTGGTCGATCCGCCCGTGATGTCGCGGATGATGAGCCCGAACGGCTTGCCCTGGCGGCGCACCTCCTCGAGCAGCATCTCCTTGAGCCTGCCGACCGACACCTTCCTCGTCGACCGCAAGAAGAGGTTCGCCATGCGGCCCATCGGATCGCCGGTGCCCTCGGCGCGGCCGTGACCGTTGGAGCGCAACGATCCGGTGATGGGCGTGCGCGACTTCAAGTAGTCCTTGAGCACGCCGTTGTCGACGAGCGTGACCTTGCGCGCCGAGACGCCTTCGTCGTCGAAGGTGTACCAGCCGTTGAGCGAAATCGGCTTGTGCGCGATGGCCGGCCCGCCGCCTTCGGCAGGTGCCTGCAGCGCGCCGGCCGTGCGCACCGTCGGGTCATCGATGACGCTGAGGAAGTCGGGTAGCACGTGACGCCCGACCTGCCCCTTGAACGTGCGTCCTTCCTTCTCGTCGTTCTGGCGCTCGCCCTCGAGCCGATGGCCCACGGTCTCGTGGAAGAAGACGCCGGCCGCCTCTTCCATCAGGATGGCGGGGCCGGTGTAGGGATCGACCAGCTTGGCCTCGCGCAGCGCCCGCAGCTCGCCGGCCAGCACCGCGACCGTGTCGGCGAGCTGCTTGTCGTCGGGCAGCTCGTCGAGGGTGCGGCCGTAGAAGTCCTTCTCGTGCTCGAGGAGCATGCCGTCCTTCGCGCGCGTCGCCGCCGACAGGTGCACGGCGTAGATGGTGCGCTCGGTCTGCACGCCGGTGCCTTCGGAGTTGACGAACCAGCGGGTCACCCGATCGCCGGAGATCTTGACCGCGCCTTCGAAGAGATCGGGATACTGCTTGAACAGCCCCGACGCTTTGGTCGCGCGCGCGCCGAGTGACGCCTCGTCCCACGCGAACCCGGTGGTGGCGTCGACGTGATGCGCCGCCGGCTCGCGCGAGAAGCTGGGCAGATTCTCGTCTTCGGTGATCGTGGTCGCGCGCTTGCCGCGCTTCTTGGCGTAGGCGGCCAGCGCGCGCTTGTACTTGGAATCGGTGAGCAGCCACAGGGTCGCGCGCAGCGCCTGCGGATCGTCGTCGAGCGGCGCCTCCGTCGGCGGATCCCACTGGTCGGCGTCGCCGAGATCGAACTGCAGCTCGCGATCCGACGAGGTGTTGTCGACCTGGTAGTCGCCGACACGCACCTCGACCCACGCCTGGCGCGTGTGGTTGTTGTTCTTGTCGACCGCCGCGCCAAAGCGCGCACCGACGGAGCGCTGCTGGTAGTCGCGCACGGCGTATGCGAGGAAGTAGGGCCCTTCGTAGCCCTTGAGCTTGAGCCGCGCCATGCCGCGCGACAGCTCCGCCTGCATCGCCGAGAGCACCGGCGAGTCCGGCTCGGCCGCCGGCAGCGGTAGCGCCAGCATGACGACGATCGTGAACGCGATGAGCTTGTTCATGTGAGTGTGTAGTTCATCATTTGAAGAGCGCCAGGAGCGCCTGCTTGCTCTCGGCGAAGACGGCGCGCTCGTTGCGGCCCTGGCGCAGGAACGCCTCCACGGCGCCGACACGCTCGAGCGCCTCGTCGGTGGCGCGATCGGCGCCCTTGCGATAAGCGCCGAGCAGGACCAGATCGCGCTGGCGCTCGAAAATCGCCAGCACCTCGCGCAGGCGAGCCGCGGCGCGACGATGCGGCTCGTCGACCAGATCGTCCATCACGCGCGACAAGGTGCGCACCGGATCGATCGCCGGCCACTGGTTGCGGGCGGCCCGCTCGGGCGTGAGCACGATGTGGCCGTCGAGGATCGAGCGAACCTCCTCGGCGATCGGATCATCCGTGTCGTCGCCGGAGGTGAGCACCGCGTAGACGGCGGTGATCGAGCCCTTGTCCGACTGTCCCGAGCGCTCGAGCAGGCGCGGCAGCATCGCGAACACCGACGGCGGATATCCCTGGCGCGCGGGCGGCTCACCCGCGGCCAGACCGACCTCGCGCTGCGCGCGCGCGACGCGGGTCAACGAATCGACCAGCAGAAGGACGCGCTTGCCCTGCTCGCGAAAGTACTCGGCGACGGCGGTGGCGACGAGCGCGCTCTTGAGGCGCAGGAGCGGCGGCGCATCGGACGTGGCGCATACGCAGACCGCGCGGCGGCGGCTGTCGGCGTCGAGCTGGGTCTCGAGGAAGTCGCGCACCTCGCGACCGCGCTCGCCGACGAGGCCGATGACGATCACCTCGGCCTCGGTGTGGCGCGCGATCTGACCGAGCAGCGTCGACTTGCCGAGACCGGGGCCGGCGAAGAGGCCGATGCGCTGCCCTTCACCGACGGTGGCGATGGCGTCGATGGCGCGCACTCCGAGCGGCAGCGCCTCGGTCACGCGCTTGCGTCGCAGCGGATCGGGCGCGGCGCGCTCGACGGCCCAGAGGTCGAGCTTGGCGTCGTCGAGCGGCTCGCCGCCGTCGATCGGGTCGCCCAGGCCGTCGATGACGCGCCCGAGCAGCGCCGGTCCGCAGCGGATGGAGAACGGCTTGCCCGTCGGGCGCACGACGCTGTCGGGCCCGACGCCGGCAGCCTCGCCGAGCGGCAACAGGATCACCTGCTCGCCGTGAAAGCCGACCACCTCGGCGCGCAGCGGCGCTCCGCGCGTACGCTCGACGATCACCAGCTCGCCGGCGCGCGCGCCCGGCGCCGTCGCCCGTAGCACCAGACCCACCAGCTCGGTGACCCGGCCGGCCACGCGCGGCGCGGTCAGGCCGTCGACGATCGACAGGGCCGCGTCGAGGCGAATCTTGTCCGAGCTCTTGTCCGAGCTCAATCGGGCTCTCCGCGGAGCGCCTTCTCGATGGCGTCGAGCTGCGTCGACAGCCGCGCATCGACGACGCCGAGCTCCGTCTCGATGATGCAGCCGCCGCGCGCCACCCGTTCGTCGGCGACGAAGCGGACCGCCTGCGCGGCGCGGCTGCGCTCGAGGAGCCGCGGCTTGCCACGCTCGAGCGCCGCCAGATCTTCGGGCGCACAGCGGAAGAGCAGCTCGCGCGGCTCGCCGGCGTGACGCAGCGCCGCCGTCGCCACGTCGATGACTGCATCGGGGTCGCTCTTGATCTCGCGCCCCAGGATCTTTTCGGCGATGCGCACCGCCAGCGTGCGCAGCTCCGCCGTCGCCCCGGCGCGCGCCCGCGCCGCTGCCGCGCGGGCACCGACGAGCAGCTCGGTCACCGCCGCCAGGCCGCGTTCGCGCCCCTCGGCTTCCGCCTTGCGCCGGATGCGCTCCGCCTCGTCGCGCGCTTGCGCCAGCTCGCGCTCGACCTGCGCCCGCGCTTCGCTCAGCAGCCGATCGCCCTCGAGCTTGGCATCGAACACGTCGGCGTCGACGATGGCGCGACGCACGTTCCCGCCCGATCCCGATTTGATGACCTTGCTCAAGCCACCCCCTTAGGTGTCGTCGGTCGTGATCTCGTTGTCGATCTCGTTGACGTCGTCGGGCTTGCGCGGAAACTTCTTTGCCATGCGCTGACCGATCGACTGCACGGCCCCGGCGATCCCCTCGCCGAACGCGCCGCGCGCGAACGCGACCTTCATGCGCTGCACCGCCTCGGCCCAGAACGCCGCGCCGACCTCTTCGTGGATGCCGGTGTCGCCGAGGATGCTGAACTTGCGGTCGCGCGTCGCGACGTAGATGAGCACCGCGTTGCGATCCTTGGTCTTGGTCAGCCCGAGGCGGCCGAAGAGATCGGCCGCGCGCTTGTAGGCATCGCCGCCCGCGCAGCGCGCCTCGACGTGAACCTTGAGCTCGCCGGCGGTGACCCGTTCGGCGGCGCGGATGGCGTCGACGATCTTTTCCTGATCGCTCGGGTGGAGCACTTTGTCGAGTCTGCCGGACATGATCTCCTCGGGTCTCGGTCGTTACCAGCTACCGGGTCGTTACCAGCTACCGCTGGAGCCGCCGCCGCCGAATGAGCCGCCGCCGCCCGACCAGCCACCGCCCCCACCACCACCGGAAGACCAGCCGCTCGATCCGCCCGACCAGCCGCCGCCACCAATCCAGAAGCCACCGCCGCCGCCGCCGCGCCCGCGACGCGAGATGATCGCGATCAAGACGAAGATGACGAGAAAGACCAGCGTGCCGACCGGCAGCCCTTTTTGCTTTTGCGGGGCGCGCGCCGGCAGCTTGCCCTCTTCATGCTCGTGGCCGCCGGTCGCCGTATCGATGGCGGCGATGCCGGCGCGCAATCCGCCCTCGAAGTCGCCGGCCTTGAAGCGCGGCTCCATGAGCTCGTTGCGAATGCGACGGGTCAGCGCGTCGGTGAGGTCGCCTTCGAGGCCGTAGCCGACG
This sequence comes from Myxococcales bacterium, assembly GCA_028287105.1. Taxonomy (GTDB): domain Bacteria; phylum Myxococcota_A; class Polyangia; order Palsa-1104; family Palsa-1104; genus JAQBQH01. The sequence continues at coordinate 5,405 of JAQBQH010000384.1, forward strand.
TCGATGCGATCTTTGTGCTCGGCGATGGCGACGGTGATGAGCACGCCGTCGTTGTTCTTGCGCGATCCGATCTTCCACTTCTCGGCGACGCGACTCGCGAAGTCGTCGATGTCTTCGCCGTCGAGGGTGGGAAAGATGGCGACGGCGATCTGGCGGGTCGTTCCCTGCTCGTATGACAGCAGCTGATCGGTCAGCCGCTTGACCGCGTCGGCCGACAGCGTCTGCGAAAAGTCATTGATCGGCCCCGCCGGCTTGGGCGGGATCTCGAGCGCGCGCGCCGGCGCCGCCAGCCAGGCCAGCGCAGCGACGACCAGTAGGGCGCGCGAGATCAGAACTTCACCTCGGGAGCCTTGTCGGCGTTGGCGGTCGTCGCCTTGAACGGCTCCTTGGGCTTGAAGCCCCAGATCTTGGCCGCCATCACCGACGGGAACTCGCGGGTGCGAACGTTGTAGTCGCGCACCGCCTCGTTGTATTTGCGGCGCTCGACGCTGATGCGATTCTCGGTGCCCTCGAGCTGCGACATGAGGTCACGGAACGCGGCGTTGGCCTTGAGGTCGGGATAGCTCTCGGCGGTGGCGATGAGCCGCCCCAACGACGACGACAGCTTCGCCTGCGCCTCCTCGAACTGCTTGACCTTCTCCGGGTTCGACAGGTCGTCGACGCTCAGCTTGACCTGCGTCGCCGAGGCGCGCGCCGCCGTCACTTCGGTCAGCACCTTTTCTTCGTGCTGCGCCGAGCCCTTGACCGTGTTGACCAGGTTGGGGATGAGGTCGGCACGCCGCTGGTAGACGTTTTCTACCTGGGCCCAGGCGGCCTTGACGCCTTCATCGGCGGTAACGAGGCCGTTATAGCCGCAACCGGTGCTTCCCAGAGGGGCCAGGAGACTCAATAAGAGGAGGGCGCGTCGCGTCATGCCCTACATTATAGGGCGCCAAACGACGCGTTGGCCAGCAAGGTCAATGCAGCCGCCCGTTCTTCGGGCGTGGAGATGCCTTCCGCCTCGTCGAGCAGCACCTGGCCGAGCGATCGCGGCAGCCGGTGGGCGACCCGCCGGAGCTCGTCGCCTTCGCGCGCCAGCGCCGGTCCCAGCCAGGCGGCACCGACGCGAAAAAAGAGATCGTGGCCGGCCTCGACCCCATCGCCCGAGCGGAAGAGCGCCCGCTGCGCCGCCTTGACCTCTTCGCCCGAGGGCGCCGCCGTCTTGAGCGCCCGCACGTCGGCGACCAGTTGCGATGCGTGCGGCTCGCCCAATCGCGCGCACAGCTGCGCCAGCCCGGCGCGCGGCGCACCGATGAAGGCCAGCGCCACGCGCCGACGGCCCAGCGCCGCCACGCTCGCCTCGATCTCGTGCGGGGTGCGCCTGGCGAGCGACACGCCCTCGTCCATCGCGACGAGATGCGCGTAGGCGGCCCGCTGCAGATGGACCGCGCCGTCGAGACGGCGGCTGCGCGGCGGCGCCACGTACCAGGACTGATCGACGCGATCGAGCGCGGCCGGCGCGACGCGCGCCAGCGCCTCGGCCTCCCGTCGCTGCGCGAGCCCGTCGGCCAGCACCGCCGCCTGCCGCCCCAGCGCCGGGGAGGACAAGGAGCAGAAGCGGGCCGCGTCGTCACCGAGGGCGCGCGTCGCCGCCAGCGCAAAGGCGCGCTGCCGCGTCGACAGCCCGCGCGTCGTTCCGCTCACGCCGCGCTGCTCACGCCGCGCTGCTCACGCCGCGCCCGCTCACGGCACGGCGCCGCGCAGCTTCCAACGCTGCACCTTGCCGTCGGGCGCGCGCGGCAGCGTGTCGACGAACGACACCTGGCGCGGATACTTGTAGGGCGCGATCTCGTCCTTGACGAAGCGCATCAGCTCGCGCGCCAGCTCGTCCGAGCCGGTGTGACCGACGTTGGTCACCACGAACGCGTGCGGCAGCGGCAGCCCGTCGTCGTCGCGATCCTCGACGACCGCGCACTCCCACACCGCGGGATGGAGAAGGAGCGCGCGCTCGACTTCGCCCGGCGCCACCCAGCGGCCGCTCACCTTGAACAGATCGTCGCCGCGCCCGCAATAGAAGTAGTAGCCGTCGGCGTCGACGAGGAAGCGGTCACCGGTCAGGAGCGGCCCGTCGAAGGTGGGCCCACGCAGCTCGAGCGCGCCGATCTCCTGCGGCGGCACCGGCGCGCCGTTCTCGTCGAGGAGACGCGCCCCGATGCCGGCGAGCGGTCGGCCGACGGACAGCGCGCGTCGCGCCTCGGGGCGGTTGCTCAAGACGAAGCAGAGCGCATCGGTCACGCCGAAGCCGTGCAAGAGGTCGACGCCGAACAGCTCGCGCACCCGCTTCTCGACGGCAATCGGCAACATCTCGCCGCCCGAGATCGCGTGGCGCACCGACGCCATCAGGTTGGGGCGCGGCTGCGGCAGCTCGGCGAAGTCATGCGCCAGCTGCGCGTAGATCGACGGCGTGGCGGCGAACACCGTCGGTGCGAACGCCGCCAGCACGTCGAACAGCGTGCGCGGCCGCGTGCGGCCGGGGATGAGAAACGTCGCCGCCCCCGCCATCAGCGGAAACAGGAGACCGAGGCCGAGCCCATACGCCGTCGACAGCTTGGTCGACGACAGCACGCGATCGGCCGGCCCGAGCTGCAAGACCGCGCGCGCGTAGGCGTCGAAGGCGTGGCGCGGCGCCGCGTGATCCTGCGCCACCGCGCGCGGCTCGCCGTTCTGCGCGCCCGAGTAGAGCAGGAACGCCGGTACCCCGTCGTCGGGCTCGTGCGAATTGGTCCAGGGCTCGACGTCGCGCACCAGCGCCGAGAAGTCGATCTGCCCCGGATGCGCGCCGCCGATCGTCAGAAGATGCCGCAGCGACGGCACCTCGTTGCGCACCGCATCGACGTCCTTGGCCAGATCGCCCGACGCGACCACTTCGACCGCGCCGCAATGATTGAGCAGCGTGCGCAGCTCGAGCGGACGTAACAGCACGTTGAGCGGCACCGGCACCGCGCCGATGCGCACCGCGCCGAGGAAGGTCGAAACCAGCTCCGCGCAGTCGTGCATGAGCAGCGCGACCCGCTCGCCCGGTGTCACGCCGAGCTCGCGCAGCGCTTCCGCCGCGCGCATCGACTCCGTTGCCAAGCGTGTGTACGTCCACACCCGCTTCGGCTCGCGGATCGCCGCCGTCTCCCCCCGTCCAGCTTCCAAGCAGTCGTCGACGAGGGCGCGTGAGAGATTCCTCTGCGCCACCACCCCGGATTGTACACGCAAAACCGCACCAGAGGCGTGCTATAAGCGCGCCCATGCGCATCATCGGCGGCCGCGTGGGTGGGCGGACGCTCAAGACTCCCAAGGGTTCGAACACGCGGCCCACGTCGGACAAGGTGCGCGGCGCGATCTTCAACATCCTCGCCGCGCGCAGCGATCCGCCGGCGCGCGTCCTCGATCTCTACGCCGGCTCGGGCGCGCTCGGCCTCGAAGCGGTGTCACGTGGCGCCGAGACCGCGCTGTTCATCGACGTCGATGGTGACGCCTGTGACCTGATTCGCGCCAACGCCGACGCGCTCGGCCTGGCCGCCGAGGTCAAGTGCAGCCCCGTCGTTCGCTGGATCAATAAAGAGGCGGGCGGTACGTACGGCTGGATCTTCCTCGACCCGCCCTATTCGTCCCACGAGACCGGCGAGATGGGAAAAGCGCTCGAGCTCATTGCCAAGAAGGGGCTGCTCGACCCCGAAGGCTTCCTCGTGGCCGAGCATGAGTGGCGCAACGCGCCCGAAGATCGTTACGGACCCCTGGCGCTTTTGGACCGACGACGTTACGGTCAGACGGCCGTCTCGTTATACCGTCTCGAGGAGACAAATGGCTGACCCGCGCATCGCCATCTACCCGGGTTCCTTCGATCCGATCACGAACGGCCACATCGACATCATGCTGCGCGCGCTCACCATGTTCGACAAGGTGATCGTCGCCATCGCCCAGAACGTGCGCAAGGCGCCCCTGTTCACCGTCGCCGAGCGCCGCCAGCAGATCCTCGACGCCGTCGGCAGCCCCAACCGCACCCGCGTCGAGATCGACGCCTTCGAGGGCCTGCTCGTCGACTACGTGCACAAGCGCGGCGCCCGCATCGTCGTCCGCGGCCTGCGCGCGCTCGCCGACTTCGAATACGAGTTCCAGCTCGCACACATGAACCGCCGCCTCGGCAAGGGCATCGATACGATCTTCCTCATGACGAGCGAGAAAGACTTCTACGTCAGCTCGTCGCTGGTGAAGGAGGTCGCGCAGTTCGGCGGCAAGGTCACGGGCCTCGTGCCCACGTCGGTGGAAGCGGCTCTGTACGATCGCCTAGGGAGAAAAAATGAAGATCGCGTCTCGGGTCACGAAAATCCAGCCGTCCCTCACGTTGGCCGTAAGCGCCAAGGCCAACAAGCTCAAAGCCCAGGGCGTGGACGTGATCGCGTTCGGCGTCGGTGAGCCCGACTTCGATACGCCGGAGCACATCAAAGACGCCGCCATCGCCGCCATGAAGAAGGGCTGCGGCAAGTACACCGCCGTCTCCGGTACGCCCGAGCTGCGCGCCGCCGCCGCCGCCGACCTGAACGCCGCGCACGGCACCGCGCACACCGCCGAGAGCGTGATCGTCTCGGTCGGCGCCAAGCACTCGCTCTTCAACCTGTTCATGGCCATGCTCGACGACGGCGACGAAGTGATCGTGCCGTCGCCGTGCTGGGTGAGCTATCCCGAGATCGTCGCCATGGCGGGCGGCAAGCCGGTCCTCGTCGAGACCTCGCCCGACGACGGCTACCAGCTCCACTACGAATCGCTGGCGCGCGCGGTGACGCCGAAGACGCGCGCCATCGTGCTCAACTCGCCGACCAATCCGACCGGCGCGGTCTACGGCAAGGAGGCGATGGAGGCGGTCGCGCGCGTCTTGCGCGAGAACAAAGAGGTCTACGCCGTCACCGACGACATCTATCGGAAGCTCGTCTACGGCGTCGAGTGGCTGTCGCTGCCGCGCGTGGCGCCGGACCTCGCCGATCGCGTCATCCTCGTCGACGGCGTGTCGAAGACCTACGCCATGACCGGCTGGCGTATCGGTTTCACCGCCGGACCCAAAGAGCTCATCAAGGCGATGGACACGCTCCAGGGGCAGTCGACGACCAATGCCGCCGCGGTGGCGCAGGCGGCGGCGGTGGCCGCGCTCACCGGCGCGCAGGACTCGGTGCTGGCGATGCACGGCGAGTTCGACAAGCGCCGTCACGCCATGGTCGAGGGGCTGCGCGCCATCCCGAAGGTCAAGCTGCACGAGCCGCGCGGGGCGTTCTACTGCTTCCCCGACGTCTCCGCGTACGTCGGCGGCAAGGTCAAAGACGACGTCGCGCTCGCCGAATGGCTCCTCGACAAGGGCAGGGTGGCGGTGGTGCCCGGGTCGGGCTTCTTCGCGCCCGGCTTCATCCGCCTCTCCTACGCGACCTCGATGGCCAACGTGAACGAGGGCGTCAAGCGCATCGGCGAGGCGCTCGCCCTGCTCGCCGGCTAGCGCGCACTGCCGGTCAGTTAAGCGAAAAGACGGCTGGGGTCGCCGCGGAGGTAGCAAGGCGCGCTGCCGGCGTCGGAAGCCGTCGCAGTCGCCGCTGCGCGGCGTGCTCCTCCAGCGGACCCGCTGATGTCGCGCTGCGCGC
>JAQBQH010000006.1 GCA_028287105.1 Myxococcales bacterium
AGATCGCGACGCGCGCGCCGGCGGCGGCGAAGCGCGCGGCGATGGCGAACCCGATGCCGCGGCTGGCGCCCGTGACGACCGCGGTCTTGCCGGCGAGCGGCGCCGGCGGTGTCATCTTCCCTGCACCGCCGCGAACAGGCGCGCGCGCACGTCGGGACGCTCGGCCGCCGCGCCGAGGAACGCGCTGGTCGTGACCGTCGAGGTGTCGTGCTTGTCGCCCGGCAGCGCCAGACACATCTGCTCCGCCTCGAGCACCACGCCCGCGCCGCGTGCGCCGAGATGGACCATGAGCGCCTCGGCGATCTGGTGCGTGATGCGCTCCTGCAGCGTCAGGCGATGCGCGAAGCACTCGACCAGCTTGCCGAGCCTGCCGAAGCCCACCAGCTTGCCGGCCGGCAGATAGGCGACGTGCGCCAGCCCGCGATAGGGGAACAGGTGATGCGGGCACATGGCGTGGAAGCGCAGGCCCGCCACGACGACCACGTCGGGGTCGGCCTCGCCGAGGACCAGCTCGCCGAGGATGGCGGCGGGGTCGGCCTGGTACCCGTCGAGGAACTCGCCCGCCCAGGTGCGCGCGACCCGCTCGGGGGTCGTCGTGAGATCGGGATGCGCGGGGTCGAGGCCGCAGGCGACGAGCCAGTCGCGGATGGCCCGCTGCATGGCGGCGACATCGGGCGGTGACGCTTCGTCGCGCTTCGCCATCAGTGCAGGAGCCGGCCGCCGTCGGGAGTGCTTGCCGTCTCGACGAGCGGGTGGCGCCCTCCGAACCCGGAGTCGATCTCGTGCCAGAAGCCGACCGACTTCTCGCCGTACTGCCAGCAGAGCCAGATGTCGCGGCCGTCGCGCTCGCCGAGGAAGTCACACAGCCCGATATCGAGATCTTTGACCGAGATGCCCAGCTCCTCGACGGCGCCGAGCTCTTCGGTGAGCGCCTCGAGCAGCCCGCGAAAGCGGCCGCGCAGGCGACGCGCCTCGTCGCTGCCGCCGCCGCGCTCGAGTGAGTCGGCGGTCGGCGGCTCGCCGATCCGGTCGAGCGCGTCGTAGGCCGTGCGCAGCTCCGCGCGCAAGCGCATCACCTTGCCGAAGCGCACCTCGAGCGCAGGCACCATCGCGTTCGCCTCGGCGACGGTGAAGTAACGTTTGTCGTCGCTCATGCGGCGCGCCTCCTTCTGCCATCGTTAACACAAATCGTGCCTGGCTCAAGCGTTGTTGCGGACCTCAGGGGCTCGCCGCGTCGATTGTCGCCAGGGCGTCGATGTCCTGCTTGATCCGCTCGCGCAGCTGCTTGAGGGTCGTTTGCGCGTCGCCGAGCTCTCGCGGATCGGGCTCTTCGCCGCGCTCCGCACGGTCGACGATCGGCTGCGCGCGCGCCATCTCCTCGGCCATCGCGCGCTGGCGCTCGGCGAAGTAGATGTGCCATTCACGGCGCGTCTTGCCGTTGATGACGACGTCCATGGGATCGACCGGCGTGCCTGCTGCCGGCGCGGGCGTCGCCGGCGCCGGTGCGAGCGCTGGCGGCGACACGGAGGGCGAGGGCGGCGGCGCGACCACCGTCGGGGGCGGCGTCGGGTCGGTCGCCGGGGCGCCGTCGGCGACCGGCGCCGAGGCGGCGCTCGAGGGAGCGCGCGCCGCGTACATGTCGATGAGCACGAAGACGACGGTGCCGAGCGTGACGACCGCGAGGATGCCGATGAGGACGCCGCGCATCACAGCTCTCCCCAGCGCGCCGCCAGCGCGCGTGCCTCGCCCGAGGCCAGGACGCGGCGCGCATCGGCGGCGGCGATCAGCGGATCGACGTCGCGAGCGGCGTGCAACAGGATCGCGGCGCAAGCGGCCGCGCGATCGAGCGGACCCGGCGTGCCGTCGAGCGCCGCGCGATTCTCCGCGATCGCGTCGCTGCCGGCCTCGCCGGGCGAGGGAAGCGCGCGCAGATCGATCGTCTGCGGCTCACCGCCGGGGCGACAGACGCGCAAGATCTTGGCGGGTGATGCTTCGGGCAGTCCGCCGAGCGCCTGCACGCACAGCCCGGGGCGCCGCATCGCAGCCAGCGCCTGCGCCGTCGATGGCAGATAGGGCGCGTGGAACACGCCGACGGCGCGCGTGGAACAATGCAGGGGGTCGAGGAGCTTCATGAGCGTCTGCGCCACCGTGCGCACGCCGAACAGCGGGCGCAGCCTCACCAGGCGGTCGAGCGGCGCGCAGTAGCGCGGCAGGTCGAGGACGCCGATGCGGAGCCGCTCGAGCCCCCGCTGCGCGCGCTGCGCATCCAGCGGCCGCGCACCGTCGAGCCCGAGGGCGGCGAGCGCTTCGGACAGCCCATGGCGCGCCGTCGGCAGCACCAGCTGTAGGCGCAACAGCACCGGCACGCCGAGCGCCGCCAGCGCGCAAGCCGCCGCCGGCAGGAGCGTGGCGCGCCCCTTGTGCCCGTCGCCGTGGCAGTCGACGTCGAGGGTGCCGGCCGGCGCACGCGCGCCGCCGGTCTCGCTGCGCGCTTCGAGCGCGTCGACGAAGCCGGCCATCTCTTCGGCGCCCTCGCCCTTCATGCGGAGCGCCAGGAGGAACGCGCCGACCTGCTCGGGCTCGGCCTTGCCGTCGGCGACGAGGCCCATCGCCTCGCGGCCCTCGTCGCGCGTGAGCTCGCGCGCGCGCTTCTGTCCCGAGCCGACGGCCTTGATGAACCGATGCATCGCCCGATACCATGCCGCGCATGACGCTCGACGGCAAGACGGCGCTCGTGACCGGCGGTGCACGGCGCGTGGGGCGCGCCATCGTGGAGGAGCTGGCGCGCGCCGGCTGCCGCGTGGTCATCCACCACGCCTCGAGCGACGCCGAAGCGGCCGCCTTGGCGAGCGCGCTCGCCACCGGCGACTACACGCCTCTGGTCATCCGCGCCGATCTGCGGGACCGCCAGGCCGCTCGCACGCTCGTCGATGCGGCGGTGGCTGCGACCGGCAAGCTCGACATCCTGGTGAACAGCGCCGCCGGCTACGCGCGCACCCCGCTGTCCACCATGAGCGACGACGTCTGGGACGAGATGCAGGCGCTCAACGTCGCCGCGCCGATGCGTCTCATGCGCGAGGCGGCGCGCGCCGGTGTCAGCGCCATCGTCAACCTCGTCGACGTCGCCGCCTGGCAGCCGTGGGCGAGCTGGAGCGCCTACGCCACGTCGAAGGCGGCGCTGCTGCATCTGTCGCGCTGCCTGGCGCTCGAGCTGGCGCCGCGGACGCGAGTCAATTGCATCGCGCCCGGCACCGTCATCTTCCCGGACGACTGGGACGCGGCGCGCCGTGCGCTACAGCTCCAGAAAATTCCACTGCAGCACGAAGGCTCGCCGGCCGACGTCGCGCGCGTGGCACGCTTCCTGTGCGAGAACGAATTCCTGACCGGCGTCTGCATGCCCGTCGACGGAGGCGCGGGATTGCGTTAAGATAGAATCGGAAACGAAGTGTGGAGGTGGGGTGATGGGACGTATCGAGGAGCTTTCGTTCTCCGAGCTGGTTCACGAGCTGTCGCACTTCGAGCATGACGCCGGGCCGCCCGATCTCGAGAAGTCGATCCGGCGGCGCAGCCTCGACGCACGATTGATGCGCCTGCTCGCGGCCGACACACCGGTCGACGAGCGCCGCGCGTCGGTGCGCGTACCCGGTGACATGGCGGTCAAGCTGATCGCCGGCGAAGCGCCGCTCTCGGGCACGCTCGTCGACATCGGCGAAGGCGGCATCCGCGTGCATCTCAAAGAGGGCTCGTTCGATGCAGCGGCGGTCGAGGTGGAGCTCGACTTCCCCGATCACCACGGCCGCGCGACCGCCAGCGTGCAGTGGAAGAAGCCGCGCGAGAGCGGCCTCGACGTAGGCCTGCACTTCCAGACGCAGACCGACGTGCAGCGACGCCGCATGCGCCGCCTGGTGCTGGAGATCCTGCGACAGATGCCGCAACCGAGCTAGCTGCTCGTCTGAGTCGCGCGAGGCGGATTCGGTCGGATCGGACTACAGGAGATCTTCGGCGAGCGAGGCGCGTGACGCCTCTTCGAGCCGTGCCTGCTCGCGATAATTCGGATGGTCGATGGCGAGCGCGACCGCGGTACCGCTCGTCGACAGAGCCGCTTGCGCCGCCGGCGGCAGCGTGAACTTCAGGTACTGCACCGCCGCCAGCTTGTCGGCCGCGAACTGATCGGGATCGAACTCGGCCTTGAGCCGCTCGCCGCCGACGATCAGCCAGACATGCTCCTGCAGCCCGACCAGCCGCTCCAGCGTCGTCGCGATCTGCGCTTCGTCGGTGATGTTGATGAGCAGCGTCGCGCCCAGCTGTCCTTCGTCGGGCAAGATCTTGTTGTAGACGTCGATCTCTTCCTGAACCTTGGCCGGATCGTGGATCGACTCGGCGCGGCACATCTCTTCGACCTGCATGATCATCGTCGCGCGGTTCTCGAAGACGACGGTGATGAGAGGTCCAACCGACACGCGCCGCGGCCGCTTCAGCTCGATGACCCGCTTGCGCAAGTCGTCACGAATGGCCGCGTACAGCTGCGGCCCGCGGATATCGGCGCGTGTCAGTTTTTTCATCGCGACTACTTGAGCGAGTCGAGGCCCTTCTGGAAGCGACCGGCGTGCGACTTCTCGGCGCGCGCCAGCGTCTCGAACCACTCGGCGATCTCCTCGAAGCCCTCTTCGCGCGCCGTCTTGGCGAAGCCCGGGTACATCTTGGTGTACTCGTAGGTCTCGCCGGCGATCGACGCGCGCAGGTTCTTCTCCGTGTTGCCGATCGGCTCGCCCGTCGCCGGGTCGCCAACCTGCTTCAAATAGTCGAGGTGGCCGTGCGCGTGGCCAGTCTCGCCTTCGGCGGTGTCGCGGAACAGACCGGCGAGGTCGGGCTGACCCTCGACGTCGGCCGTCTTGGCGAAATAGAGGTAACGACGATTCGCCTGCGACTCGCCAGCGAACGCCTCTTTCAGATTGGTATGGGTCTGCGTGTCCTTCAGGGCTTTCATGCGATCTCCTTGCGAGCCTGTACGGGCTGCGAAGCTAGCACGCGAGTTTTGCCGGATGCAACGCCCCACGTGCCCGGCGTGACGAACCGCTCACCGCGATGCGCATTCCCCGCACTCGACGGTCGCGCCCGCGTGCATTCCGTGTACGAGGATTCGTCCGCAATGTGCGGTCGCTCCAGCATGATCGCAAGGTTGGCCGGTCGTGACGAAGGGTACGGATCTTGATCAGTGCATGCGTATGCGCTTCTGGTTCGTGTTCGCCGTGCTCCTCTCATGGCCGATCGCCATCCTGCACACGCTCCAGGCGCGCCGCCGGCTGCGTGCGTACGCCTTGCCGGCTCGCGAACCGCAGCGCCTCACACTCGAGCGCGTAGCGTAGGCGGCTGTCCCTTGTCCCGGCACGGTACGGCGCTTGCTCTGTTGGCCGGCCGAGGACCCCTCCATGGACCCGTCGCATTCAGCCTCCACATCACGGCACGGCGTGCCGCGCGTGCTCATCGTCGACGACGAGCTGGACCACGCCGAGATCTGCGCCGCGCTCCTGCGGCGGCGCGGCTACAAGGTCGCGGTGGCCTGCACGGGGCTGGACGCGGTCGAGCTGGCGGCTGCGCTCAAGCCGGACCTCATCCTCTTGGATCTATTCATGCCCGCGGTTGACGGCTTTTCCACTGCGGCGACGCTGCATGAGCACCCGGATACCTCGAAAGTGCCTATCGTGTTCCTGTCCGCATGCGGCGACGACAACCTGCACACGCGCCTGACGGCGCTCGGGGGGCGGGACTATCTGCCCAAGCCGTTTCGCGCCGCCGATTTGATCGCCTGCGTCGAGCGTTCGCTCGCGTGGCCGGTGACCTGAAGCAGGCGATGGCGCGTATCGATCTCGCCTATGCGCGCAGCCTCCTGCGCGTGGCCGAGCCCGCGGATCTCGTGCGCGTCGTCGTCAAGCGTGTCGGCGAGAAGCTCGTGCGCCGCCCCGCGCCGCCGCGTCTCGACGCCGACGCGATCCGCGCCGCCGCCGATGCGCTCGGTCGCGCGCCCAAGATCTTTCCAACCGAGCCGCTCGGCGAAAGCTATCGGGTCCTCTTCCCCGACGGCCTGTCGCGCTTTCGCACGCGCGCCGCGGCCATCCTGGCGCACCAGATCGACGTCTTCGGCGTGCCGCGCACGCTCGGCGACGTCATCGACTGGAAGCGCGATCCGCTCACCGGCAAGCGCTGCGACGGCGATGGGCTCTTCCCCGACGGCGTCGATCCCAAGGGCTGCTGGGAGCTGGCGCGCGCGGGACACCTCGTGGAATTGGGCGCGGCGGCGCGGCTGATCCCGTCGCTGGTCGGGTCGGCGCGCAGCGAGATCGTCGCCGAGCTGACCAGCTTCATCGACGACAACCCGTGCGGGCGCGGCATCCACTACGCGTCGCCGCTCGAGGTCGCGATGCGCGCCGTCCACTGGCTCGCGGCGCTCGAGCTGTGCGGCGGCGCGACGACGTTCCCGCGCCCCTTTGTCGAGAAGCTCGCCAGGGTGCTGCTCGGCGACGCCCACTTCCTCTCCACGCATCTCGAAGACCGCGGCATGGTCCCGGCCAATCATCTGCTCGGCAACTGGCTCGGCCTGTGGGCCATCGGCCTCGCG
>JAQBQH010000008.1 GCA_028287105.1 Myxococcales bacterium
CGGCGCGCGGGGCTGGACGGCCACCGTCGCGTCGCTGCTGCGGACGTCCGGCCGGTGCGTCGAACGAGCGCGCCGGCAGACCCCCCTCGGCCGGCCCGATGCGCACGTTGGGCGCCCGCGGATCGGCCTCGGCGGCGTTGGCGCCGAACTCGCGCGCCACCTTCGACGAGATCTCGAACAGCGTGTGGTCGCGCGCGACCCGGATCGCGCCCACGTCGCGGCGCGTGACGCCGCCGCGCTTGCACACCAGCGGCAGGATCCAATTCGGCTCGGCCTTGTCCTTGGCCCCGAGGTTGACCTGGAACAGCACCATGTCCCCCGACGACGGGGCGCGCTTGGTCGGCTCCATGTCGCGCACCTCGACCGGCGTCAGCGTCTCTCCGGCGGGGCGATCCTTGAGCGCGCGCTCGAGCAGCACGGCCACCGCGGCGATGGCGTCGTGGTTGGCGATCAGCTCCTCGGCCATTGTCGTCGACTCGATGGCGACGGGGCCGGCCAGCGCCTCGGTGACCTCGGCCTGGAGCTGCGCGCGATCATGCGCAGCGACGGCGGCGGCATCGGGCGGCGTGGTCCAGCCGAGCTTCAAGTGCGCGTCGCGGAAGAGCCGCTCGGCGCGCCGGCGCGAGCCGCGGTCGACGATGAAGGCGTTGACGCCCTTCTGGCCGGCACGCCCGGTTCGCCCCGAGCGGTGGGTCAGCGATTCGGCGTTCTCCGGCAGGTCGGCGTGGAGCACGAGCCCGACGTCGGGCAGGTCGAGCCCGCGCGCCGCCACGTTGGTGGCGACCAGCACGCGGACACGCCGCTGCCGCAGCGCCTCGAGCGCGCGGGTGCGCTCGGCCTGCTCGCGGTCGCCCGAGATGGCCGCCGCCTTGAAGCCGCGCGCCGTCAGCGCGCCGTGCAGCTCGGCGACATTGTCGCGCGTGCGGCAGAAGATGATGGCGCGCTCGTCGTCGGCGAGGCGCAGGATGTTGACCATCGCCGCCAGCCGCTCGCCGTCCGCGCACAGGTAGGCGACGTGACGAATGTCCTCGTGCGCCGTCGCCGGTGCGCCGGCCCGCGGATCGATGGCGATCGCGTCCCTCTGGAACTTCTTCGCCAGCGCGCGAATGGGCGGCGGCAGCGTCGCCGAGAAGAGCAGCGTGCGGCGCTCGGCCGGGACCGCTTCGAGAACCGTCTCGAGCGCCTCGCGGAAGCCGAGATCGAGCATCTCGTCGGCCTCGTCGAGGACGACGACCTGGATGCCCGACAGGTCGAGCGTCTTGCGCTGGATGAGGTCGACCAGACGACCGGGCGTGCCCACCGCGACCTCGACGCCGCGTCGCAGCGCGCGCGCATCGCCGCGCAGATCGGTGCCGCCGGTGAAGGCGCCGATGCGCGCCCCCGTCGGTGCGAACAGCCAGCCCAGCTCGCGCTGGACCTGGGCCGCCAGCTCGCGCGTGGGCGCCACCACCAGCGCGCGCGGCTTGTCGCCGTGCGCAATTTTCGTCGACTCGCCGAGCAGGATCTTGGCGATCACGAGGCCGAAGGCGACCGTCTTGCCCGACCCGGTCTGCGACGAGACCATGAGGTCGGCGTCGGCAGCCTCGAGGACCCGCGCCTGCACGGGTGTCGGAATCTGGTAGTCGCGTTCGCGCAAGGCTTCGGCGAGGGGTAAAGGAGCGCCGAGAGCGGCGAAATCGAGTGGCGTTGGGGCAGTCACGGGCGCCTTGATAGCATGGGGCGGGCCTCGGGCCCTGCAAATCGGCGAAGCCCCTAGCGGGCCCCTCAGTGCGCCGCTAGGCGACGCTGCCGCGCCGATTGGGCGTGGTCAACTGGACTTCGAGCGCCGAACGCGTCGTGGGGTCCATGAGCGCGTTGCGCGCCAGCGTCTCCAGCGACGGGGCCGCGGCCCGATCGGCGAACCGCGCCAGTTCGGCGGCCACCTCGTGCGCGCTCGGGCGGGCCGCGGCCACCTCCTCCAGGCAGCGCCCGATGAGCGCCATCAACTCCGGCGGCAGGCCCGGCTCGGCGCCGGCGACGGCGGCGGCGTTCTCGTTGTCGACCGGCAGCCGCCCGCTCAGGAGCTGAAACAGGATGACCCCGACCGCGTAGACGTCGGCCCGATCGGTGACGTCGCTCCGGCCGCCCGCCTGCTCCGGCGCCATGTACCCGGGCGTGCCGATGACCATGCGCACCGCCGTGTGCTCGCTCGCCTGCGAGAGCGCGTCGCCGAGCTTGGCGATGCCGAAGTCGAGGAGCTTCAGACCCGGCGTCTGCACCGTGAGCATCATGTTGTCGGGCTTGACGTCGCGATGGACCACGCCCTTGAGATGCGCGGCGGCCAGCGCCTCGCACAGGACGGCGGCCAGGCGCGCCGCTTCCGCCGGCGGCCAAGGGCGGCCGGCGTGGCCGGTGAGCGTCTCGCCGGCGACGAGCTCCTGCACCTGAAAGAGCAGGCCGTCATCGGAGACGTCGACGTGGAGCATGCGCACGACGGCCGGGTGCGCGACGGTGGCGGCGACGCCAACCTCGCGGATGAAGCGGCGCATCGAGTCGAGCTGATCGGACGAGCTGGCCTGGATGACCTTGATGGCGACGCGGGCGCCCGTCGAGCGATCGACGCCGGCGTAGACCACGCCCATGCCGCCCCGTCCGAGCCGCTCGGCGACGGCGAAGCGATTGGCCAGCACCAGCCCGAGCGGCAAGCTGCCGTCGGCGTTGCGCTGCGAGGCGAGCTTGCCGAGCGCCAGCGACAGCTCGGACGAGCGCGCGCGCACCTGCGCGCTGAGCTGCACGTTGAGCCGATCGACCTCGGCGGCGCGGGTCATGATCTCGGCGACCTGCTCCTGGACGCGGTGCGAGAGGTTGTCGTTGAGCGCGGTCAGCTCGTCGCGCTGGCGGTCGATGGTGCTGCGCTGCCACAGCTCCTTGCGGCGCGAGTTGTACATCAACCAGGCGAACGCGATGCTGACGACGGTGAGCGTGGTGCAGGTCGGCAGGTGCGACAGCCGCGCGCTCGGCGAACGTTGGAAGATCCACAGCGCGGCGACGAGCGTGGCGGCGCTGGCGGTGTAGCCCACCACGATCACCGGCGGGGTCAGCGCCAGGACCACGGCGATGCCGAAGCAGTAACCGATGTAGACGCTGACGTTGGCGGCGACGATCTGATCGATGCCGGCCACGAGCGCGCCGTGCTGCAGATACAGGATGGCGGTGATGGGGGCGAGCCAGGCGAAGATCCGCTGATCCGTCTTGCGATAGGAGAGGACCAGGAGCGTGACCGCGAGCGGGATCATCACCGAGTGGGCGACGGTGAGCGCGTCGCGCCAGCGCTGGACGTCGACGCTGAGGGCGGCGCGGCTGGCGTCGCGGATGTAGAAGAAGGCGACGTGCAGGACGTGCAGCGTGACCATGATGGGCGAGAGCATGCGCAGGCGCCGGCGGTTGAGCTCGGCGGTCTCGCGCGCGAACGCCGCTTCGAGCGCGGCGTCCAGCCGGAGCGAGCTACCCAGGCGCGATAAGAGGCCCATCGCGCGTCATCGTATCACGGCGCGCGCCGTCTTTTCAGCGGCGGACGAGGGTGATGGCGTCCTCGGGGCAGGCGGTGACGCAGAGGCCGCACGCGAGACAGGCATCGCGTTTCGGCGTGTGGGCGGTCATCTTGTCGTGCGCGCGACTCTTGAGGCGGCCGAGAAACGACAGGCCGCGGAAATCTTCGTCGCTGATGACGCCGACCTCGAACACGCCGTAGGGGCAGACGCGGACGCAGTCGCCCTTGCCTTCGCAGCGGCTTCGATCGATGACGGGCGCGAAGCTCTTCGGTGCGGCGCGACAGCTCTCGGTGTTGGCCATTCGCCCCATCGTAGCCGATCCGTGGGGCGGCGCTAGCCGAAGGCGAGGAGCACGAGCGACAGCGCCAGCGTCGGGATCAGCACCAGCGTCCCGAGCTGTACGAAGCGGCCGACGCCGATGCGCACGCCGCTCTTGCGGAGGAGGTCCATCCACAAAAGACCGGCCAGGGACCCGATGGGCAGAAGGCGCGGTCCGATATCGCCGCCGACGAGCGCGGCCAGGAGCGGGCGGCTGTTGCCGTGTGCGCCGAGCGCCATCATGTTGAGCAGCGCCATGGGGTGGTTGTCGATCACCGCCGACCCGAGCGCCGAGCTGACGCCGATGAGGCCCAGCTGCGCGGCGCTGCCGGCGGGCGCGCTCTGGTAGAGCGCGGTGAGGCGGTCGACCACGCCGACGTGCTGCAGGCCCACGACGACGAGGAAGACGCCCCAGAAGAAGACCAGGATGTCGACGGAGACGTGGCCGGCGAGCTTGCGCGCAGGCGCGACGTCATGGTGCCGCGCCAACAGCAGCGACGCCACCGCTCCGCCGAGCGTGACCATCCAGATCTGCCCGCCGAGCGCGACCGTGATCGGATAGGCGAGGAACACGACGAGGAGGAGCGCGAGCGCCGGCCGCTCGGCCGGGTGTCGCGGCGCGAGGTCGACGGGAGGTGCGGCTGCCAGCGGCGTCGCCAGGAGCTTCTTGAAGCAGAGCCGCAGCACCAGGTAGGTGACGAGCGCGCCGGCGAGCGAGATGGGCGCCATCACCGCGGCATACGCATTGAAGCCGACGCCTGCGTACTGCGCGACGATCATGTTCATCGGGTTGGAGACCACGAGCGGCGCGACGCCGGGCGCGAGGAACACGGCGAAGGCGAACGCCTCGGTCAGGCGTGGCTGGCGTGGATGGAGCCGCCGCGTGAGCGCGACCACGAGCGGCGTCAGGAGCAGGATCGCCGAGTCGTTGTTGAGCAGCGACGGGACCACCAGCGCCAGCGCGAACACGACCGTGAAGGCGCGCGCGGTCGAGGTGGCGCGGGCGTAGGCCTCGATGCGGCAGGCGAGCCGCTCGAACGCCCCCACCTCCTGCACGACGCCGGTCATGACCATGATGCAGGTGAGCGACAGGAGCGGGCGCCACTGAATCTGCGCCGAGGTGACCAGGTCGTGCAGCGTCAAGAGGCGCGACAGGAGTAAGAGGAGCACGCCCAGCAGCGCCGCCGAGCCCGGCGAGAAGCGCACGCGCAGGCCGATGCGCGGGCGCGAGACGGCCAGGGTCACCGTCAGCGCCAGCGTCGAGTAGGCAAAAGCCTGCACCATGCTCGGGCCCTATGATGCAGGCGACGAGCCAGCCGCGGCCAGCGCTAAGTGCTCACATATTGGCGAATCGGGTTACGCGCGAGTGAGGGGTCGAGACCCCATTACGCGTCGAGTCGGCGACGCCGGCGTGCCACCCTGGCGCACGAGATCAGCGCCAACAGGCTCAGCATCGAGAGCAGCGCCGGCATCGACGCCGGGTCGGCCGCGCCGCTCATCGCGCAGCCGCCCTTGCCGGTCGTGCCGCCGCTCGACCCGGTGCCGCCGCCACCACCGCTGCCGCCGCTGCCGCCGCTACCGCCGCCGCCGGTCACGGCCATATCGGGGAAGGTCGGCACGCCGCCGTCGACGTTGGTCATCGGCGCGCCCGCCTTGAGCGTGATGTCGATGCACTGATGGTAGATGTCCTCGACGCCGACGCCGGGCGTCGGATCGTAGTCGCCGTGGAAGAGGTCGTCCTCCATGACCTGGATGATCTGCAGCGTGCAGTTGGCGCACTCGACGTTGGGAAGGGTCACGCCGAAGGTGTACTTGGGCGTGCCGCTGCCGGCGAGGTGCGCGTTCAGGTTGTCCATGTTGGGCAGGACTTCGGGCGAGTTGTAGAAGTCGGCCGCGCCGCAATGGTCGCCGCTGTCGATCGGGCACTTGCGCTTGGGATCGATCGGCTTGATCGACGCCGGCTCCTTGAATCCGTCGTCGCCGTCGGTGTCGAAGGCGAAGCGGAAATAGCTCGGATGCGTGATCGTCTCCACGACGCTGACGACGATGGTGGCGCCGGGCGCGTAGGTGTAGACGTGTGTGCCGCGCGTCGAGCCGGTCAGGCCGCACGGCCCCTGTTTCAAATTGGCATCACCGGAGCGCGACATGTGCGTGCCGCCCTGCTCGAGGCTGATGTGGGCGCCGGCCGACGACGCCAGTCCGAGGCTGACGAGCCCCGCGAACAGGCGCAGCGACGAGGATGTGGGGAGGTTCATCTCCGATGAGTACCACGAGCATTCGGAACGGGGCCTTTCCAAACGGGAAACGATAGCGCGCGATCCGGGACGCGCGCGCTCGGGGGCGATGCTACGCTCGGTGGGCTGATGCGAAACGGATGGCTGCTCGTCGCCCTCGTTCTGACGTCGTCGCCGTCGCTGGCGCGCAAAGCGGCGCCGCCGGCCGGCGCTCGCAAGGACCTGCAGCCGTTTCAGCGCGGCGTCTGCTACGCGCACGCCTGGCGCGGCGGCGGCTACGGCAGCGACACCTCCGCAAAGACGCTCGCGCGCCTGCGCAGTCTCGGCGTCGAGTGGCTCTCCTTGACGCCGTTCGGCTTCATGGAGTCGACCGCGGCCGCCGAGATCCGCAGCATCGCGAGCGGCGGCGGCGAGAGCGACGAGCGCATGCGCGTCGACGTCGCGCGCGCCCACGCGCTCGGCATGAAGGTCGCGCTCAAGCCGCACATCTGGATCCGCCACGGCGAGTGGCAGGGCGATCTCAAGTGGCCCGACGAGGCCGCGTGGCGGCGCTGGTTCGCCAGCTACCGCACCTTCATCGTGCGCTACGCGGAGCTGGCCGAGCGCGATCACTACGACCTGCTCGTCATCGGCACCGAGCTCAAGAGCGCGACCGCGCGCGACCTCGACGGCTGGCGCGCGCTCATCGCCGACGTGCGCCGCGCCTACAAGGGGCCCATCACCTACGCCGCCAACTGGGACGAGGCGGAGCGGGTCGGCTTCTGGAGCGCGCTCGACTTCGTCGGCATCGACGCCTACGCGCCCATCGCCAAGAAGCCGGGCTCGACGAAGCCGGAGCTGTGCACGGCGTGGAACGTGCTGGCCAAGGAGCTGGAGGCGCTCTCGACCCGCACCGGCAAGCGCATCATCCTGACCGAGATCGGTTATCGCGCGACGCGGGATGCCGCCATGGCGCCGGCGACCTGGCCCGAATCGGACACGAGCCCGAGCTTCGATCCCGATCATCAGGCGTCGTGCTACCGCGCCGCGTTCGAGACGCTGTGGGGCCGGCGCTGGCTCGCGGGCATCTACGTCTGGAAGTGGTTCACCGACAGCAAGGACGAGCAGGGCCCGACGGACTTTTCACCCGCCGACAAGCCGGCCGAGTCGGTGATGTCGGAGTTCTATCGCCGCGATTTTCGCTGACGGCGGTGCGCACCGTCGCGTCGCGCGCGGACGGGGTTGATGCGGCAGGTGGTCTAGTCGATGCGGACGGCGCGGAGGCGGGCGTGGCGGAGGGAGTCGGCGCCGGCGAGCCATTGGATGTCGGCGATGACGCGGGGCAGGCAGTGGTGGGTGCCTTTGGGGAGGGCGGTCGGGGCGAAGGGGGTGCGGGGCTGCTCGATGGTGGAGAGGACCTCGATGAGGCGGGGGCCGATGCCGATGTCGACGACGCCGGCGAAGTCGAGGCGGCCGTCGGTTTCGTCGCCGACGAGGACGCCGAAGGTGCCGTCGCTGTGGGCGAGCCAGCCGCCGATCTTGACCTCGCGGTGCTCGAAGTTCTTCACCTTGCGCCAGTGGGCGGTGCGGCGGCCGGGGCTGTATTTCGAGTCGAGCCGTTTGGCGACCAGACCTTCGAGGTTCTGCTCGCGGCTGGCGGCGAGGAGGGCGGCGCCGTTGCCGACGCTGTAGCTGGCGGTTCGCCAGCTGTCGCCGGTCAGCTCGAGATCGGCGAGGCGACGCTTGCGCTCTTGCAGGGGCAGCGTCGTGATGACCTCGTCGCGTTGGTAGAGAATGTCGAAGAGCATGAGACAGACCTGACCGCGGCCGCCGCCGAGCATCTTCTCGCTGAGCGCGGTGAAGTCGGGCTTGCCGTGATCGCCGATGATCACGAGCTCTCCGTCGAGGATGACGCGGTGGCGCTTGAGATGCGCGGCCATGGACGCGAGCTCCGGCAGCTTCGGGGTCAGGTCGTTGCCGCGCCGCGAGACGATGCGTAGCGCGCCCTTGTCGGCGTACACGATGCTGCGCCAGCCGTCGTACTTTACTTCGTACAAATAGCGGTCGTCCTCGTCGGGAAGGTCTCCCGATTCGAGCAGCATGGGGCGAATGGTCGGCAGGGCCGACGAGGGACTGCGGGGGCGCATGGTGCTCCCAAGTGGTGGCACGACGGGGGGCCGCCGGCAACGGCAGGCTCTGTTACACTCGCCACGCGTGCGCGAAAAGCCATCCTCCACGCGTTCGGCGATTGCGCTGGCAGCGTTGACGCTCGCGGCGTCGACGCACGCGGCGTGTAGCGCCTCGGGCGATCCGGCGTCGATGGATCTCGCGGCGACGGATCTCTCGTCGTCGGACCAGGCCGGGCTGACGGCGCCCGACCTCTCGCCGCCGCCGCCCGATATGAGCGCGCCGCCCGACACGCTGGCGGCCAATCGCGATCGCCTGCTCGGCACCTACCTCGATTACTTGAAGGCGAACCCGGCGCCGCAGTCGAACGGCCTCGCCGGCCCCATGCTCGCCGACGTCTGCGCGCTCTGGCAAAAGCTCGACCCGTCGTCGCAGGCGACCTGGCTGACCGCCACCGCGCGGCTGCAAGGATCGACGCTCGCCCAGGACGGCGCCTCGATGCTCTCGCACGTCGCGCGCGTCTATCGCGTCACCGGAGGGCAGGGCGCCACCGCGAGCGCGCCCGGCTCGTGCGGCGGCGGCGAGTTCAATCGCGTCATGATGTCGATCGACCCGACGCTGCAGCAGGCGCTCGTCGCTGCCAACGCCGCCAAGGGCGCAGCCGGCGCGAGCGGCAAACCGGACCTCGCCGACGTTGCTGCCGGCGCGGGCAGCGTCTGGCGCGACTCGCACGACGCCGCCGGCCCGCACGCGCCCTTCACGCTCAGCGACGAGACGGAGCACGGCGCGCCGCGCGGCCAGGTGCAATTCTTCGCCGATCCGGCCTCGGCCGCGGCGCTGGCGCCGCTCGGGCGCGTCGATCTCATGACGCTCGTCGATCCGCGCGCCTTCGAAATCGATCAAGATTTCGACTGCGTGCACAACTCGAATCCGAGCTGCAGCTACACGACCTACGGCGCCCTCTGTGCGCCCATGCCGTCGCTGACGGGCACCGAGCTCTACGTGAAGAGCTACGGCACCCTCGACCCCGCCTGGAAACCGGCCGGCTGCCCGTAGCGCTTCGCGCGCGGCCGCTCTTCCCAAGCCCGCTCTACGCCTCTACGTTATCGCGATGACTACGACCCGCGCCCTCGGCTCCCACGGACCGACCGTCTTCCCGCTCGCGCTCGGCTGCATGGGCATGTCCGGCGTGTACGGCCCCAGCGACGAAGCCGAGAGCATCGCCACCATCCACGCCGCGCTCGAGGCCGGCATCACGCTCCTCGACACCGGCGACTTCTACGGCACCGGCCACAACGAGATGCTGATCGGCCGCGCGCTCAAGGGTCGCCGCGACCAGGCGCTGCTCTCGGTCAAGTTCGGCGCGCTCCGCGGCCCCGACGGCAGCTGGCTCGGCCTCGACGCGCGCCCCGTCGCCGTCAAGAACGCGGTCGCCTACAGCCTCACCCGGCTCGGCGTCGACCACATCGACATCTACCGACCGGCGCGACTCGATCCCGCCGTACCCATCGAGCACACCATCGCCGCCGTCGCCGAGCTGATCAAGGCCGGCTACGTGCGCGCGATCGGGCTGTCCGAGGTGGGACCGGACACGATTCGCCGCGCCCACGCCGTTCATCCCATCGCCGATCTGCAGATCGAGTATTCGCTCATCAGTCGCGGACCGGAGGCCGAGATCTTCCCGCTCCTTCGCGAGCTCGGCATCGGCGTCACCGCTTACGGCGTCCTCTCGCGCGGCCTCCTGAGCGGCTCGAAGACGACGGCGCCCGGCGACTTCCGCGCGCGGCTGCCGCGCTTCTCCGGCGACAACGGCGCGCAGAATCGACGCCTGGTCGAGACGCTGCAGGCGCTCGCGACCGAGCGCGGCGTCAAGCCGGTGCAGCTCGCCATCGCCTGGGTCCTCGCCAAGGGCGACACCATCGTCCCCGTCGTCGGCGCGCGCACGCGAGCGCAGCTGGCCGATTCACTCGCGGCGCTCGAGGTGCGACTGACGCCGGAGGAGCTGACGCGCATCGAAGCGGCCATGCCCGCCGCCGCCGGCTCGCGCTACGACGAGCATCAGATGCGCGCCCTCGACAGCGAGCGGGGCGCTGCCAAGAGGTAACGCGGGCGCGTGACCATGGCCCCGCTCATCGTTCAGCTACCCGACCACGCGCCGACGACGGCGAGCGGCGCGGTCTTGCAGTAGGCGGTGACGATGATGCCCCACGAGGGCACGTCGCCGAGCCACACGACCTCGCCGTCCCAGTCGGTGCAGTAGCCGTCCTTGCCCTGATAGAGCATGGCCACGCGGCCGTCGCCGAAGGCGATGGTCTCGCCGACGCGGGCAGACGCGCGCGGCAGATGCAGCACGGCGCGCCAGCCGTCGTGCGCGAAGCCGACGCTGAAGTCGGCGCCGCCCTCGGGCGCGACGCAGTCGAGGTGTGGCACGTCGTTGGCGATGAGCTCGCCCTTGAGCACCTCGGGCTCGGAGAGATCGAAGGCGCAGTAGGGGCGGATGGTCTCGTCGGGCGAGGCCTGATGATCGATGGGGGCCGACTTCTCCGCGCAGCCAGCCGCGAGTGTGACGGCAGTCAAAACGAGTAGATTACGCATGCTGATTAGATGCGAGTGAACGCTCACATTGGCTACTCGCGATCGAGAGCGCCTCAAGCGCGCGGAATCACGCGTCGACGCGCGCCGTCAACGGGCGTTACCTCGCATCTGGCCTGCGCGCGGAGGCGTCAATCCACCGTCGGCAGGGCCAATTTGTCCGGGTTGACGACGTTGCGGATGGCGACGATCTTCTGCCCATCGGTCTCGATGTTCATGACGGCGACGACGCCGCCCTCGCCGCGCACCACCAGGGCCGGCCAGCCGTTGACCTCGCGGATCTCGAACGCCAGCTCGACGCCGACGAAGAGCTTCGGCGCCAGCCCGGCGAGGAAGCGCGCGACGCTCTCGCTGCCGTGAACCGCGCGCGTGGCGGCGCCGCGGACCTTGCCGCCGCCGTCGGCCCATAGCGTCGCGTCGTCGGCGAGGAGCTGCTGCAGCGCCGCCAGATTGCCTTGCACCACCGTCTGCGCGAACGCCGCCAGCACGCGCGCGTGCTCCTCGGCCGACGGCGCGAAGCGGGGCCGATGGAGCGCCACGTGCTCCCGGGCGCGATGGAAGGTCTGCCGCACCGCCGCGTCGCTCATCTCGAGCGCCGCGGCGATCTCGCCGTGCGCGTAGTCGAACACCTGGTGCAGGAGGTAGACCGCGCGCTCGACCGGCGTCAGGCGCTCGAGCAGCACCAGGAACGCCAGCGAGATCGACTCGCGATCGATGGGCTTCTCGGTGGCCACCGGCTCGGGCAGCCAGGTTCCGACGTAGGCCTCGCGCCGCACGCGCGCGCTCTTGAGCTGGTCGAGGCAGAGGCGGCTCACCGTCGCCGACAGCCAGGCGCTGGGGCTCTGCACGGTCGCTTCCTCGACGCCCTGCCAGCGCAGCCACGCCTCCTGCACCACGTCCTCGGCGTCGGACGGCGACCCGAGCATCCGATACGCGAGCGACACGAGGCGGGGCCGCAGCCCCTGAAATGTCTCGATCGACGCCATCAGCGTGTCACAGCGCGCCGCCCTCGCTCGTCCTCATGGCAGGAGGATCTCATGAACCTCGCACTGTGGGCCACGCAGGCCGCGCTGGCGGCCGTCTTCGCGTTTTCCGGGATTGCCAAGGCCACTGGGTCCAAGGAGGCGCTCGTCGCGAGCGGTCAGACGGGCCTCACGCGCTACAGCCTTCGCTTCATCCGCTTCATCGCGGCCGCCGAGCTCTTCGCCGTCGCCGGTCTGACGCTTCCCTGGGCCCTCGGCATCGCGCGCGGGTTGACCCCGCTGGCCGCGCTCGGGCTGGCCGTCATCATGGTCGGTGCCGCGCTCTCGCACGGGCAGCTGGCGCTCGCCAGCGAGGCCCGTCGCGCCAAGGAGCTGCGCAACGTCGCCACCAACGCGTTCATCCTGGCGGCGTGTCTATTCGTGGCGGTCGGTCGCCTCGGCATGTTGTAGAATGGAGGCACAAGGAGATCGTCTGATGAGCTCGTCGACCGCCCAAGTTCCCGCCCCGCAGCCCGCCTCCCCGCGCGAGCGCATGCTCATGGCCGCCTTCGCGCTGGGCGGTCTGTCCGCGCTCGCGGGCGCCATCGCCGTGATGTCGCTGCTGATGCACTTCCTGCCAGCCGACCACTGGTAGCCGCCAGGCCACTTCATACTCGGCTGGGGTCGCGGAGGTAGCAAGGCGCGCTGCCGGCGTCGGAATCCGTCGCAGTCGCCGCTTCGCGGCGTGCTCCTCCAGCGGACCCGCTGATGTCGCGCTGCGCGCGACGCGGGTCCTTTACGCCGCCGGCAGCGCGCCTTACTACCTCCGCTCTGCGCGTCGGGCACGTGGCAAATGAGCAAGGGAGCGCTTTGGTGCCAGGCGCAAGAGCGGACGCAGTGAGGCGACCTCCCGGCGGCCTAGAGGGGGCCGCGTCGCGCGAAGCGCCACCTGGGCGGGCCCCGATGGAGGAGCACGCCGCGAAGCGGCGACTGCGACGGATTCCGACGCCGGGAGGTCGCCTCACTGCGTCCGCGAAGCCAGCCGTCCCGAAGCCGTCCCGGCTTAGCGGATCTCGAAGGGGCAGGCGGCGGGCGCGACGAAGCGGTCGAGGCGCGCGGCGAGCGTGAGCGCGTCGGCGGCGACGAAATCGGCGGCGGGCTGGTAGACGCAGCCGCGGAACGCGAGCCCGCCGGAGGCAGGCGTCAGATCCGCACGCGCCGGGCAGCCGCCGAGGGCGAGCAGGCGCGCCGCGACGTAGCAGTCGAGGAAGAGCCGGCTGTCCAGCGCGCGGGCGAGGAGCGGGCCCAGCCGCGACAGGGCGCGCATCCAGAAGGCGCGATCGCACCAGGACGGCGGCGGCTTGAGCGCGTTGAGCGCCACCTTGTCGACGGCGGGCAGGTCGACGAGCGCGGCCAGGAGCTCCTCGTCGACGAGCCGGGTGGCGAACTCGGGCGTGTCGAGGGTCGCCAGCAGCACCAGATCGAGGCGCGGGTGCACGGACTTGAGCGCCTCGGCGAGGGCGCCCACGCGAGCGGGGTCGGTGACGCCCTTGTAGGAGTCGATCGACAGATTGAGCCGCGCGGCGCCGGCGAAGAGCTCGGGATGGCGTTTGGCGATCTGCGGCGTCGTCGTCACGGCCACCGGAGCCCGCGCCGCCGCGACGATGGCCGTCAAAAGCGGACCTTCGCCCGGGTCGGACAGCGCCACGGCGACCTCGTCATATCGCAACCGTGCGAGGGCGTCAGCGACGAGGGCGCGCGGAAATCTTGCGCGTCCGGCGTCCGCCCGGGCGCCGAGATAGCAAAAATCGCAGCCGATCGGGCAGGGGACCCCGTCGAGATGAATAGACAGGGTACCGAGAGATGTCATAAGATTTTCATCCCATGGCGCTGCGCATCGAGAGCGCGGGCAAGACCGATGTCGGGCTGGTTCGCGAGAAGAATGAAGACTCGATGCTCATCGACCCGACCGTCGGGCTGTTCGTGGTTTGCGACGGAATGGGCGGTCACGTCGGGGGGCAGGTCGCGTCGCAGTTGGCAGTGGCGACGATCTCCGAAGTAATTCGCTCGACGACAGCGCCGGCGGCGGACGAGCCCGATAAGTTGGTCACGTCGATCAAGGCGGCGAACCACGCCGTCTTTGCCAAAGCGAAGGCGGACCCGTCGCTGCACAACATGGGGACGACCGTCGTCGCCATTCGCGAGGACGGAGATCTCATCCACCTCTGTCACGTCGGTGACTCGCGCATCTACCGCCTGCGCCAGGGAAAGTTCGAGCAGGTCACGCGCGACCACTCGCTCATCAACCTCTACGAGGACAACCCCGAGCTGGCGGCGCGATTCGGGCCGCCCAACTCGAACGTCATCGTGCGCGCGGTCGGGCTGCGCGATCAGGTCGAGGTCGATCATCGCGTCATCGCGATGGAGCCGGCCGACATGTTCCTGCTCTGCTGCGACGGACTGACCGACATGGTCGACGACTGGATGCTGAAGGAGATGCTGGCCGACGCGGAGAACGGCTCGCTCGACGAGGCGTGTGATGCGCTGGTGCGGGCGGCGTTGTCCAATGGCGGGGTCGACAACACCACCGTCATCCTGCTCCGGATCCACGAGCAGTAGCCGCCGCCAGCGTCGCGAAGGCGTCGCCGTAGCGGCCGGTCTTGGCCTGCAGGCGCGCCAGGCGCGTGGCGAGCGGATGGCGGCCCGGCAGCTGGGCCGCTTCGGCGTAGGCCTCGTCCGCGCCGGGGAAGTCACCACCGACGGTGAGCACGTCGCCGAGCGCGACCAGGAGGAGCCGGCGGGCGCTGGCGCGGGTGACGCCAGGCAGGCCGCGGCGAAGCAGCTGCGCGGCCCGCGGCGGATCCGAGCGCGCCAGCGTCATGGCAGCGCCGACGCGCGCTTCGACGAAATCGGGCGCCAGCTCGACGGCGGCGGCGAACGACTGCGCGGCGGCGTCGAGCTCACCGGCGCGCAGCTGCGCCTTGCCGCGCACGAAGTAGCGGCGCGCGACCGGCGCCGACATCAGTCGACCTCGAGCCAGGAGAAGCGACTGGAGGCGTTGCCCTCTTCCGTCTTCTGCTCGCTGGCGGGCTGATTGGCGGGCGCCTGCGGCGGCGCCTGGCTCGACGGCACGGCCGGATTGGGCGGCGGCATCGGCTGCGGCGACGGCGGGCGCGGTGACGAAGCCGACGACGATGAGGGCGACATCGCTTGCGGCGGCGGAATCGGCACTGCGTTGGCGGTCGGCGCCAGCGGATTGGACGACTGCGATTGCGACGACAGCTGCGATGACGTTTGCGAAGGTGACGCAGGAGCGCCGGCGGAGGCAACCGGAGCAGCGACGGGCGGCTCGGGTCGCGGCGCCTCGATGGCGATCGATCGCCCGCCCGAGCGCACGCTGACCCGCCCGTTGGCCACTTCGAGCTGCGCCAGCTCCGGCACGTCGAGGTGGAGCTGCAGCCAGGTCACCAGCTCCGCAAACGAAAGCCCTTCGAGCTCCGTGCGGGCGTCGAGCATCGACAGCGCCCCTTGCGCCGGCGCCGCGCCCTCGACGACGTACTCCTTGAACACGTAGGCCAGGATCTCCTGCAGCTGCTCGCGGCCGTAGCCGTCGAGCGCCCCACGAATCTCCTCCACCACCCGCTTGATCTCTTTGCTCACGATGTCACGATTCCTTCGTAGTCACGCGCAGGCCGTCGGGTAAATCGGCGCCGGAGAATTCGCACGCCACGAAGCGGGCGCGGTCGACGACGGCGCCGGTGAGGGTCGCGTTGCCGAAGTGGCAGCGCACCACCAGCGCCCCGGAGAAGTCGGCGCGAATCAGGTTGGCGCCACGCAGATCGCAGTCGATGAGCACCGCGCCGTCGAAACGCGCGCGCGTCAGCTCGGCGGCGCCGTTCGGCGTCGGATCGTGAAAGCGCGTCTTGACGATGACCGCCTGCGACGCGCGCAGCCCGTACAGGTTGCAGCCGAGAAAGCGACAGCCGCTCAGGCGCGCGCCCTCGAGATGCAGATTGGCCGCCTGCACCCGCTCCCACTGCACATGCTCGAGGAGCGCGTTGCCGAGGCCCAGCTCGGTCAGATCGCAGTCGATGGCGGAGGCCCGCACGACCAGCGCGTCGGCGAGCTGAGCGCGGCGCAGCTCGGTGCGGCTCCAGCTCGCGCGCGAAAAATCGCTGCCCTGCAGGTCCGCGCCGTCGAGGGTGCAGCGCTCGAAGGTCGCGCCGCTGAAGTCGGCGGCGGTGATGCGCAGGCCGGTCGCCTGCAGGTCACGATAGGTGTGGCCGCGCGTCGCCCCGTCGCGGGCGAGGTGCTGCAGCTGGTCGCGGCTCTCCACCACCTCGCTCACGTCGGCGTGCTCCCTATTTGCGGCCGAGCCGCTCCTCGTTGGTGCGCTGCCAGTCCTCGACCATCTGCATGACGCGGGCTACCACCTGCGCCTTGTCGATGACGCCGCCGCCGGCCTGGGCTGCCGGCTTGGCGCCCTGCCCGCTCTCCTCGGCGTGGACCTGCTGCTCGACCGCCTCGGCTTCCTGCTCGTGCGGCGCGCCTTGCGACTCGCCGCCCTCGAGGGCGAAGTGGAGGCCGCGCTGCGCCTGCGACACGTGCGTGAGCTCGTGGGCGAGCAGCGCCTTGCCGAGCGCGGTCTTGGGATCCGATCGGGGACCCTCGCGCACGAGGATCATGCCGGTGTTGGCGATGGTGACGGCGTCGGCGCGGTGCGCCCGGGTCACGGCTTCGGCGAAGGCCCCGCGGAAGACGCGGACGTCGCTGAAGCGGCCACCGAGCCGGCGCTCCATCTCCGATTGCGTGCCGAGGTCGAGCTTTTCGCCCGAGCCGGCCTCGCCGACCACCATGCGCGACAGCCGCGAGGGCTCCCAGCGCTGGGCGATGTCCTGGCTGAGCTTGAGCGCGCGCTTCTTGCGCTCTTCCTCGGAGGCGCGTTCGGCCTCCTCGAGACCGAGCCTGTCGTCGTCGGCTGCCATCGTCCCTCCCGTCAGTGTACTCCAATCGAGGTTATCGGCAAAGCCGCGGGAAAGTTGCGTATTTGCGGTGCCAAATAGCACCCGATTACCACGCAACTTTTGGCGCGAAACTGCGATAATCAGTACATGGCGAAGGAAGAGGAAGAAGAGAAGAAGGTCGACGGGGACCAGCCACCACCGGAGGCCATCCTCGAGACCGAAAAGCAGCGTGATCCCGACGAAGCTGCCTTCGCCGAGCAGGCGATCCATGCCTATGCCGAGGAAATCTTGCAGTCTTTCCGTGAAAACGTGGAGACGGCGCTCGATGCCTTCATGGCCTGGGTCGAGACCAACAATACCGAGCAACAGTTCGATAATGCTGGATTCACGCAGCAGATCGGCGACGTCTTCCTCCAGCAGATGCTGTCGGCGTGCGGGGGCAAGGACACGCCCATCGGCGCAGCGATGCTGGATCAGCTCGGACCCCTGGTCGAGCTGGCCGTGCGGCAGGAGCAGCAGAGCTCGTTCTTCGTGACCGAGCTGTCACGCGGGGCGCGCGACTTCACGTGGTATCTGCGCGACAACCTGCAGAGCGTGCTGTCGAACGATTGGGATCAGCTGCGCGACCTCGCTTACGAAGGGTCGCAGGACTTCATCCCGGCGCTGCACGCGTTCGGCATGCCCGCCGCGGAGTGGAGCGCGACCGACATGCAGTCGGCCATGACCGCCATCGCCGAGAAGCTGCGCGACGGCGCGCCCAAGACGCAGGAAGAGGCGCTCGACAAAGATCCGAAGCAGGAAGAGGAAGAGCAGAACCAGCTCCTCATGGAAGAGGAAGAGAAGAAGGCGGCCAGCTAGGCGCGTTGCCTGCTTCTGCCTTCTAATGACGGGGCTTGAGCGGCTGGCGTAGCGCGGCGGCCTCGCCCGGATTCTGGAACAGCTTGCCCGCGGCGGCGCACTCGCGCTCGGCCGCCTCGGCGAGAAGATCGTAGTCCATCGACTGATGGCGCTGCGCCGCGATGTAGGCGGCGCGCAGGATCGCATTCTTGATGTGCCCGCCCGACAGATCGAACGTCTTGCCGAGCCGCGCGTAGTCGACGTTGCCGACGGGCGCGCGCGCCGGAATCAGCGTGCGCCAGATGCGCTCGCGATCGACCGGCGTCGGGAAGGGCACGACGATGTGATAGGCGATGCGGCGCTTGAACGCCTGATCGATCGACGTCTCGAGGTTGGTCGCCAGGATGACGATCCCCTCATAGCGCTCGAGCTGCTGCAGAAGGAAATTGGTCTCCATGTTGACGAAGCGATCGTTGGCCGTCTCGACCTTGGCGACGCGCGTCGAGAAGAGCGCATCGGCCTCGTCGAAGAACAGGATCGCGTGCGTCGACTTCGCCTGCGCCAGGATCTCGTTCAAATTCTTCTCGGTCTCGCCGACGAACTTCGAGACCACCTTGGCGGGGTTGACGCGATAGAGCGACAAGTTGAGCTCGCTCGCGATCACCTCGGCCGCCAGCGTCTTGCCGGTCCCCGGCTCGCCCGAGAGCAGGACGACCAGCCCCTTGCCGGTCGTGAGCTTTTCGTTGAAGCCCCAGGTGTGCAGCACCAGCGAGCGGTTGCGGCCCGCCGAGATGATCTCCTCGATCTGCGACTTCTCGTCGGCCGGCAGCACCAGCACGTCGAGCGTCAGCTTGACGTCGCGGGTCCGCTCCGCCCAGCTGCTGAGATCGCCGCGCAGCTGCGCCTGCGCCGCGGCATCGAGGTCGGCCAGCGTCAGCTGCGAATCGGCGCCGCGCGCCACGGCCTTGGAGACCGCGAACAGCACCGCAGAGCGGATCGAGCCGCCCGACAGCTCGTAACGCTTGGCGAGATGATTGATGTCGACGTCGGCGGCCAGCGGCACCGTCGGCAAGAGGAGCTGCCGCCAGAGCTTTCCGCGCATCGCGCCGGTCGGAACCTCCAGCTGCAGCCGCAACATGACGCGGCGGTCGAGCGTCGGATCGAGCCGCTCCGGCGTCGCCGTCGTCAGGACGACGAGCCCGTCGAAGCGATCGAGCGCGCGCATCAAGGCCGCCAGCCGCGGATTGCCGCCGCCGCGACCGCCGAAGAGCTGCTCGCACGAGTCGAACAGCACGACCGCGTCGGCCAGCCGCGCCTCCATGAACAGCTCGTCGAGCTCCGTCTCGAGCGCGCGCCCCGCTTCACCGAGTCGCGCGCCGTCGATGGCGAGGAGCTTCTTGCCGAGCCGCTTGGCGAGCGCTTCGGCCAGCACGGTCTTTCCCGTACCAGGTGGCCCCGTGAACAGCACCGCCACCGCGCGCCCCGACGGCAGGAAGCGATCGTAGCCCCACTCGATCAGCCGCTTCGACAGCCCGTGCTGCGCCGACAAGAGCTGCTCGAGCTCCGCGCGCGCGTCGTCGGGCAGCACCACCGACTCGAGCTCCACGTCGGGTGTCGAGAGCCGCGCGTACGTCGTCGCGCCGCCCGTCGGATCGGCGCCGAGAATGACGCGCGCCACCCGTGACGGCAGCTTGATCTCGCACGCGTTGACGTTGTCCTTCGACTCCGGCCGACCCCGATCGAGCGCAATGAGCCGATTCTTGACCAGCGGCGACTCCGGCTGGAACCGCGACCGCGCGCGCAGCCGATCGGCGACGCCGTCATGCTGCACCTGGATGGCCAGCCCGACGTCGAGCCAGGGGTGAAACGCCGATCCCGAGAGCTTGGTGTGCAGCTTGCCGAGCGCCGGATCGAGCTGCGCCACCGCCGCGTGCGCCAGGACGTCGACGTCGGCTTCGTCGAGCGCCAGCCGCGTGCGCAGCGTCTCGAGCCCGATCTCCGCCTTCGAGCCGACGAGCCGCGCCGCGATCTCCGCCGCCAGCTCGCCCGCGCGGGTCCCGAGCTTCTCCGCCTCGGCGCTCTTGCCCTCCGCCACCGCGATGGCGCGCTCCAACCTGGTGCGCACGCGCGCGCAGACCAGCTCGAGATACTCGGCGGTATCCGCGAACGGGGTCGCGTGCGCGCGCTTCACCACGCGCTACTTGACCTTGTTGGTCTGCGTCACGCCCTGCGGCTGCTCGTAGTATTCGTCGGTCAGCTCACGCGACTCGATCGTATTGCCGAGCGCGTCCTCGAGAAACTTGGTCTCGTCGACGCAGCTCGCGCCCTTGATGCACTTGACCAGCACCTTCACTTCACCGTCGGGACCGATGGTGATCTCGAGCTCTTTCTTCTCCGACATGGCTTCAACCCCACTTCGAGACGGTGAGCTTGACGCTGCCGTCCGACTGCACCGCGTTCTCATCGATCGTGTAGCCCTGCTCCTCGACGGCGGCGACGACGCGCTGATAGGCGTACTTCGAATTCAGCTCTTTGACGACTTCCTCTTCCTTGAGCCCCTTGGTGGTCTCGACGCCCCACCAATCGGCCTCGAGCGCATAGGTGCCGTCCGCCTGCTTGACCACGCCGACGTCGTACTTGCCCATGTCGATCGCGATCTCCGCCTTCGATAGCTGGCCGCGCCAACCGCGCACCTCGACGCCCTCTGCGTTGGCGTTGTACTTCCAGCCGAGCTGATCGAGCGCCTTCTTCAACGCGACGAGGTCGTTGATCTTCGTCGCGACCTTGGTGAAGTGCGACATCAGACCTCCAGCTTCCGCGACGGCTCGATGCCGATCGAGAAGCGATCCTTGCCGGCCGACTTGTCCTGCGTCACCGAGGCCGGCCGCGCACGCGTCTTGGCCCACTCGCGCATGTTGTCGATGCCCTCTTTCATCGTGACCGCCAGCGGCACGATCTCGCGCGCCGAGGCCAGCACACCCTCGGTGCTCACGTCGCCGCCCGCATCGAACGCGTCGTAGAGCGCCGACACGACCACCTGCTCCAGCTCGGCGCCCGAGAACTCCGGGGTCGCGTCGACCACCTTGCCGAGATCGATCGTCGCCGGATCGCGCCGCTTCTTCTTCAAGTGGATCTCGACGATCGTCTTGCGCTCTTCGCGCGATGGCAGATCGACGAAGAAGATCTCGTCGAAGCGCCCCTTGCGCATGAGCTCGGGCGGCAGCGCGCGCACGTCGTTGGCGGTCGCGATGACGAACACCGGCGAGGTCTTCTCCTGCATCCAGGTCACGAACGTGCCGAAGACGCGCGACGTCGTGCCGCCGTCCGACATGTTCGACGATCCGGTTCCGGAGAAGCCCTTCTCCATCTCGTCGAGCCACAAGACCGCGGGCGCGATCGCCTCCGCCGTCTTCAGCGCCTTACGGATGTTCTCCTCCGACGCACCGACGAGGCCGCCGAAGATCTTGCCGACGTCGAGGCGCAACAGCGGCATCTGCCACGCCGCGCCGACTGCCTTGGCCGTCAGCGATTTACCGCAGCCGGGCACGCCGATGAGCAGGATGCCCTTGGGCAGCGGCAGCCCGAAGTCGCGCGCCTTCGACGTGAACGCGCCGCGCCGCTTCTGCAGCCACAGCTTGAGCGTCTCGAGCCCGCCGATCTCGTCGAGCGACTCCTGCGCCTCGTAGTACTCGAGGATGCCGCTCTTGCGAATGATGTGCTTCTTCTCGCTCAGGATCGTCTGCACGTGGAACGTCTTGTTGCGCACGATCGACTTGGCGAGCACGTTCTCCGCCTCGACGTAGGTCAACCCCAGCGCCGCTTCGACGATGCGCTCGCGCCCTTGCGGATCGGCGGCCGGCCCCGGCTCGACTCCGACGGGAAGCTCCTGCAACAGACGCCCCACGATGCCGTCGATCTCCCCGCGATCGGGCAGATCCCAGTCGATGATCGCGACCTCCTTCTCCAGCTCGGGCGGAATCTTGAGCACCGGCGAGAGCAAAAGGACGTTCTTCTGCGACTTCTTGAGGTCGTGCGCCAGATCGCGCAGCTTGCGCACCACCGTCGGGTTGTCGACGTAGGCGTGGAAGTCGCGCAGCACGAAGAGCCCCTTGCCCTCGATGCCGGCGATGTGGTCGAGCGCCTTGATCGGATCGCGCACGTCGCCGCCGCGGAACTCGCCCTGCAGCTTGACGAAGCCGCGCGTGATCGACCAGGCCGCCAGCACCCGCTCGCGCCTGAGCGCGATCTGCCTGAGCGCCTCTTCTACTCGCGCCTCTTCCGACGACACGATGTAGACGAGCGGGTAGCGCGCCTTGATCAGATCCTCGACTTCAACGGCGCTCGAAATGGCCATGTCTTCGTCAGCTCTCGATTACTTCGCGCAGCGCCCGCAAGAGACCCTTGGCGTCCTCGGTGCGATCCACCGAGACGTTGATGGCATCTTCCAGCGTACGCGCGGCATCATGGTCGGGGACCGAACGGCCATGCTCGGCCACCAGGTCCTTCGCCAATAGAATGTTGGTCCGGAGCTCGCTCAACGCATCGTTGATGCCGCTGTAGGCCTCTTCGGCCTTTCGCTTGATGGCGGTCAGCTGCACCACTTCGCCGTGGCCATTGCCCGCGGCCAGCCCCCCGCCGCCGCCCGCCTTACTCGCGCGCGCCAGCTCCTCCTCGAGGCGCGAGACCTCCTCCTCGAGGTGATGAATGCGCGCCGCATCGGGGATCCTGATCTCCGACGTCGAATCGACGAGCTGCGGATGCTGCGACTCGGCGAGCATCGCCGACGACGCACCCGCCATCGCCTCGCGCGTGCGCTTGAGCTCCGCCTCCAGCTCGGCCGCCCGCTTGCGCTCGCGCTCCGCGTCGACCATGAGCCGATCGGCCGACTGCATCGCCGTATCGCGCCCCTTGACCGCGTCGGCCAGCGCCTCTTCCGCTTTCGCGCGCGCCGCCTCGGTCTTGCCCAGCTTCTCCTCGAGCCGCGCGCGCGCCGCGTCGATGGTGCCCTTGGACTGCATCGCCGAGGCGCGGTCGATGTCGAGCTTGGCGAACTGGTCTTCGAGCTGCGCCCGCTCGCGCTCCACCGTCTCGAGGCGCTCCTGAAAACGGGTGCGCTCGGTCTCCGCTTTACGCAGCTCCACCTTGAGCTCGCGCACCTCGGTCGCCAGCCGCACATGCTCCGAGTTGTCGCCGCCACCACCGCCGCCGCCGTCGGAGAGCATGCGCGCCAACCGCCGCTGCTCCTCTTCGAGCGCCTCGACCTGGTGGTTCTGCCGGATCACCTTGTCGCGCAGCTCGTCGCGCTCGTTCTTGATGCCGATGTGCTCGCGCTGGAGGCGGTCGCGCTCGGCGCGCCCGTCCTTGACCGCGGTCTCCAGCGACATCAAGCCGACCTTGCGCTCCTCGAGGATCCGCTCCTGCTCGGAGATGACCTCGCGCAGCTGATCCAGCTCCGCGATGCGCGCGTTGAGCTCCTTCCAACCCTCGTCCTTGGTCTTGCCGACCTCGGCGAGCTTGGAGCGCATCTCTTCCATCATCTGCTTGGCGCGCTGCACGTCTTCGTGCGCCCGCTCGAGCTGACGATCGCGCGCCTGCATCTCGTCGGTGAGCTCCTCGGCGCGCTGCTTGTGCGTCAGGTGCTCGCCCTTGAGCTGGTCGAGCTCTTCCTTGAGCTCGTTGCCGACCTTGGTGAGCGCGTGGATCTCGTCGTCCTGCAGCGACTTCTCGCGCTGCACCTCGGCGAGGCGGTCGCGATAGGCCAGGTTCTCGGCGCGCAGCCGCTGCAGCTCCTGCTGATTGCCTTCGTTGCGATGCTGCGCCGCCTCGAGCTCCTGCGACGCCTCGCGCAGCCGCGCCGCCAGCGTCTCGCGCTCCTGCGACGCCTGGCTGAGCTCGTAATCCTTCTGCTGCATCAGCGCCGCGGGATTGAGCCCGCCGCCGAACGCGTTCTGCAGCGCCGGATCGACCTGCACGCTGCCGCCCTGCGCCGGGATCGACATCGTGCGCGGCTTACCGGCCGGCGCCTGCGAATCGGCCGTCTCGACGAAGCGCACCTGCAAGGTCCCGCAGCGCACCACGTCGGCGTGGTTGAGCGCCTGCTTCTGCACGCGCACCTCGTTGACGAAGGTGCCGTTCGACGATCCCAGGTCCTCGACGCTCCAGCGCCCGCCCGCGAACGAGATCTTGCAGTTCTTGCGCGAGACCATGGCGTCGTCGGTGCGCACGGCACAATCGGCGCCGCGCCCGAGGAAGCAGCCGTCGGGCGCGATGTCGACCGACGCGTCGCGCCCGTTGCCATCGCGATATAGAAGCTTGCCGCCCACGGTCACTCCTCCTGGAAACGGAATCGATTAGCGCTACGTAAGACCTTCAGTCTAGACGCGAAAGACCATCTCGGTGGTGCCAACGCGAATGACGTCGCCCACCTCGAGCTTGCGCCGCGCCACCTTCTCGCCATTGACGTATACGCCATTGGTCGAGCCGAGATCGGCCAGCTCGTAGCCGGTGTCGACGCGCTTGATGCCGACGTGCTTGCGCGACACGCCGGTGTCGGTGAGTAGCACGGTGTTGCCCGCGACCGAGCCGATCGTCGTCACATCGCGGTCGAGGTTGATCGATTGCCCGAGCAGCGGCCCCGAGACGAACTCGAGCTCGGCGCGCAGCTCGCGCGCGGTGGTGCCGCAAAACCGGCACTTGGCCCAATCGGCCAGCATGATGCGCCCGCAGTTGCGGCACGGCACCTCTTTGGGCCGCCGCTTGCGAATCGCCGCCACGACGAGGAGCAGCAGGCCGAACGCGACGACGCCGCCGATGATCGCGGGGAGTCCCCACGGCGGCAGCGACGCGAGCGAAACCGGTTGCGCCGCCACCCACATCTACGTGATCGACTTGAACTTGAACTCGGTGCGCCCGAGGCGGAACAGATCGTTGTCGATCAGCTCGTGCTCTCGCACCTTCTTGTCGTTCACCACGATGCCGTTGGTCGAGCCGAGGTCGAACAGCTTGAACGAGCTGCCCTCGAAGCGGACCTCGCAGTGGTGCGACGACATGAACTGATCGTCGACCTTGACGTCGCAGTCGGTGCCGGTGCCGATGAGGGTGCGCGCCGGCTTGAGCTTGAACGTCTGATCGGCGTGCTTGCCGTTGGTGGCGACGATCCAGCCCACCGCGGGCGCGCCGCCCATGGCGCTGACGTTGAGCGCCATCGTCTTCATGGGACCCTGCGGAGCCGGCGCGGCGGCCGGTGCCGGAGCCGCCTCTTCTTCCTCCGGCATCTGCTCGGGCTTCTCGCGGAAGATGGCCCACGCGATGAGCCCGATGATGCCGACGGCGAGGAGCCCGAGCACCATCCACAGCCACCAGCGCGACGACTCGCCCTTCTTCGCCACCGGATGGCTGGCCTTGGGCAGCTTGTCCTCGACGATGTTCGAGTACTTGTCGCCACCCGTGCCACCGACGATGACCTGGAACTGATGCGCCTTGTTGTCGCCGCCGGCCAGCGGCACTTCGAAGGTGGCGATGTACTGCTTCTTGATCTCGTCGATCACGTTGTTGAAGTGGTTCGAGATGTCGCTCGCCGTCTTGCACACACGGTCGATGCCCAGCGCCTGCTTCGACAGTGCCGTCAACGTGCGCAGCTTCGAGGCATCGAACTCGGTGTAGCCGATGGTGTCGATGACGATGCCGGCATCGGCGGCGCGCTTCGAGACCGCGGAGAAGGTGCGCAGCTCCATGTCGACGTCGAGACCGTCGGAGAAGACGACGATGAGCTTGCGCTCGCCCTTGGGCACGGCGCCGAGAATGTCGATGGCCGAGCGCACCGCCTGCAGCATGCGCAGCTCGGTGCCTTCGGAGTCGATGGTCATCGTCTTGGCCGCGCTCTCGGCGTCGACCGCGCCGCCCAGCTCCGCCAGGCGCTTGAAGTCGGTGGCGTAGCTGATGAGCGCCACCTTCGACTTGGGCGGCAAGGAGTCGGCCAGCGCCGCGATGGCGCGCTTGACGTCCTCGAGGACGCTCTGCATCGGCGGGCCGTTCTCGGCGACGATGACGAGGTTGATCGGCTCCTTGCTCTCGTCGAACGTCTGCAACGCCGCCGCTGCGCCCTGCTCGGCGGAGTCGACGACGATCCGGAAGTCCTCCTTGGCGCGCCCCGTGATGGCGCGGCCGTCGGAGTCCGACATGGTCATGTAGAGCTTCAACGTCGGCGAGGCCTTCAGGTCCATGCGCTCGAGGCGCAGCTTGTCGGCGGCGTGGGCCGGAGCGGCGGCGGCGAGGAGGATCGCGAAGGCGGCGGCAAAGGCGTGCAGGGTCTTTCGCATGTGCTTAGCTCATCGACTTGAACTTGAAGTTGATGCGACCGAGCCGAACGTTGTCATTGTCGATGAGATCGCTCGTCGTCACGCGCTTGTCGTTGACGAACGTCCCATTGGTCGAGCCGAGATCGTTGACGCGGAAGCCCTGGCCGGTGGCCATGAACTCCGCGTGGCGGCCGCTGATCGACTGCTCCTTCATGATCACGTCGCAGTCGGTGGCCGTGCCGACGACCGCGCGGCCCTTGAGCTGAAACAGCTCCCCGGTCTGCGGACCGTCGAGCGGCACCAGCCAGCCGACTCCCGACCCCTGCGACGCGGCCGCGCCGCCCGCCGCGTCGATGGCCATCGTGCGCATCTTGCCGCCCGCCGGTGCCGGCGCCGCCGCCGGTGCGCCAGCCGAAGCCGGTGCCGACGGCCCCTCGGACCATCCGCAGTACGGGCACTGATCCCAGCTCGCGTGCAGTTTCTCGCCGCAGCTCGGGCATTTCTTCTTCTTCGAGAAGAGTCCCATTTTCGCCTTCTTTTGTCCGTCTCGCGCAGCCGATACGCCGCCTTTGGCCTTCTTGGCGGCCGCCCCAACCTGACCCGCGGCGTCTTTGTATGAGTTTTTGACGCCCTTGAGCTTATTGATATCGCCCTTGATGCCGCCCTTGAGCGACTGCACGCCAAAGACCTTCGAGCGCACGAACTCGATGGGCGCCTTGAGCGTCTTTATGAGCGGATCTAGGAACATATCAGCGAGATCCTATCATTTCGGCTGGTAGAACCAATATCTGAACATGTTGATGTCGCGGCCCGCCGTGCCGGCGTTCTGCTTCACCGTGACCTTGTCCTTGGTGATGAGGTCGGCGTTGATCACGTAGGGCCAGTTGCGCCAGCGGTGCACGCGATCGGTGCCGGCGCAGGAGCAGACGCCGGCGTTCTTGCCGTCGATGAAGAACTCGATCTCGTAGTCGCCGTACACGTAGTCCATGCGGCGGATGACCGCGAGCTGCTTGCCCGCCTTCAGCCCCGAGACGGTGAACTGCGCGTAGCCGCCGACGTGGGCGCGGCCGACATCCTCGATGACCGTACCGTCGGGATACTTGAGCTTCTGGCGCGAGCGATAAGAGTCCTTGGCATCGTTGATGACGAGGCCGTGCTTCTCCTCGGAGTCCTTGTCCATGACGTCGATCTTGTCGACCTGCACCCAGGTCTGGCCGTCGACGTCGATCTCGTTGGGCAGATCCATCTGCGAGATGGCCTTGACCGCCTCCCAGTCCATCGTCCCCGACTTCTTCGCCGGCGACGCCGCGGTGCGCGGCTCGTCGTCGAGCTGGACCGGCGGCCCACCCGCAAAGACGCTGGCGATGATCTCGCCCGCCTTCTGCTGATACGCGCACAGGTTCTGCAGCGCGTCGGCCGTGAAGCGCCGCTCCGCCATCAGCCCCTTGAGGATCTCCACGTTCTTGCGGAAGTCGGCAAACTCCTTGCGCTGCGCCAGCGTCGGGTGATTGACCTCGACGTCGACCGCGACCTCCTGCTGCATCTCGAGGATGAGGCCCATGACGTCGAAGACGTTGCGCAGATCGAGCTGATCGGCCGCCGCCAGCGCGCTGGCCGACAAGATCGCCGACAGCGCGTCATGCGCCGTTTGCACCTTGCCGTCGCGCGCCATGTGGAAGAACGCGCGACGCTGCGCCTGCAGCACGGTGTGGATGCGCTGCTTGGTCGTCGTGTCGAGGAACGATCCCGAGACGCCGGCGCGGGGCGCCCAGCGCAGATCGATCTCGTTGGCGCGCGGATCGTGCGGGTCGCGCGCGTCGCGAATACGCGTGGCGCCCTTCTCCAACAAGATGCGCGCCAGCTCGACCTCTTGCTTGATGTCGGGCGACGTCTGCGAGATCTCGACCTTGCAGCTCTCGAGGACGCGGCGATGGCCCTTGTACTCGAGGTTCTCCTTGTAGGCGATGAAGTCCGAGAGCTCCTCGACGAAGCGCAAGACGACGTACAGCGTCTGCGGCAGCTTGTACTCCTCGGGGATGATCGTCTTGATCTGCGTCTCCCAGAGGACGAGGTCGTTGCCCTGCCCGTCGAGAGCGTAGCCCGGCTGCACTTCGAACGAGAGATCGCCGCGCGCGCGCGCCGTCACCTTGAGCTCGCCGGCATATCCCGGGACAACGCCGGGGGCGTGGCAGAGCCGGTTGTGCAGCTTGCGTTTGTCGAGGTGATAGCGCTCGGCCTCGTTCCAGTCGTGCTCAGTGGTGAGGAACCCCTTGAAGAAGTTGATCCTCTTGAACCCCTGCGCTTTCGCTTCGCGTTCGGTCGCCATTTACTTTTTCTCCGGGTCTTTCTTTGGATCGGTCGTGGGCGTGCCGACTTTGGTCTTGGCGTCCTTCTCGGGCGGCTTCTTCGCCTTGGTCTGCGTCGCGACCGGCGCCATCTCTTCCGTCTTGATGACTTCCATGGCCGCGGTGTGCGACACCGAAGCCATCTCGCGCGCGCCGCCGTCGAAGCCGCCGGCCTTGTTCGAGCGCGGCCCTTCGCGTCCCTCGACGGGCGCAGTGTCCGCGCGCGGCGCCTTGGGCAGGGGCGGCTTGGAGCGCGACATCGGCATGAAGGCGTCGTCGATCTGAAGCTGCTGGGTCTTGCGATCCTTGAGCTCGGTCGACTCGGCGCCCTTCTTCTCCGCCGTCATCGCCTTCTGCAGATCCGCTTCCGACGTGATCACGTCGGCGTCGTCGGCCCCGAGCCCGATGCCACCGACGACACCGCCGCCAATCGCCATGAACTCCGACAGGTCGTGCCCGCCACCCTCGGCCGCGAAGCGCAGGTAGTACTGCGTGTTGGCCGGCTTCTCCATCTGGATGATCTCGTGGATGCGGATGACCGACTCCGGCGAAACATCCTTGTAGGCAACCGGCATCTCGACCACGAAGGTGTGCGCCAGGTTCACCGGCGGCAGCACCACCGAGTCGACGCCGATCTCCGACGTCGTGCCGATGCGCCAGCCGCGGAACGGCCACACGTTCTCTTTGATGTCCGGCTCGTGGCCGGTGAAGAGCGCGATGAACAGCTTGATGCCCTTGACCGTGCCGCGAATGCGGTAGAGCTCGATCGCCTTGCGAATGAGGCGGCGCTTCTTCTCGATCGGCCAATCCTCCTCGAGCACCATCGCCGACCACGACGCCAGCCACGGAAGGAACTTCTCCGGCGCCTCGTAGGGATCGAAGTACTGATGGATGACGTCGAGGATCTCTTCGATCGATCCGAAGAGGTGCTGGATGATCCAGAGGAAGTCGCGATAGAAGTTGCGACCGTTGATGTCGGCCCGCTGATAGATCGACGGCAGCCACTTGACGTAGCTCTCGCGCGAGACCGTCAGCGTCACCTTGTCGCCGGCGTAGACCATCTGCCCGCGCATCGGCTTCTGCTGCAGCACGGTGTCGCGGGTCTCGTACGACTCCTGGAACGTGATGGTATCGGCGACGAGGCCGGCGTTGACGACCAGCAGGCGCGCCTTGCCCAGCGGCAGACCGACGACGTCGGGCATGCGAACCAGTGCTCGTTGCGCCGTCAGCACTAGACGATCTCCTCACGCACGCGCTCGACGACCGCGACGTTCACGAGATAGATGAGCTCGAACGGCTCGAGGCGCACGTTTTCGACGGCGACGCGCTTGTCCTCGTCGTAGATGGTGATCGAGTCGATCACCTCGACGCCGGGGACGTCCTCGACCAGGTGGGCGAGGTCGGTCTTGTAGACCGCGCGGCCGAAGGTCCAGCCCTTGCCGTCGCGTCCACCGACGAGCGGATGCAGGTAGCGGCGCAGGCGGTCCTCGATCTCGCGCTTGACGCGCTCCGACTGTCCGACGGTGCGGCGCACCAGCGTCACCTTGAGCGAGATCTCGACGTAGCCGGGCTTGATGACCTCGAGCACCGTGCCGACGAGGCGCCGCTCGTCGAGGTAGTTCTTGACGAAGCGCAGGAGCTCCGGCGCCGCGACGAGGCGCTTCGAGAGATCGAGGTTCTTCTCGTCGCCGCGCGGCACGATGACCACCTGGACCTGGCCGTCGTGCTTCTGCGACGGCAAGCACTTGGCGCGCGCGACGCCCGTCGACGAGCGCAGCGCCAGCGTCTCGAAGTCCTCGGCGGTGACGGCGCGGTCGCGCGACTTCAAGAGCTGCGGCGCGCGCGACTTGGCCTCCTCGACAGTCTCGGCATCGGCGCCGCCTGCCGCCGGGATCGCGTTGTAGCACTTGTCGATGTACGCGATGGCGCGCGTCAGCTGCGTCAGGGTCATGCCGTTGACGTTGCCGCGCACCCCGCCGCCGATCTGGTAGCGACGGGCGACGATGTTGTTGCGGCCCGCCGGCGGCATCATGCCCTTGATGCCGTCGCCGAACTGGATCCTGCCGGTGATCGGATTGCGCACGAAGTGGCGCGAGCGCGGTCCGGAGTCGAAGAAGCTCTCGGCGGTGCGCCACTTCACCCAGTAGCCCGCCTCCTTGCCTTCGCCTTCCTGACGCCACGGATCGTCGCCGAGATCGGCGAGATCTTCGGCGGCGGGCTGATCCTGCTCCTTGACCTCGATGACCTCGCCCTCGAGGAGCGGGCCGTGCGAGAACGCGAAGGTCTGCACCGGCGTGCCGTCGGAGCTGCCGAGGATCTCGTCACGAACGGTGACGACGTTGGCGCTCTCGACGGTGTTGGTCAGGATGCGGGCGATGCGCGGCGGCTTGACGTAACCGCCCATCTCGAGGCGCGCGCGGATCCAGAAGCGGTCCTCGGTGAACTTCATCGTCTTCTGGTGATCGTCGGGACCGACGAAGTCGACGAAGCCGGAGACGGTGAAGTTCTTGGTGCCGTCCATGACGACGAGCGGCGACCAGTTGCTGCCGTCGAAGTACTCCCACACCACGCGCTGCTCGGCTTCCCAGACGGCGTCGCGGTCGGCGTAATAGTTCTTGAGGAACTCGACGTCGGCGCGATCTTCCTCCGGCTTGACCGTGACGTCGGCGAGGAGCACGTAGAGCGAGATCGGATCGTTCGGCAGCTTGCCGTTCCATCCCAGATACAGGGCCGCGCCCTCGTCGGGGACGGCGCTGAACGGCTGGAACGGGCGGTACTC
Organism: Myxococcales bacterium; assembly: GCA_028287105.1. Taxonomy (GTDB): domain Bacteria; phylum Myxococcota_A; class Polyangia; order Palsa-1104; family Palsa-1104; genus JAQBQH01. The sequence continues at coordinate 30,965 of JAQBQH010000008.1, forward strand.
GATCTTTGCCTCGTCGGAGTGATCGCGATAGCGGAAGTCGTTGTAGGAGAGGCAGTGCTTCACGTTCTGCAGATCGGCGCGGTACTTGAAGCCGATCGACTTGAACGACGGCGGCTTGAGCGGGCGATCATCGCGCCAGACCCACTTGTCGCCGTCGAGCATGTAGCTGCCGGGCAGGCCGAAGTCGCCCAGCTCGACGCGCGCGCGGACCCAGTAGTTGTCCTCGCCGTTGACTTCGCCCGCGTGCATGTCGTTGGGCACGCGGAAGGTGACGACGCCGGTCTGGGTGAAGCCGTGCGTACCGTCGATGAAGCCCCAGGGATTTTCCGGCGAGCGGATGGTGCCCTTGGGACCGGACTTGCCGAGCACGCGCCACTTCTTGCCGTCGAAGTACTCCCACGACAGCACGAGGTCATCGGAAGGCTTGGGCTCGGGCGCGACGGTCGCGTCGGACAGCACGATCTCGATCCGCACCTCGGCCTCGGGCTGCGACAGCATCTCGCGCGAGGCGAGATAGAGGCACTGGTCGATCTTCGGCTGCTGGCCGAGCGGGAAGACGTTCTTGCCGAGGTCGAGCGCCAAAAAGACGCCGCCGTCGAGGTTGGCGAACGCGACGTCGGGAACGACGCCTTCGCCGGCGGTCTCGATGACCGCCTTGGCGGTGTCGATCTCGGTCTCCCACGGGTTCTGCGGCACCTCGGCGAGGCGGCCGCGCACCCAGTAGTCCTCGATGCCGTGCACCTGCGTCGGGAGCAGATCGGTCGGTCCGTAGAACACGACCTCGCCGCGCTCGACCTCGACGGTCATGGTGCGCAGCTCGCGCCAGCGACGGCCGTTCCAATATTCCCACTCGAGCAGACGCGACAAATCGCGGCCGCCATGATCGGGCGCCGCGACGATGAGCTTGAGGAGCGACGAGTCGGAGACGGCCTTCAGGCGCTGATCGCCGAGGTAGAGGAACCGATCGACGCGGTCGGCGCCGGCGAAGGCCTCGAAGCCCTCGGGCTTGGTGCCGTGCAGGAACGGCGAGTTGTCGGCGTAGGTCTCGTTGTAATAGCTGAAGCAGCGGTCGAGCGGCGCACCGACGACGACCAGCTCCTTCTGCGTCTCGAAGATGATCGTGTCTTCGTCGGCCGCCTGCGCGGTCGCGATCTGCGTGCCTTCCTTGATGACCTGCTTTTCGGCGCCCTCGACGAGGTCGAAGGTAATGAGCGCGCGCGCCGGCTGCGGCGAGCGCAGTCGGATGCCGATCATGTTCAGGAACGCGAGGTAGTTCTTCTCGGGAACGCGGTTGAGCCGATACAGAACCAGCTCGGTCATCCACGCGGTCAACTCGAGGACGGTGATTCCCGGGTCGGACGGATTGTGGTTGGTCCACTCGGGGCAGTAACGCGGAATGAGCCGCATCGCCTCGGCGACGATGTCCGCGTACGTCCTGTCGTCGAGCTTCGGTGCGGGAATCATGTTTCGTCACTCCGGCGGATGTAGAAGGGGTAAACGAGGTTGCGCGAGCTGTTGGTGGCGCGAACCTTGTACTTGATGCTGATGTTGAGGCGGTTGGGATCGTCGCTCGACGGATCGGCCGCGGCCTCGATCTCCTCGATGCGCGGCTCCCACTTGGACAGCGCCTCGACGGTGTAGTGGGCTGCGAGGCTGGCGGTGTTCAAGTTGTTCGGTGCGTAGACGAGGTCGTGGATACTGCAACCGAAGTTCGGTCGCATCACGCGCTCGCCCGGCGCGGTGCCGAGAATGATATGGATCGACTGGCGGATCGCCTCGTCGTCTTCCGACTGGGCAATGCCACCCGAGCGATCCACTTCGACGGGGTACTTCCACCCCCTACCGAGAAAATTTCTCGCCACGTCCCCTCGTTATTGCGCCGCCATTCGCCCCTCGATGTAGCGCCGGCACGCGCGGCACTCGAGGCGAAGGCGTAGCTCATTGCGATCGACGAAGACTTCGCCCTTGCTGCAAAAGGGACAGCGCAGGTTCTGCTCGCGCCCGGCGGCAACCGCGTCGAGCACGTCTTGCCAGACCATCGCCGCCTCTTCGTCCACCAGACTCTCCCCCTTGCAACCGGACTCCAGAGCCCGAAAAGTATAGTCAGTACTTTGACTTCGGATCAAGCTCCGAAGCGACCTAAGCGCCGATTTTGCGAGCGCTTTCTGGATGTGACCCGGGTCGCTTGGAGGGCTGGAGCGAGCGTCAAGATCCGGTTTTGGCGTCGCGCCGAACTCGGAACTCGGTGCGATAGCCGCCGCTCTGGCCCTGGTGCACGTATCGATGGCGGACCGACATGACGTAGTACTTTCCGTCGAACCGCTTGTCGTTGACGGTGACGGTCACGATGATCCCGGGTTTCAGCTGTGGATTGCCGCGGCAGGTCCCGTCCCCGGTGATGAAATTCATCAGGCGGTCGTTGAGGATCGCCTTGGCGATGTTGTCCGCCTCCTCCTTCGACGAGACCGGCGAGTCGGACTGGATATGCAAAACGTCCTTGTGCTTCGAGCTGGCGACCTGAGAGCCGGTCTTGTCGCCGAGCTTCGAGTTCTGCGGCTTGGCGACCCCGACGATCTCCTTCTTCTTCTCGGGGTCCCAGCCCATGACGCGGACCTCGGAGACCTGGTTCGCCGTCGAGAGTCGCGGCAGGAACCGCTCGAGCGCGGAATCTCCCGGCACGCCGAACTGCAGATTGATGCCGGAGTCGCCGTCCGTACGCTTGCGGAAATGGAGCTCCTTGTCGGAGACGAACACCTCGCAGCCGATGCGCGCGGCGCGCATGCGCAGGAACTCGAGATCGGTGAGGTTGTGCTGATAGACGTGCGGATACTTCGTCGACGGCGGCTGATCGCCAAACTTCGCCGTCAGGCCGTAGGCCTGGCACAGCTTGTCGACGATGTCCTTGTCAGTGACCTCTTTGTGCGCGACCGACTTCTTGCCGCGGGTCAGCCGGTGCATCTGGTTGAGCGCGCGCACCATGACGCGCGCCGGCGCGCGTGAGTCGTAGATCGGCTCGATACCCGTGACCTCGCCCTTGAAGACGACGCCGGCGGGCGTGCCGTCGACGAAGCCGAGCTTGACCTCGATGTCCTCGCCCTCGGTCACCGTCTCCGAATACTTGGTCGACAGGTTCGAGAGCGAGACGACCGCGTGATCGGGCTGATCGAGATCGGCCTCGACGAGCACGTCGTGGACCTCGTCGCCGGTGATCTCGGTCTTGCCGATCTTCACGGTGCAATCGATAGACGTCGACGACATCGACTAGTCCTCTGGAATCATGAGGGTCGACTTGTTATCCATCGTCGTCGGGTCGACGATGTCGTTGAGCGCGGCGATCTCTGGCCAGCGACCCGCGTCGCCCAGCTGGGTCGCGGCGATGAGGTCGAGTCGATCGTTCTGCTGGACGGTGTACGGCTTGCCGCTGCCACCCTTGCTGGCCGACCAGTTCTGGCTGGTACCTTCGTCGATGTTGTTGTCGATGACGTTGCGGATCTTGAGGCCGCACTCCGCGCGCACCGGCGTGCCGTCGGAGAGGAACATCGTGTACTTCTGCGACAGCGACTCGATGACGCCCTTGAACGTGAAGCGCCCCCAGATGAACAAGATCACCGGCGGGCGATACTTCTGCTTGTCCGCCTTGTTGGCCCCTTTGCCGTCGTTCTTGAGCTGCTGCGCCATCATCGTCAGCTTCTCGATCTTGCGCACCCACTTGTCGCGGACGCTGACGCGCTCTTCGTAGCTGTCGAACTGCAGCGTCACCGACAACGTCATCGGCTTCGGCGCCTTGAACTCCGGTTGCGGTGCGTCGGAGAATGCCTTTTCCGCATCCCACTCGACCGACTTTTCGAGCGAATACTCCTTCGGGTTGAAGCAAACCTCGATGTGCGTATCGACATCGGACGACTTCTGACCGTCACCCTTCAGAACATGAATTCTCGCCCGTTCCAGCTTAGCCATGACCGCCACTCCTCTCACGCGCGATCGTAATTAGACGCTGCAGCTCGTCGAATGCCGCGCGCGCGAGCTCCTCGATTTCCTGTGCAGGATTGCCCGATTTTCCACCACCGCCGGCGGCGGCTCCACCTTCGCCTGCGCCCGACGGTGCACCACCCGACGACGAGGCCGACGACGGTCCGCCGCCCGCAGCCGAGGCCGCGACCTGCTGCGTCGCGGACGCGATCGAGATCAGCGTCAGGTCGGCCAGCGTCACGCGATCGTCGCTCGGCGTCGCCGCTGGCTGGCTGCGCAGCGCCTCGACCATCCGCGTCGCCGAGTCGTTAGACGGTGCGCCCGAGACCAACGGTTGCGGCTGCTCGTAAAACCTCGGTGCCGCGCTGCGGGCGCCATCGCCGCCGACCGCCGCGTCCACCATGCGCAAGAACGGACGCGCCAGCTCGAGCGCTCGCGCCGCCGGTCCCGTCGGCCCGGCGCCGTTCGCCTGTCCGGCGCCATTCGCGGTCAGCGGCATCGACTGCGCCGTGCGCACGTTCGAGACGCCGCCATTGGCAGCGCTCAGGCCGTCGCCGGACGCCGCGCCACCGATCCGCGTCGCCTCGACGGCGCCGCCGGTCAACGTCATCGGCGCCGAGCGCCCGTCCGATTCGCCCGAGGCGGCGCTGCCGGTCGCGCGCAGCGCAACCCGCGCCTCGCGCGTCGCAGCAGCCGTCATCAAGGTCATCGACGGCAGATCCGCGCGCGCCGCCGTGCCGCCCGACGCCGTCGTCGCGCCGCGTGCAGGCGCCATCGTCACGAGCGTCGTCGCGCCGCTCGCGCCTGGCGCTTCGCCGGCCGCGTTGCTCGCCGCCAGCGTCGGAGAAACCGTAATCAGCGCCGGCATCGCGCCCCACATCGGCACGCCGGGCCCCGCCTGCGCCGCCTGCTCGGCGACAGTCACCGCCGCCGGCGTGGAGAAGTCGCTCACCGCCGACGTGAACTCGGCCAGCTTCGGCCAGGTGAAGCTGCCGCGCGGCGTGCGCCCGCCCGGCAAGCGCGCCGCCGACGCATCGATCACCGTCTGCACGCTCCGCACCGTCGGGAGCGATGGCGCCACATATTCACGCGGTGCGCCGCCGCGGGCGGCGGCCGCCATCGTGCGCGGCTCCTCGGCGCGCGCAGCGTCACGCCCCGGCGCCGGTGGCGCGGGTCGCGCCGACCGCGCGCCAATCATCGGCGCGTCGAACCGCGTCGTCGTCGCCGCGCTCCGCGTCGACTCGACGCGCGTCGACTCGGCGCGCGTCGACTCGGCGCGCGTCGCCGCCTCTGGCGTCGCCGTCAACAGCGTCTGCGGTCCGACGGAGGTCGCGCGCGCCATGGACGCGAGCTCCTGCCATTCGGCTGCGTGGCGCGCCGTCACCATCTGCACCGCCGTTGCCGTCGACGGGAAGGTCGCCACCAGCGACCACTCCTCCGCGGTCAGCGCGCGCGACGCCACCGACACGGCGGGACTCGCCGCGAAGAGCGGTCGCGGCGCCGGCATGATCGTTTCCGGCGTCGGCGTCGTCGTCGTCTCGGCGCGGCTGTCGGGCGCGGGCGTGACCGTCGTCATCGACGGTGCCGCGCCACTCAGCATCGCGAGTCGCGCCGGATCGACGAAGTCGATCGACAGGCTGGCGGCGCGCACGCCGATGATGCCGCCCATCTGCTCCGCCCGCAGACCGATGCCACCCGGAGCCATCGTCGCCACCGCTTCGCCGCGCGGCGACTGCGGAGCGGGCGTCAGGAGCGCCTGCGCGGCCTTCTCGGCCGGCGTCACGGCCATCATCGACTGCAGCGCGACCCGTGCCGGCGCTCGCAAGCTCGCCCCAGCCGGCGACCGCGCTTCCGTCGCAGCGACGGCGGCGACCGGCGCCAGCGACTGAACCGACTGCAGCGACAGCGGCGCCGTCGCCCGGATCGCCTGGACGCCGACGAGCTTGTCCATGAACTCAGACATGCGCGCCGGCCCGGTGGCAGCGCGAACCTGCGGCTCGGGCGCCGACGTGACGTAGGTCGGCGAAATCGTCGCCACCGCGCGTGCCGGTGTCGTCGACGTCGCACCCCAGGCCGCGCTCACGCGCGCATCGACCGCAGCGCCGAGCTGCTCGAAGCGCGCTGCGATGGCGCCCGGTCGCCACGATGCCGCAGGCGCAGCCGGCGAATACGTCGACGCGACAACCGGCGCGATCGTACGCGGCGCAGCCGTCGTGTTCGTCGACGCGACCGCCGGACTTGCGGTCGCGGACGTCATCGCCACCGCCGCCGGAGCGTCTGTCGGCGGGCGCTCCGGTGCAGCGGTGACGAACGAGCGAGCCGGGACACGCGCGCTGAGCGGCGGCGGCGCAATCGCAGTCGCGACCGGCGCGGCCGGCAGCGGCGCGGCGTCGAACGCGCTCTGCACGCCAACCAGGCGCGCCACGAACTCGGCCACGCGCTGCGCCATTGGCGGCAACGTCGACAGCAATCGCGGATCGGGAAGCGCCGCGCTGAAGGCGGACGTTGCCACGGCAGGCGGCACGTAGGTCGGCGCTGCCGGCGACATGACGGACTGCGACACCGGCGCGCTCGTCGAGATCGGCGCGGCCGGCGTTGGCCGCGGCGCCGCGACGGGAGCGAGGGGCGCGCCAACGGCACGACCGGCCGGCATCGGTGCGCGCTCGACCTCGGCAGGCGCCACGAACACATAGCTACCCGTCGTGCGCGGCTGCTCGACCGGAGTCGTGACCGCACGCAGCTGCGCATCGACCCAAGCCGTATGCGACAGCGCGCGCGCCAACGGCGTCGACGGACGCGCGGTGGGTACCACCGCCATCGGCGGCGGCGCGGGCGCGAACTCGCGCAACCCGAGCGCCTCGACGACGCGAACATCTGCCTCGGTGACGCTGCTGATACCTGACGACGACGTCGCCGTGACGTCTTGAGCGGATGGCCGTTCCGCCGCCGGTGCGACCTGCGTCGTGACCGTCGGCTGCTGCGCGCTGCTCGTCGGCGGCGTCGATGTCGTGCGGCGCGGCGGCGCGCTCGCCGGCGCTTCACTGCTGCGCTCGACCACCTCGGGCGGCGCGGTCAGGGCGGTGCGCGGGATCGAAGCGCCTCGGTCGGCTGCCGGCGTCACGCGCAGCGGCGTCGCGGCCGGGGCCGAGCGCGGCTGGCTCGCGGCGGCAGAAATCGTTTCGTCCTCGACGTCGGCCGACGTCTCGGCGGCGACCTCGTACCACGGCCGCGGCATCACCATGCCGTATCCGCCGCGCTCGGCCGCGCGCATGGGCGGTCGCTCGCCCGCCACGACGAAGCCGCTCGCCGTCGGTGAATGGGCCCCCGTCCAGCTCCCCACCACGCGGTCCGCGAACGACAATGCGCGCGCGCCGATCGTCCGCACCGGCGCCGCCACCCGACGCGCGAGCAACGTCGCTGCACGCTCGAGGGCCGCGACCGTACGCGGAACGAAGATCGGCATGTTGCCGCGCTCGGCCATTGGCTACTTGTTGCCCTCGGAGCCCGCCAGCATGATCAGCCCCTCGTGCGCGATCTCGATCGACTCGATCGAGACCTCGTTCTTCGAGGCATCGAAGTCCGGCCCTTCCCACTTGCAGACCCAGCCCGACGTGAACACCCACTTGGCCGTCGCGCCGTTGGGACCCATCTGCGTGATGGTTCCACTGAAGCGGCTCGGCGTCTGACGGCCCTTCTTGCTCTCGCTCTTTGTCTTGGCCGGGGTGCCCGAATCGTTCAGGAACCTCTGACGCAGCGACCACAAGAATGACGTGGGACCCGCCAAGCCCTGCTTGAGCACGATGTTGGGAAACTTCGTTCGGCCGATCAGCTTACGCGTCGTGGTGTTGAAGCCACCCTCCTCGAGCTCCACGACGCCCGATTCGGACTTCAACCCACCGCAGCTGCGAAACGGAATCGACTCCGGCGCACCGTCGACGTGCAGGTCGACGCGGAAGTAGTAGGCGCCGAACGCCTCGTACCGTTTGCCCGGGCTCTTTCCACCACCGTTCGAATCGTTCTTCTGGCCCATCGACTACTCCGCCTGCGACGCGTGGTCGCTCATCTTCTGCACGACGTTGAAGACGATGTATTCCGCCGGAATCGCGGGCGCGACACCGATCTCCATCACCATGCGCCCGGCAGCGCGTTCCTCGTCGGTGTTCGTGCTCGCGTTGCAGCGCGCGAAGTACGACTCCTCCGGCGAGTTGCCGGCGAAGAAGCCATCGGCCCACAGCCGCTTCAAGAACTCGTCGACGTCGCGGGTCAGGCGCTCCCAGGTGCGCGGGTCGTTCGGCTCGAACGACGCCCACTGCGTGCCCTCTTCGAGCGAACGCCGCAGCATGATGAACAGCCGGCGAACGTTGATGAACCGCCAATCGGGATCATCGGCCGTCGTGCGCGCGCCCCAGACCCGAATCCCGCGGCCCGGGAATCCGCGCACCGCGTTGATGCCGTCGGCGTTCAACAGGCCGAGGTGATCCTCGTTCATGTTGAGCATCAGCCCGACCGCGCCGGTGATGACCTCGTTGGCAGGCGCCTTGTGCACGCCTTCCTGCGTGTCACAGCGAGCAAACACACCGGCGACGTGCCCCGACGGCGGACACATGCTCAGCACCGATCCCGCCGAGTCGATCGTAATCCACGGGTAGTACATCGCCGCGTACGACGAGTTGAGCCGGCGGCGCCACTTGCGCACCTCTTCCAGGTCCTTCGTCGGCGGCGCGTCGAGAATGGCGAACCGATCCTTGAGGTTCTCGCACAGATCGATCATCGCATCTTGGACGCGCTGGACGTCGCGGTCGGCCTGCGGGCCCGGCGTCCTCTGATACGCGACCATGATGTCGGGCACGGCGAGCAGCGCCACCTGCTCGACGGCGCCGAGCGCCATCAGCCCGGTACGGTCGTCGGGTCCGTGATCGTGGCCGACGAAATCTTCCGAGGTCAGCACCTCGATGCCGTCGCGCCCGCCGGCCAGCTTTGCCGCGGGCTCGGCCTGCGGCAAGTTGTGCGGCAGCGGCGCCGCCGACAGCGAATCTTCGAGACGAATCAAATGCGATTCGCCATTGATGATGCGCGGCGCATAACGTCGCGAGAGCGGCGACATTTGCAAGCCGCGGAACACCTCGCGGCGATCCTTCAGCGACGCGAACACCTCGAACTCGAGCACTTCGAGGTAGGTGGGACCGGCGGCGCGATAACGGCGCACGATCGGAGTCGCCGACGCCCACTTGATCATCCGGTCGTCGACGTCGGTGACGATGACGTAATCGGAGTTCTCGCGGTCATAGATGCGCACCAGCGATCCGCGCTCGAAACCCTTGGCGGTATTGACGCGCGCCTCGCCCGAACCGACTTCCAGATCGAGCGTGAGCAGCGTCTTGGCCGCGGTCGTCTGGGCGAAGCGCACCCAGATGTTGTTGCCCCAGCGCCCCTCGTTCATCGAGCGCACACGCAAGGTCGGCTTGTCCCAACCGTCCTTGACGATGCGCTCGGCGCACGACGCATGCTCCGGCCCCGGCGTCACCTTGCCGTCGGTGTCGGCCTTGGCGCGATGGGCGACGCGCACCACGTAGCAGGAGACGCCGCCGTTGAGGAAGAATCCCTCGACGGCGCGCGCCAGGTAGCTCTCGTTCGAGTGTCCGTAGATGTCGAGGAACTCGTTCCAACCGCCCAGCAGCACCGGCTCGTCCAGCGGACCGCGCGCAGCGAGGCCGACGAAACCCGCCACGCGAGTGTCGGAGACCGTGAGCGGCTTGGCGCGCGGCTCGTCAGCAGCGGGGTAAACGCCGGGGGGCCGAATTTCTCTCACCGCTCTCATCGTCGTCCGCTCGCTCCTCTTGTCCGCTGCCCGCTAGCCCCGTTTTCTGGCTTCGTTGATCTCTTTGTTGATCCTCGCAATTTCACGCAGCCAGATATGACGTTCGTCGTGTTCCATGCTCAAGACGTCGTCGAGCGACCAGTGAAAGTGGTACGCGATGTAGGCTACCTCCTGGTAAATCTGCTCCAGGGGGTAGCTTGCTATCCCCCCTGGCCGGCAGCGCCGCCACCCCCGAGAAGGTCGACGTCGAACTCCGTCTGACACGAGGGACATTTGGCGTGCACCTTCGGCGCGCCTTCCTCGTTGATCCGCCGGTAGAACTCCTGCAGATACGCCAGATCGGTCGAAAACAGGTTCTCGATGATGTCCGTGTCGATGTACTTGATGTCGCCGAGCTTGGTGATGACCCGCGACAGCAGGATGATCACCAGGTACGCGCGGTTCGACTGGACTCGATAGTCCTGTAGCGGAACGATTTCGTCCTTCGCCGTCGCCAGGCGCATGACGCCCGTGCGATGGAGGTTCCCCTCGGAGTCGACGAACCCCTTGGGCAACGTGAACGGGTACTCGGTCTGAAAGGCCATAACCTAGTCCTCTCCGGCGACCCGGACTCCAGGCCCGGGCCGCCGTGCAGAACTGCTTTACGACCAGACGGCGTCGCCCTCAGCCTTGAAGGTGATCTGCTCGCAATACATCTCGCATTTGACGCGTCGAATGTTCTCGCTGTGCGCCTCGACCTTTTCCGGCGTCATCTTGAAGATGCCGAGGCCCTTGAACTCGAGCGTGAAGAGCGGCTTGAGGTCGGAGGACAGGTACTGCAACGACCCCGTCTTCTCCTTGTCGTTGGAGTTGTGCCCCTTGATCACGAAGTCCTCGTGCCACTCGTACAGCTTGTCGGCGAACGCCTCCGACAGCGTGATGACGAGGTTGGGAAACTCGATGTGCGCCGGCTCCTTCTGGCAGTCGCGCAGCTCGCCGACGGGATTTTCGACGACCTTCTGCTTGATCGTCAGAGCCTCGACCTTGTTGACGTGCTTGCACGCGTCACCGAGGCCGTCGATTTCGAGCTTGAAGTTCGCCGGCAGCCACTTCTTCTGCTGGCCCTTGCCGAGCTCGCCCTTGATGTTCGCGCCGGTCTTCGAAATCATGCGCGTGTACTCGGGAGCGAACTTGATCGTCATCTTCGCCGCGTCCTTGGACGAAGCGTCGAGCGCCGGGAAGCCGACCTCGGTGACGAGCGCCTGGAAGAAGTTGAGACGACCAACTTCCTTGTGGTTGAAGTCGGCCGTGATGACCGCACCGTCGAAGCGCGTGACCTTGTGGTCGATCGACGCCTGGACCCACTCGTAGAAGGACTTCGACATCGACGTGCCGCAGTTGACGCTGATGTCTTCGTACTTCACTCCGGCGATGTGCTTGTGCTGGATGAGATCGGAGCCCACCTTCTCGGTGACGACGTCCGCCGTAGCGTGACCGCCTTCAATCGAGGAGACCCAGCCGGCGAAGTCGCCGTTGAGGTCCAGGGCGAATTTGCCTGCTGTATATGCGCGCTTGTCGTTCGTGGCCATGTTCCCTCCCAAAAATCACGAGGCGGGGATCTCCCTATGAGATCCCCGCCTCGTTAGTTGTTACTCCTCGACACCACCGCCGGCCGGCATCTGGCCAATGCGGAAGATGACGAACTCGGCCGGCTTCACCGGCGCCAGACCGATCTCGACGATCAGCTGACCGACGTCGACGACCTCGGGCGGATTGGTCTCCTCGTCGCACTTGACGTAGAAGGCCTTCTCCGGCGTCTCGCCCATGAGGGCGCCGTTGCGCCACACGAGCGTGAGGAAGCTCGAGATGGTGCGGTTGACCCGCTTCCACAGCTTCTGATCGTTGGGCTCGAAGACGACCCACTGGGTCGCGCGCTCGATCGACGTCTCCACCATGATGAAGAGGCGGCGGACGTTGATGTAGCGCCACGACGGATCACTCGACAGCGTGCGGGCGCCCCAGATACGGATGCCGCCGCCCTGCATCATACGGATGCAGTTGATCCCCTTCGGGTTGAGGATGTCCTGCTCACCCTTGGAGATGTTGTAGCGGAGCCCGAGGGCGCCGCGGACGATCTCGTTGGCGGGCGCCTTGTGGACGCCGCGCTCGTTGTCGACGCGCGCGTACACGCCGGCGATGTGGCCGGTCGGGGGCACGAAGACGTTGCCGCGCTCCGGGTCATAGACCTGGATCCACGGGAAGTAGTAGGCGCCGTACTTCGAGTCACGCGGACGCGGCAGCTTGTCGACGCCGCCCGCCATGACTTCGGGCGAGTCGAGGAGCGCGAAGCGATCCTTGCGCGTCTCGCAGTGGGTCAGGAGCGCGTCCTGCACGGCCGGCGAGGTCTGGCCGGGAGCCGCGACGATCGAAATCTCGTCGATCTCCTCGAAGCACTTGAGACCCGTACGGGCGCCGGGGCCCCCGTCCTTGCCGATGTACAGACCGTCGGTGTTGCCGGCCTGCTTCTTCTCGGCGGGCTTGGCCTGCTCGGGCTTCTTCTCGCCCTCTTTGGCCGGAGCGCCAGCAGCAGCCGCCGCCTGCGTCGGGGTCGCCGCCGCCTGCTCGATTTCGAGCGACGAAGGTGCGCCAACGTTGACGACGAAGCAGCGCGAACCGCCGTTGTTGAAGAACCCATAGACGGCATGGGCGAGGTGCGTCGACTGCGTGAAGTCACCGAATGTCTTCACGAATTGCGACCAGTTCACAACGAGAACGGCCTGATTGGCCGGTCCCATCATGGACTCGCCGAGGAACCCGACGGTGTTGGTACCGACGGACTCGATCGGCTTGGAGCCGCGATCAACTTCCTCTACGTAAACGCCTGGTGAAAGATAACTGGTTGCCATGATTCTGCCCCTCCATCTATGAGTCAGCGAGTGCGCCACTCCCGCTGCCCGCAGATGCGCGCCCCATTGCACGCCCTGCAGGATGGTTATCGGCGACCAACAACAAAAGTTGCTAGCGTTTCACCTTGTTCAGCTTATTGAGGTCGAAAAAGCGGACGTCCTTCTCCTGAACCCTGCGAATTTCCACCTCTCCTGCCGGATAGATGGGAACCGTGGTCCAGCACTGAATGGCCGGCTTCATGGGCTGGTTGATGCTCGCCCAGAAGCGGCTGAGGACGCCTTCGTCCAGCTTTTGCGACAGCTGCAAGGGAAGTGTCGAGTCCGGGCGCCAGGAGTCGCCCTTCAAGTCCGGACCGCTGACACTGGGATGCTCGAGGAGACCTTTGATCGCGCCGCCCATGAGGAGCTGCTCCTCCTCCGGCGTCTGCGCCCAGGTCGAAATCAGATAGTCGAGGCGGACCCACAGCGGCATGTCGCGCGCGACCTCGCGCGTGCGTCCGTCGGCGCCGACCACGGTCTCGAGAAATTGACCGGTGCGGTTGGTGCCCAGTCCTTCGTCGTCGAGCGAGATGTTGTAGAGGTAGACGCAGACCGCGGGGAGCTTGCCTTCGATCGCTTCTTGCTTAGGTGCTGCTACGACGAGGTGAACGCGCTTATAGCCGCTCTCTTTGAACACCGTCTGTAGAAGCTGGCCCAACGTCTCGCCCGCTTCCTTGATGACGTGGTGTTGCCCCGTCGGTGTAGCCATTGTCACTCCCCCAGCCTACGCTCGCAGTCCGCGCAGGCGCTCGATGATGAGGGATGCATACGGTCGAGTCAACCAGGATTGTTGCGTTTTCCCCTCTTGAACATGCGACGCGTGCTACATTAGAAATGGCGCACAAATGGAAACCGCTAAGATCAATCTCACTGTCGTCAGCGACGGGAAACCGAACGCGCTGAAGCCGCCCGTCGACGAATCGACGCTCGCGCACAAACACGTCGTGCGCGGCCCCTTCTGGCAGAAGATCCCCGCCTACGCCGCCGTCACCGAGACCGAGTTCCTCGATCACAAGTGGCAGGCGAAACACACCATCACCAACGTGGCCAAGCTCATGGCCGCGCTCGGATCGTTCGCGTCGCCCGAGTTCCTGGAGGACGCGCGGCGCGGCTTCGAGAAGGCGCCGATGAGCGTGCGCGTCTCGCCGTACCTCCTGTCGCTGATCGATTGGGCGAACCCTTACACCGATCCGCTGCGGCGCCAGTTCATCCCGGTCGCGTCGCGCCTCCTGCCCGATCATCCCAAGCTCGGCCTCGACAGCTTGCACGAGCGCGCCGACATGCCCGTCGAGGGGCTGACGCATCGCTACGTCGACAAGGCGCTCTTTTTGGCGCTCGACACCTGCCCGGTCTATTGCCGCTTCTGCACGCGCAGCTACGCCGTCGGCATCGACACCGACGAGGTGGAAAAGTTTCACTTGAAGGTGAACGCCGAGCGCTGGCAGCGCGCGTTCACGTACGTGTCGTCGCGCAATGAGCTCGAGGACATCGTCATCTCCGGCGGCGACGCCTATCAGCTGCGCGCGGAGCAGATCGCCGAGATCGGCGAGGCGCTCCTGGCGATCCCGCACGTCAAGCGCATGCGCTTCGCCACCAAGGGTCCGGCGGTCATGCCGCAAAAGATCCTCACCGACGAGCCGTGGTGCGATGCGCTCACGCGCGTCGTCGAGAACGGGCGCAAGCAGCACAAGGAAGTGGTGCTGCACACGCACTTCAATCACCCGAACGAGATCACCGGCATCACCGAAGCGGCGATGAACAAGCTGTTCGAGCGCGGCATCACCGTGCGCAATCAGTCGGTGCTGCAGCGCGGAGTGAACGACGACAAGGACGTGATGAAGCTGCTCATCAAGCGGCTCGGCCACGTCAACGTGCACCCGTATTACGTCTATCAGCACGACCTCGTGCAGGGCGTCGAGGATCTGCGCACGACGGTGCAGACGGCGCTCGACATCGAGAAGTACGTGCGCGGCTCGACGGCGGGCTTCAACACGCCGACCTTCGTCGTCGATGCGCCGGGCGGCGGCGGCAAGCGCGACGCCCATTCGTACGAGCACTACGATCGCAACTCGGGTATCTCGGTGTACACGGCCCCGTCGGTGAAGAAGGGCTTCTTCCTGTACTTCGATCCCGTCGACACGCTGCCGGTCGACTATCAGCGCCGCTGGGCCGATCCCAAGGAGCAGCAGGCGATGGTCGACGACGCGATCAATCAAGCGCAGCCGCAACAACGCTGATTGCGGCCGCGTCCGCGGCTGCTAGACCTACTCGATGATCCGGATGTCTCTCGCGCTCGCCGTCGTGGCCGTGACGGCGCACGCCGCGCACGCGGAGCGGCGCTGGCTGCGCGCGAACTTCCACGCGCACGCCACGACCGAAGCGCTGGTGGACGACGGCAGCGAGAGCGCCGAGGCGCTGCATCGGGCCGTGCGGGCCGCGGGGTTCGATTTCTCGTTGCACACGCCGCACTGCGACTCGAGCACCGCGACCGCCGAGGCGTTCGTCGCGCAGCGCGAGGCCGAGTCGAAGCTGAACGTTGCGGGGCTGACGATCGCCGTCGGACAGGAGCTCACCGTCGCCAACGGACCGAGCTTCGAGCGCAGGACCCGGGTGCTCGGACAATCGGCACCGGGCAACCTCGACCACCTCACCATCTTCGGACACAAGGCGCTGGTCGGGTTTCGCGCGCTGACGCCGGCCGACGCGTGCGAGCGCGTGCATCGCGACGGCGGAGTCTGCATCGTCAATCATCCGGGGCCCGGCCCGATGATGTGGGAAGAGGGCTACTGGGAGGCGCCGAAGAATCGCGCGCGCATCGACGCGCTCGAGGTCTACAACGGGCAGGCGCTGGCGGCGGTGGCGATCGACTTCGAGAGCCGCTATCGCGAGGCGACCGCCTATCGCGGGCTCGGCATCAAGATCGCGGCGACGACAGGCGCCGATACACACGGGCCGACGTCGGTGGCGCGGGCGCAGGCGAGGCTGGCGGGCCTCGCCGGCGCAGCGTCGAAGCTGGTCAAGCTCATGATGCCGGCGCCGACGAGCGCGCGGCCGGAGCTCCTGGCGGCGACGCTGGTGTGGGCCGACGGGACGCGCACCGAAGACGTCCTGGCGGCGGTCAAAGCGCGGCGCACCGTCGCCACCTATGCGCTCGAGGGTCTGCGGGTCACGCTCGACGGCCTCGGCGAGGTGCGCAAGAGCGGCGCGGTGAAGCTGCGGCTCGGGCTGTCGCGAAAATTGGCGGAGGTGACGCTCTATCGCGAGGGCGTGGCGGTGCAGAGCTGGCGCGACGTCGACGTCGCCGAGTGGTCGGAGACGATCAGCGCGCCGGCGGCCTACGTGTTCGCGGCGCGTGACGGCGCCGGACGGATGATGACGTCGGCGATCTGGTACGAGCCCTGACGGACGGGGCGGCTCACAGGCCGTAGATGCGCTTCAGGTGCTCGTCGCAGAGGAAGGTCGGGTCGCCGCTCTCGGCGCGCGCCGTCTTACACGCGGCGCATTCGTCGGCAGCGGGAAAGGTCTCCTCGACGCGAAGCAGAGCCTTCTGACGCTCGATCTCGCGGTGCAGCTTGACCTTCTCGTCCTCGTCCACGCGCTCACACGTAGAGCTTGTCTAGGTCCCCGCCGTACCGCTTGAGCACGTTGCGACGCTTGACCTTCAACGTCGGCGTCAGCATGTCGTTGGCGGTCGTAAATTCCTCGTCGGCGATGACGAACTTCTTGATGCGCTCGTAGCTCTTCCAGTCGGTCGAGTACTTCTCGAGCTCCTTGGCGATGAGCTCGCGCATCTTGGGCGACGACAGGATCGCCGTCGACGAGGTGGCGTCGAGCCCATTCTCCTCGGCCCACTTCTGCGCGTTCTGCAGATTGGGCACGATGACCGCGACGTTGTAGGGCTTGTCGGAGCCGTGCAGCATCGCCTGCGCGATGAACGGCGAGAGCGTCAGCTTCTCTTCCAGCGGCGCCGGCGCCACGTACTTGCCGTTCTGCAGTTTGTAGAGCTCCTTGACGCGGCCGGTGACGGCGAGGAATCCGTCGCTGTCGAAGCGGCCGAGATCGCCGGTGCGCAGGCCGGCGTCGGGCGTCATGACCTTCTCGGTCTCTTCGGGCTGATTGTGATAGCCGAGCATGACGCCGGTGCCATAGACGATGATCTCGCCGTTGTCGGCGTCGCCGCCGGGCGCCTGATGGTCGAGCTTGATCTCGACGCCGGGGAGCGGTTTGCCGACGGTGCCGATGCGGCGCGCATGCGGCTGGTTGCAGCAGGCGATGCCCGAGGTCTCGGTCATGCCGTAGCCTTCGTAAACGTCGATGCCGAGATTGTCGACGAACTCGGCGACGTCGGGAGAGAGGGCGGCCGCGCCCGAGCAGGCGAACTCGAGCTTGCCGCCGAAGCGCTGCTTGACCTTGCCGAAGATGAGCATCTTGGCGAGCGGCAGCGAGATCACCTCGCCGAAGCTGCGCGACTGTCCGCGCTTCTGCTTCGAGCGCGAGCGCAAGGCGGCGTGGAAGATGTTGCGGATGAGCTTGGGCTTCTCGGCGACGTTGGCCTGCACGCCGGCGTAGATGCGGTTCCAGATCTGCGGCACCGCGAAGAGCACCGTCGGCTTGACCTCGCCGATGTACTCGAGGATGCGCTCGCGCTTTTCGCAGATGGCGAGCGAGGCGCCGAGCGAGATCATGCCGCTCAGCTCGATGGAGCCGCCGTAGACGTGCGCCCACGGCAGAAAGGCGAGCGACCGGTGGGCGCCATCGATAGGCACGACGGCCTGAAATCCCGAGACGTTGCCGGCCAGGTTGGCATGGGAGAGGCGCACCCCCTTGGGCTTGCCCGTGGTGCCGGAGGTATAGATGAAGATGGCGACGTCGTCGGCGGCCGGCGTGATGGCCGGCACGCCACCGGCGGCGCCGTCTTTCATGAGCGCGGCGAACCCGTTTGCGTCGGCGGCGTCGAAATCGATCACATGTTGAAGCGTGGGCAATTCCCCGGCGAAGGCGCGGACCCGTTTGGCGACGGCGTCGCCGGAGACCAGGCAGAGGCGCGCGTCGGAGTCGCCGAGGATGAACTTCCATTCGGCGTCGAGCTGCGACTCGTACATCGGCACGTAGACGGCGCCGAGCGTATAGCAGGCATAGGCGCCGGTGGCCCACTCGAGGCGATTGTTGCTGATGACGGCGACGCGATCGCCGCGCTCGACGCCGCGTTTGACCAGACCGGCGCGACACTGCTCGACGAGGCTGCCGAATTGCGCGTACGTCGTCCAGCTCCAGCCGGCCTTGTCGCGCGTTCCGAACAGCGGGCGGTCGGGATATTTGGTGACGACGTCGTGGAACATGGTGGCGAGATCGGCGAAGCGCGGCTCGAACGTCATGGTGCCGAAGTCTACCGCGAAAATCGCGCGGCGATGGAGCTTGCGTTCGCTCGGGCGCCGACGGCAAGATGGCGCCCCATGCAGTGGCTCGGAAGATTGCTCGCGGCTCTGGCGCTCGTCGCCGGCGTGAGTGCGTGCGGCTCGACGATCGCGGTGCCGGATCAGGGTGTCATCGTGACCGGCTGTCAGAAGCCGGGGCTTTGTTACCGGAACGATTGCCCCTGCTCGCGCGCGACGTTGTCGACGCCGGCCTGCGTGATCGACTCGGTGTGCACCGATCCGCTGGATCAGACGACGTGCAACTGTCCGGTGGTGATCGAGGTCGACGGCGGCAACGCGGCGACGTCGCGATGCCTCGAGACGGCGCAGGCGTGCGTCGGGCGCGGCCCGGTCTGCGCGGGAGTCGGCGCCAGCTGCGTGGCGCCGGGCGCGGGCTGCGTCTCGGGCGGCACGCCGCCGATGTTGGTGTCCGGTATCGGCGCAACGCTCGAGCCGCGCTGTCAGCTCGTCGACGACGTCTGCTGCCCGGGCGTCGACGGCGGCGTCAGCACCGACTAATCCGTCGGCCCGATCGGCAGCCCTTCATCAATAAGAGAGGATCTTGTCGAGGTTCTCGCGCTCCCAGCGCGAGGCGCGGTCGTAGTGCTCGTAGAGCGCTTCCTCGGCCATGAACTCCGGCGTGTGGAACTGACGGCGCCCACCGACGACGGGGATGTCGTGCTTCTGGTGCAGCATCTCGTGATAGACGATCCACTCGACGAAGAGCCGCGGCACGAACGGTCGGTCGAGCGAGGCGTGGATGCGGATCAGCCGATCCTCGACCGCGTAGGAGCCCATCTTGATCGAGTTGCGACGGCGGCGCTTGGCGCCGGGCTGGGCGCGCTGGCTCCACGTGATGCGCGCGTCGATACAGCCGGCGAAGTAGCGCTGATTGAGATCGTCGTAGATCTCCTTCAGATCGTGGACCTCACCGCGCGTTTCGATCGTGAAGACCGTCGGACGGCGACGGCGCGCGCGGCGGATCTTGCGATGATTGACGTCGATGTAGCGCGACAGCAGCTGCGAGGCGTCGCGATCGTTACGCGCGACGTAACGGCCGAGCGCGCGCACGATGTCGTGATCGGCCTCGAGGAACATGTGGTGTAGACGGAGGCGGAAGAGCCCCTTTTCGCGCTTCACCGAGATCATCGTGTAGCGATTGTCGGTGACCGCGAGCGCCAGGCGCGCTTCGGGCGCGTGGTGCAGCATCACGTCACTGATTCTCTCTTCGAGCACCTTGCGCGCCTGCTCGTCCTCGGATGGCGTCGGCCCGACGCCGCGTCGGCGTGGGCTGACCGGCGCGAACGGTCGATTGCGCGCGAGCTTGGGTGCTTGCGATGGGCGCAGAGGGACCTCGGGAAGCGACCCGGTGACGGGGAGAGGAGTCTGCTCGAACGAGCCGGAGCGAGCCACGGAGACCTCCACAAGAGTGCGGAATCAAAAGCGTTATCTAAGCACCAGCGCGATCGAAACCGACGCAAAAGTATATCGCCGGAGGACCCTCGCGGCAACTTATCCACAAGCGAGATGATTATCGTCCGGTCTTTCCAGAAGTTGCGTGCTCGATCGAAATGCTTATCAATCGGGGCCACGGTCGTCACCCGATGTTTGGGGTCGCGATCGGGCAGGTCGGGCAGGTCGAGCATTCTGAGGGGCGCCTACGCGGTGGGGTGGTCCACGTAGGTAAGCGAACGAGGGCTCGGGCAGTGACAACAGAAGATGACACTCCCTTGACGTGAGGTCGGGCACACAAGCGAGGTCGTCCGTGTCCTTGCGCAAAGTCACAGCGACGGGAAAAAGATTGATCGAGTACCGGCGAAACGTTTATAGTCGGATGTCCGAAGTTAACTCTTTTTAGATTGCAAGGAGGGTCGCGATGAAGCGGTTGAATTGGAGGGGCCTCGCGTTAGGGCTGATGACCACGACGCTGGGCTTGGGGATCGCGGCCTGCGACGACGACACGACGTCA
>JAQBQH010000013.1 GCA_028287105.1 Myxococcales bacterium
TGCGGATCCAGATCGAGCGCCTTCCGACAAAGCGAGATCGCGCCAGCTCGGTCTCCTGCAACGTACAGTGCCTCGGCGAGGGCGTTGCTAGCGTTGGCCGACGATGGGAAGCGCCTTGTGCTCTCGGTCAAGACGGCGACGGCAGCGCGCGGTTGTCCCGCAGCATAGAGAAGCTCTAAGCCGAGCGCACTGAGCATCGGCTCGTCGAGGTCGGCGCTGCTGTCTCCCATCTCCTGAAAGACTCGCAGCGCGGCGTCAGCGCCGCCGAGCGCCGCTGCGCGCACGACAGCCGCCAACACGCTTGGGCCAAGATCCTCGATTGTGAGATCATCCGTCGGCGCGCTCGGGTTCGCGTCCTGCGGACGAGCGCTTTGGAGCAATTCCGCGAGCGCGTCGCCAAGCCTTCCCCGCCAACTCATCGTGTGGTGTCCACCGCGGAAGGTTCGAACCGTCACGCGATAGCCTTTGGCGGAGAGCACGGGGCGCAGACACTGGAACGGCGCCCAAGCCAAAGGCTTGTTGGCTTCTTCGACGCGCCCGTCCTCCAGATGGAACCGGATCGGCTTGCGCGGCACCGCCGCGACCTGCCGCGCCACCCACTCGTAGACATCCTCTCCATCCGGCCGAGGGAAGCGGGCGTCCGACTGCGCGAGCGCATTGCCAAACACTTCTGGGTAACAGAATGCGGACCACACAGCCTCGAGGCCGCCCGCGCTGAAGCCGCCGACGACGACCGCGCTCGGATCCGCTGTCGCGCCATAGCGGCGTTGCACGAAAGGCACGATCTCGCGGGCTACGATCTCGGTAAACGCCTCGCCGAGGCCCAACTCGCCAACACGATCGACGGGATCGATCATCAGCGCGATCGTCGGTGGCACGCGCTTCTGCGCGATCAGGTTGTCGAGAATCGTCGGCGTCGGAATTCCGGACAAGTAGTCGACGCCGTCGAAGAGGACAACGAGCGGGTAAGGCCCGCCTTCCCTCTCGTAGCCTGGCGGCGTGTAGACGTAAATCCGGCGCTGGTTCCCGAGCCGCTTGCTCGTAACCCTGTGGACCTGGACCTCGCCCGCGGCGACGTCGCTCGCTGGTTCCGTCCAAAGTTGCGGCGGCGCGTTCGGAAGCACGCAGAGCGACTGGTCGAGCCCGACGCGACGGTGGTTGAGGGGGTCGGCGTGCACGTGCGGGCGAAGCTTCGGGAGGTCGGCAAGCGGCGGTGGCGTCAACGGGAAATCCGGTGCGAACGAGTACTCAAAGCGCGCGTCGGCGGGAAGACGATAGCTGCGCGCCCAGACATCCGTGCCCGGGAGTCGCGCGAGCAGCGTGGAGCGAGGATCCCCCAGGCCTTTCAACACGAGAACGTGCTGCGCCGTCTCGCTGCGATAGACGAACGTGACGAGCACACTGTCCGGCGCATCGGCGACAGGCTCGATGATCGGCGTGCCGCGTTCGCGCATCGCCTGCCAGAACGCTGCGACGGCTCGCGCGTCGCCTGCTCTAATGCTCGCCCGGAGATCTGCAATCACCGCGCTCGTGTCGCCGTCGTCCACCGCCCGCGGCGGCGCAGCTGGGTTGTCCATCATCGTAGATTACACAACGCTGATCGCGGTCTCTCTATTTCCACCCACGTTGTCGCGCGCGGAACTGGCTTTGCCGAGGGCGGTCAGGACCGTTTTGCCGGCCGGCGCCCACGGCCTCGTCGATGGGGCTCATATGGACGCTCTCGCGCTGAGCGCAATCGCCGACGGAGGAGGTTTTGCGACGGTCCGCGGGCGGGCCGGTCCAAGCGAGACGGGGATCGTCATTCACTCCGGCGATCCTTCCAGCCTCGCCTGCGGCGACCGCTCACCGTCGTCTAGAGGCGGGGGGAGTGCGCGGCCGCTTGGTCTTGGACTTTCAATCGCCGCTCCTCGTCGCCCCCTGATCGGCGCCAGTCCGGCATCGGCGATCCTGTTCAGAGGGGAGCACCGTCCGACTGCTGCTTCGTTGCTTCCTCGACGGCGTTCGGCGTTGACTGGGGAAAGCTCTCACCAAACATCGGGCGCCCGCTCTTGGATTGCTCCTTCGTTGCCTCGTCCTGGACGACGTCCCAATGTTCGGCCAAGCGACCGTCCGCCATGCGCACGATATCCACGACGATCCAGGCGGCAGGCTGGCCGATTCCAGAGAACCGACCGTGCAACATCACATAGTCCCCCTCGGCCACCGTGACGACATTCTCGTAGCGCATTGTCGTCGGCACAGCTTTCACCAACTCGAAGAGGCCCTCGCGACCGGGCGGAATGTGCGCACTGTGCTGGACATACGACGGCGACCAATACCTCTCCGCCTCGGCGAAGTTCCGCTTGTTGAAGAGCGTGTCGAACGCCTTCAGGACAAGCTCCTTGTTCTTCGCTTCTTGCTCCGTATTGCGATTCATGACCTTCCACCTTTCCTAATTGCAGACAATGGATCTCGACGGACCGGGCGCGACGGGTCGCGCTCGTTTTCCGACGAGGTAAGCCGCAGCCAACCTTGCGCTAGGACCCGACACAGGCCCGTCGAAAGCCGACCCGACCAAAGGGGGGATTCTGGTCGAGTCGGCGCCCTACGGAATCACTACATCATTGCGTCCGCGAGCTCTCTGGACGCGGGCAGTACCGACGCCAGTGACACAACGCCTACGACACTCTTCCGGCTTGGAGCGTAGAAGCAAACATGCAGGCCCGATGTCGGATCCGCCGGCACCGGGCTCTCGCTCAAACGGGCCGAAAACTCGATCCGACTCTTCCCATAACCCAGCCCGTATCGCGCGAACGCAGAAGCTGTAGCCGAGCGCTTCGAGCGCGGAGTCGTAGAACGCCTTCGTCGCTCCGAGATTGCGCACGCCGATTGACACATGTTCGATCATGATCGCCGCTCCTCTATCGAGTCGACCCGATCGGGATAGAACGCCAGGTGGTCCTTGATCTCATGCATCGCGACGAACGGCTCCTCGTACGTCCACACTGCGTTCGTCGACCGCTCCCCGTCGAGCGGGATGCTGTAATAGGCGCAGTCGCCCTTGTACGGGCAATAGGACGCATGTTCGGTTCGTGCGAGCAAAGACATGTCGACGTCCCTGCGCGGAATGTACTGAACCGCTGGGTACGTCGATTCGCGCAGCGTCAGTGCGTCCCTGGTGTTGGCGATGACACGACCCGCGACCGAAACGACGACGCGGCTCGGATTCCTCTCGACGCTGATCGGGTGGTCGGGCCCAGGAGCCCTCTTCGGCTTGGCAGTCATGCGTTCCATTCCTTTCACGCAGCAGCGTTCCACTCGCAGCAGCGTTCGTCGGTTTTCTGGCGGCCATCCACCCACGTCGTCGCGGCCAGCGGCAGCGCAACCGGCGCGCGGCGACAGGGGAGTGGCTCAGTCCGCGAGCATGCCTCCATCGACTGGGATGGAGGCACCGGTCATATACGACGCAGGTGCCGAACCAACAAAGGCGATCACCTCAGCAATCTCCTCCGGCCTTCCGAGGCGCTTGATCGGCACCGTCGAGACCAGCGCAGCCTTGTTCTCCGCCGTATTCGTGAATCGCGTGAGCATTCCAGTGTCCGTAGTGCCTGGAGCGACCACGTTCACGCGCACGCCGGTTCCCGCGACTTCCAGCGCCGCAGATTTGGTCAACCCTTCCACGGCATGTTTGCTGGCCGCGTAAACGGATGCTCCGGCAGCACCGACGCTGCCGTACGAAGACGAGACATTGACGATGCTCCCGCTCTTCTGTGGCAGCATCACCCGCAGCTCGTGCTTCATGCTCAACAGCACTCCCAGCACGTTGCTATCGAACGTAGCGGCGTAACTCTCAGCGGTCTGTTCCGTAACCAGACCGCGCAATCCTTCTGTTCCGGCGTTATTGACGGCAATATCCACGCGTCCGAAACGCTTGATTGCTTGATCCAGGAGATTGCGCACGTCCGCGTCCTCTCGAACGTCAGCCCTGACGAATAACGCCTCTGCACCGAGCGTCTGGAGCTCGGCAGCCAATTCGTGGCCTTCCTTCTCTCGACGTCCGGACACAACGATCCGGGCTCCTTGCTTCGCGAAAGTGACCGCTGTGGCGCGACCGATTCCCGTCAGTGCGCCGGTAATCAAGACAACTGGTGAGCTCATGACCTACCTCCCTCGATTTCGAGCCATGCAATCCCAGCACGGCTGATATTGGTTCTTTGAATCCGGTCCACCAACTACGCTTTCAGAAACAGGTTCACGTGCGCGACGAACAGCTCTGGGTACTGGAACAGGGAGCCGTGATTCGCGTCCGGGTACAAAATGAGCTGCGCGTTCGGCAGGTGTCGCTCGAGAATCCACGAATTGACGGGATAGATGATGACGTCGTTGATACCGTTCACGACGAGCGTGGGCTGCTTGATGTTTCTCAGATACTCGAACGGCTTCTCGCGCGGAGCTCCCCACTTCGTCAGCGCCTCGATCTGCGCCGGAGCGACTCTGTCGTTCACGAGTGGATCGCGGTCGACGACGCGCGCCCGAATTCGCTCGATGAACCTCTGCGCCGCTGCCTGACTATTCTCGCTCCGCGTAAAGTGCACGCTCTTCCAGAGGTGGTCAGGCTCCGGATACGACGCGCCGAAAATTGCCTGGGCTTCTGGGGTAAGGCTTGCCATGCCCTCTCCGCCTCGCGGACCCGTGCCCACCAGAACGAGCCGTCTCACCAGGTCGGGACGTTGTTGCGTCAGCGCTTGCGCAACCAGCCCACCGATTGAGAATCCCTGCACGTCGACCTTCGAGAGACCGAGCGCACCGATGAACGCGCCAGCATTCTCCGCCATCCCCTCGATCGATGTAGGAACTTCCCCGCTGGAGCTCGAGATACCCGCGTTGTTGAAGAGGATGACTTCGCGCTCTTTGGCCAGGCCATCGGTGACGGCTGGGTCCCAGTGATCCATCGTCCCCGTGAAGTGCATATTGAGCACGATCGGAATTCCGTCGTGCCTACCGAACCTGCGATAGGCGAACCGAACTCCAGCTGCCTCGATGAACTGCGTCGGCGCCGTATGATGTGTGTGAGTCGACATTGCGATCGGTCCTTTCCGAATGGGCCCTGCTTCACGCTCTTCTCTCGGCAGCCATGGAGTCGCCCGCCCCCAACTCGCCCCCATGCCTCCCGGGCCTGCCGGGGCTTGGCTCTTCCGCCTCTCCACCCGCAGCTCTTCTTCCTCTGGCACCATCGGAGATAAGTTCGCATTGCCCAATTGAGAAATACTTTGTAGGGTCCTCTCCATACCTGCGAGGCATGGAAGGAGGACCACGTGGAGCTGCGGCATCTGCGCTATTTCGTCGCCGTGGCCGAGGAAGGCAGTCTCAGTGTGGCTGCAGAGCGTCGTCTGCATACGGCGCAGCCCTCGCTCAGTCGTCAGATTCGCGATCTCGAAGATGAGGTTGGCGTGCCGCTCCTGACGCGCAGCGCGCGCGGCGTAGAGTTGACCGCGGCGGGTCGGGTGTTTCTCGACCATGCGCGGCTCGCGTTGGGCCAGGCCGACGCAGCTCTGGAAGCTGCGCGCCGCGCAGCGAAGCCGCAAAAGCCAACCTTCTCCATCGGGTTTCAAACGGGAGTAGAGGTCGATTGGTTGCCGCACGTCACGCGCATCCTTCGTGACGAGCTGCCCAACATCGAGGTCCGAGTCTTGAGCCAACTCTCGCCACAACTCGCCGAGGATCTGCAGCGCGGCAAGCTCGATCTTGGTTTCCTTCGGCGTGAGCCGCGGCCCGATCTGGAATATCGGACGGTCGCCAAAGAGCGATTGGTCGTGATCCTACCGAGCGATCACCGCCTCGCTGCGCGTAAGACGATCGATCCGCACGATCTCGTCGGCGAAACGTACATCGGCTTTTCAGATGTGCCGCACGTCCTGCGGGCCATCGTCAATCGTTACTTGCGAAAATGCGGTGTAGCGCTCAAGCCGGCACATGAGATCGACCATTTCGGAATGGGCATCTCCCTGGTCGCGTCGACGGGCGGCGTTGCCATATTGCCGGCGTACGCAGAGAACTTTCTGACTTCGTCAGTAATCAGTCGCCCCTTGAAAGGCGGGGCACCGACGATCGACCTTGTGGTTGGGTATCATCGCGAGAACACGTCGCCGGTCCTCAAGGTCTTCTTGTCGCGCGTGGATGACCTGATCGCGCGTCATACCGCCACTGAAAGCGGATGATCTCGCTGTTCGCTACCGTGAGCACCGGCGTCGTTCCTACTCATCTTGAATCTCATGAAGGGCGTCTCGTCCGAAGCCGGGAAGAGTGCGGCGCTCGCCGTCTCCTCTCGTCGCCCCATGCGACGTCGTGTCCACGTGTGCGTCCGAGATCTTGCTCAGCGGCGAGAATATGGCTAGGCCGCCGTCAGCACGCGCGGGCCATCGTCGGTGATCGCCACGGTGTGCTCGACGTGCGCCGAGAGGCTGGCGTCCGCCGTGACGACGGTCCAGCCGTCGTCGAGGATGACGATTTCGGCGCTGCCTGCGTTCAGGATCGGCTCGATCGCCAGCACCATTCCGGCCCGCAGCCGGGGACCTCGTCCCGGCTGGCCATGGTTCGGCACCGATGGCGGCTCGTGCATGGCGCGGCCAATCCCGTGGCCCACGAAGTCCCGCACCACCGCGTAGCCGCGGCTTTCACCCGCGCGCGCGATAGCGGCGCCGATGTCGCCGAGCCGGGCCCCGGGAACGCTCTCTTGGATAGCGCGTTCGAGGCACGCACGGGTCGTCTCGAGCAGTGCGCGAGCCGGCTCGCTGATGACGCCCACGGCGACGGTGCGGGCAGCGTCTGCGCAGTAACCGTTCTTGAAGCAGGCAAAATCGATCCCAATCACATCGCCCTCACGGAGGCACTCCTCCTTACTCGGGATCCCGTGGACGACGACGCGATTCACCGACGTGCAGAGCACCGCCGGATACGGGGGCACGCCACCCGGACGATAGCCGAGAAACGCAGAGCGGGCCTTCGCCCGCGCGAGCTCTCGCTTTGCGATGTCGTTGAGCTCGAAAGTGGTGACACCGGGAACGCACGCGGCCTCTACAGCGTCGAGCACGGCGCTGACAATGCGGCCCGCCTCGCGCATCTTGTCGAGCTCGCGCTGGCTCTTCAGTATGATGCCCATGTTCGAACTTTACTCCTGCCTTCGCCGCGCGTCATCCACCGAGCCAGCGCTCGAGCAGGCTGACCACTGGTTCCGGCTGTCACTGCCATCCCAAACACGTTTGCGATCGAGCCGAGCGAAGCGGCAACGACGTCGCCCGGCGGCGCGACCGGCGTCGCACCGACCCACCGCCAACCCACCGGCCAGCGACTCGCTTTTCCCCGCGCGCGGCGCGCCGAACGTCGCGTTTGAACGCTTGAATCTCCTGGACTTGCGTGCGACGACCAGGCGACGACAAAAATAATCGGGCGGCTTGTCGATCCGCGCCCGGCTCGTTCGTCGCGTCAGCGGAGACTACAAGGAGGAGCCATGAAATACCTGTCGTTCATCCGGCATTCCGAGAAGTACCGCGAGACCGCGCCGCCGCCCGCGCTGATGGCGGCGATGGGCGAGTTTGTGCAACGGTCGCTGCGCGACGGCACCCTCGTCGAGACCGGCGGCCTCTTGCCGAGCAAGGACGGGCTGCGCGTGCGGTTGGCGGGCGGCAAGATCAACGTCACCGACGGGCCGTTCACCGAGAGCAAAGAGATCATCGGCGGCTGGGCCATCCTGAACGCGAGCTCGAAGGCGGAGGCGGTGCGCATCGCCACCGAGTTCATGGAGCTGCATCGCAAGCATTGGCCCGAGTTCGAAGGCGAGTCCGAGGTGCGGCCGATGTTCGAGCCCGGCATCGCACCGTAGCTGCGGCGGTCGCGAACGCGTCCTGCTCGACGGCGCCGCGCTCTTGCCGAGATCCAAGGCCCAGCGCGTGCGCTTCTCGGGCGCCGGGCCGGCCGGGGATGCCGAACGACTGGAGGAAGTCGCTGTTGGGGCCGGCCGAGCCCTGCGGGAACAACCAGAGCGCGTCGGCGTCGCCGATCCACAGGTCATGCGCCGCGGTGAGCGCGATGGCCGGATGTCGCGCCCGAGCACGGCCGTGTTGTCGGCCGAGAACGGGTGCACATGTATCGCCGTGGCACTCTCCGGCCGCAATTTGAGGCGGCTACGATCGACGCTGTTCGCTGAACGCATACAGATGATCTTGGGTTTCGTCGAGCACAAGGTGCCCCTGCGAGGCAGAGGCCGCCCATCGCTAACGAAGCCGAGCACGGCGCGCGGCGGTATGTCGGCCCCGACGTCGCGGTGGCGCTGTTCCACAATCGTGTCCTCGTGACCGCCGGCGCCGCCGCCGAGCTGGCGCGCCGCCCCGGCCTGCTCGCGCGCACCGCCCTCACCTACGTCTACTGATCCGGTTCACCGCGAAGTAACCGACACGCCACCGCGCGCTCGACGGCGCCTGTCTACGGTGCCTCCGCCCTCAAGGAGGCCCGCTCATGAAGATTCAGCATACTCCGTGGTACTGCCGTCCGCGCGCGCTCGTCAGCCTCACGCTGGCCAGCTCGCTCCTCGGCACCCCCGCCTTCGCAAACCGCGACGGCGACGACTTCGCGACGGCGACACCGGTCAAGCATGTCGTCGTCATCTTTCAGGAGAACGTCTCGTTCGATCACTACTTCGCGACCTACCCGCGCGCGCTCAATGAATCCGGAGTCCCGCGCTTCGTGGCGCGGCCGGACACGCCCTCGGTGAATGGGCTGCGCGCCGGTCTCGTCACGCACAACCCGAATGCGGCGCCGCCGCTTCGGCTCTCGCGCGCGCAGGCTGTCACCTGCGATCAGGACCACGACTACACCGCCGAACAGGCCGCGTTCGACTTCGGCATCATGGACAAGTTCGTCGAGTTCGCCGGCAACGCCGACACCGGCTGCGACGCGAAGATCGTGATGGGGTACTACGACGGCAACACCGTGACGGCGCTTTGGAACTATGCGCAGCACTTTGCCATGAGCGACAACTCGTTCAACACCACGTTCGGGCCCTCGACGCCGGGCGCGCTCAACCTCATCGCCGGCCAGACCCATGGCGCCACGCCGACCGACATCAAGGACGAGACGGTGCAGGGAACGATCATCGGCGATCCTCGTCCGGCGCTCGACGACTGCTCGCCGACGACGGGCGCGCTGGTGACGATGCACGGTCGCAACGTCGGCGATCTGCTCAACGAGCACGCCATCACGTGGGGCTGGTTCCAGGGAGGCTTTCGCCCGACCTCGCACACGGCGACCGGCCAGGCGGTCTGCGGCGCGACCCACACCGGCCTGCCCGGCACGCCCAAGGCCGACTACATCCCGCATCACGCGCCCTTCCAGTACTACCCGCAGACGGCGAATCCGCACCATCTGACGCCGTCGTCGACGGCGATGATCGGGCGCACCGATCGCGCCAATCATCAGTACGACCTCGCGGACTTCTGGGAAGCGGTCGACCACGACCACCTGCCGGCGGTCAGCTTCTTGAAGGCGCCCGGGTATCAGGACGGCCACGCCGGCTACTCGTCGCCGCTCGACGAGCAGAGCTTCCTCGTGGAGACGATCAATCGGCTGCAGGCGTCGCGCGAGTGGGACGAGACCGCGGTCATCATCTCCTACGACGACTCCGACGGCTGGTACGATCACGTGCTGCCGCCGATCGTCAGCCAGTCGTCCACCGTCGCCGACGCGCTGACGGGCCCCGGTGCTTGCGGCGTGCAGCAGAGGGGCACCTACGGCGGCCGTTGCGGCTATGGACCGCGGCTGCCGCTGCTCGTGGTATCGCCGTTCGCGCGCACGAACTTCGTCGACCACGCGGTGACCGATCAGTCGTCGATCCTGCGCTTCATCGAGGATAACTGGAAGCTCGGGCGCCTCGGTGATCAGTCGTTCGACGCGGACGCCGGCTCCCTCGGCAACCTGTTCGACTTCCAGGGCGAGCATCGGGCACCACGCCTGCTCCTCGATCCGGCGACCGGGCTGCGCCGCCGCTAACGTCCCGACTCCACCTGCTCGATCCGCTCGCCTCTCCTCCCACCGAATGCGCAAAGAGACCCGCCAGCCAATGCTGGGCGGGTCGCTCAATCGTGTGGGGGGACGGGAGAGCTTAGTCGAGCGAATCGTCGAGGTCGACGTGGGTCGCGTTGCTGTCGACGTGGAACGTCGCGGCGCTGATGCGGTCGCGCTGCGCGGCTTCGACGCGGACCCAGTCGACCCAACTGCCGCCGGCGCGACGTGCGACGACGAGCGGCAGCTTGAGCGTCCGCGACCAGCAGATGCGCTCGGCGTGCGTCGCATCGGCCGTCGCTTCGTACCAACGGCACGTGCCCGCCGCCGTGTGCTCCTCCGGCACTGCAAGCGCCGCCACGCGGACGTCGCCGGCCGGTCGGGTCAAGAGCGTTGCCAGCTGGTTCCATTGCGGGAAGCTACCGATGCGATAGAGGGAGCCACGCGAGGCGTCGTAGGCGCGACCGTGCGCGCGGCAAGGGGCGAGGTTCGCGATGCTGCCGCGCTTCACGCCTGCCCGTCGTCGATGAGCTTCGAGGTCACCTTCTGCCCATGAGCCGCGCCACTACGGCAGCGTCGTGGCGAAGTCCGAGAGCCCGCTCGCAGCCTTGTCGAGGAACGGCCGATAGCGCGTGTCGCCGTCGACGGTGAGCTTGATCCAGGAGACGGCGTACTGACCGGGGATCGTGCCGGGCGAGAGCGCGGACTGATGGCTGCCGCTCTGGATTTCGACGTACTCCTTGGTGAGCGAGCTCGACATGGTGTCGTATTGGCGGCGGCCGTGCTGCGCGGGCGGCGCCGTGCCGTCGCTCTGCCCGGTCAGGATCAGCGTCGGCGCGACGATGCCCGAGAAGTTGGCGGAGCCGTCGTACGGGTTGAAACCGAGCGCCGCTTTGACGTCATTGGGATGCGCATTGGCGATTGTGATGGACGCGCCGCCGCCGAGCGAGTGTCCCGACGTGACGATGCAATTGGAGAGCTTGCCCGCGAGCGGGCTGCCGGCGCGCGTGTTCTCGCCTTTGATGGCGGCGATGGCGGCCCACAAGCCGTCCGCGCGCAGCGCCTCGGAGTCGTTGCTCGTGTCGTTGGCCTCCACGAACACGGCCACGTAGCCATACGACGCGAACCGCTGGGCCCACGGCTGGAGGTACTGCAGGACCTCGGTGAGGCCGGGCGAGATCATGACGACGACGAATGGGCCCTGTCCTTTGGACGGGTAGTAGACCGTCAGGCTCTTGTACGCGCTCGAGGCCGGCAAGCCCGACGAGTACGAGGTGACGCTGAGCGGGCCGTTCTGGACGATGGACGCCGCCGTCGGCGCGGTCGTGTCGAGCGGGGCGCCGCATTTGCTGGTTCCCGCCGGCGCGCCGCTGTCGGGGGATCCGGGAGCGCCCGCGTCGAGGCCGCCGCCAGATCCGCCGCCGCCGCCCTTGCCGCCGGTCGACAGATCAGCGGGGCCGTTCGAGCCTGGATTTCCGGTCGCGCCTCCGTCCGACGGTGCGGGGTTCCCGGTGGCGCCGTTGCCTCCCGTCGGGCCGCTCGATCCGGAACTGGAGCAGCCGACCACCATCGCCAGCAACGACACAACGAGCGGACCGCGTAGTGACATCGTCCTACCTCCGTGACGGGAACGTGGGGAGCCACCCCGCTGTCCGGCACGCGAGCGACGCGCTCGCATCCAGAGCAGCCGAAGTGGCGCGCCTCGACGCTGCAACCGACGCGCCGCGCAGCCGAGCGGCGAATTGCCGCCGAGAGTGATACGAAATCGCGCTTCTGCGGCGGCTGCACAGCGCAGGTTGCGGCGGCGGGCGAAGAGTCACCAGGGCACGTCGCCGCGCCGTCGTGGCAAGTCGCCTCGCTTGCGCGCGCCGTCGACGACTCAAACAAGTTTGATTGACGAAAGATGGTCAGGCATCGAGCCTCGAGCTCCGGACATCGCGGCGCGCCGGAGATGTGGCGTCGATGGTCGTGTCGGGGATCGGGCACTTCGCGATCACCGCCGCGTACCAGCGACGCTGCCGGCGTCGTTCCCCGCGCCGCGCCTGCTCGTGTTCTGATCCGCCGCGGGCGTCCGTCCGTTCAGCGCCGCGCCGCACGTCATCACCGTATGGCGACGTCGAGCTTCCTCGAGTGATCGGTCGCTCGCTGTCGCACGTCGCCTACGTAATGTCGGCGATGACCGAGGCGTACAAGCGTGCAACCACCGAGACCGCACTTGGAAGTCGCCGCGCACGAGCTTGAGCGCGTAGCGCTCGTAGTCGATCTCGTCGCGCGTACGGAACCCGAGGCGGCGATACAGAGGCGGCGACGGACATTGGCCGACGATCACGTGCGCCAGCATCGCGCTGCCGAGAAACGCCAGGCCGCCGAGGAGCCAGCGACGGCCGCGCCACCAGCCGAGGCCGAGCGTGGCGAACGCATCGACGGTGGCGCTCAACATCGTCACGCGCTCGATGTTCCATTCGCGATCGAGCTCGCGCAAACGACGGCTGATGGCTTCGGAGCCCGTCGCCGGCCACGATTTGAAGGCTTGGCCCGCGCTCGAGCCGCTCCTGCAACTCTCCAAGGACATCCAGCTCAGCGTGCCTCCGACGCCACCGCTCTTTCCGCCGCGTCCCTGACGTGACGCTACTACCTACCGTCCCCGTGCCGGCAGCTTCGGCAAGCGATAGCGATGCACGAGGTGGCGCACCGACGAGCGCGGCAGTCCCAGCGCTTTGGCGCAGGCGCTGAGCACGTAGCCCGACTCTTCCCATGCGCGCGCCACCACCTCGCGGGTGCGATTGTCGCCGTTGGCGAAGGGGCGGCCCTGGTGCGGCGGCGCGTAGGCGGCCCGCAGCTGCGACGCGTACGCGGACAGCTCCTCGAACGCGGCGGTCGTGAACCAGCCCTGGAGGGTCGAGCGCGGGATCTCGAGCAGCCGCGCCGCATGCTCGAGGATGCCGTGCGTCTCCTCGACTGCGCGGCGGATGTCGTGTTCGGTCAGGCGCCTGTTCATGATGCGTCCTTCACAGCGGCCATACGTGCACTCCCCCTTGGCTCGCCGCCGCCGCGACGCGCGTACCGTCGGGGCTGATGGCGAGCGCGAACAGCGGCGCCTCGGCGCGCAGCACCTTTTGCGGCGGCAGCGACGGCGTGGTGGCGGCGGCATGGCGCGACCAGATGCGGACCGTGCCGTCGTCGCCGCACGAGACCAGGCGCCCGTCGGCGGTGAACGCGAGCCCGGTCACGCGCCCGTCGTGGCCGCCGAGCGCACCCGGCACGCGGCCGGCCGGGCCGCGGCCGGCGAAGCTCCACAGCGTGATGGTGTCGCCGCCGCCCGTCGCCAGGTGCGTGTGATCGGGCGACCAGGCCAGCGCCCCGACGGCAGCGTCGTAGCCGGACATCTTGAGATCGCTGCCGCTCCGGCAATGCCACACGTGCACGGTCCGCAATTCGGTGGCCACGGCGATGCGTGCGCCGTCGCCACTGGGACGCGCGGCCACGATGGCGCCCGGCCAATCGACGCGCCGCGCCTGCTCGTCGCGGCCCACCTCGAGGAGCTGCAGCCCACGGCCGCTGGCGCTGACGAGGAGCTCCGCGCCCGGCAGCCAGAACAGCGACGAGACCGCCTCTGCGTAGCCGGTCACCTCCGCTACCAGCTCCAGCTCACGCGACCAGACGCGCACCGTCGCGCCCGCCGCCGTAGCGACGCAATCGCCTTCGGGCGCCCACGCGATGCAGCCGACCGCGTGACCGCCCGCGGCCACGTCGGCCACCGCGCCGTCGCGGCTGTGCGCGCGCACCCGCCCGTCGCTGCCGCCCGACGCCAGCCACTGGCCGTCGGGAGAATAGGCGAGCGCGAGCGTGCCGCCCGCGTGCCCGGGCAGGCGCAAAGACTCACGGCCCGACCGGCCGTCGATGAGCAGCAACGCTCCGCCGAGCGTTGCCACGGCTACAGTTTCGCCGTCAGGCGACCATTCGATCGCCTGCGCTACCTCGACGGGCGCGGTCGGGCCGCGCTTCTTTCCCCACGACATCGGCGCTATTGGGGCGACGGGTAGTTGCGTTTCACGAAGCAGAGGCCGTCGGAGTTGAGGTGCCCCTGCGTCGACTGGTTGTAGGTGAGAAAATCGCGCAGGTCGCGCATCGACGTCGACGGATTGCCGGCCGGGTTGTACGGCACCGTCAAGCTGTCGAAGCCCATCTGCGCGCTGCTGTTCGGCGGCGTGTAGTCGGCCAGGCACGAGCGCCACGGCAGCGCCGCGCCCGTCGCATCCTTGAGCGCCGTGAAGTTGACGCCGGCGGTGTCGTCGAGCGTCACGTTGTACTTGCCGCTCGCGTCCTTCTTGGCCAGCGCCGCCAGCATGTCGAAGTGCGCCGGCGAGTCGTGCGTGAAGCTCTCCCAGAACGGGTGGTCGGTGTGGAACGTGACCTGCGCCGTCACCTGCTGGTTGTCCTTGATCTGCACGCCGCGCTGGTGATCCTCGCCGCCGACGCCCTGCGCCGGATCGTTGTCCGGGTTCTGGCAGTTGGCGTAGGTGGTCGGTGTCTTGAAGCCGAGCTTGAAGTGCACCTCGGTCGGCAGCGCCGCGAAGTCGTAGGCGGCGTTGGTCGAGGTGCACGAGGCGCCGCCCTTCCAGGTGGCGGTGCCGACGTAGAGAACGTTGACGCCCTTGGCCACCATGTCGGCGTAATCGGCGTCGCCGGCCGCGATGTTGATCTTCGTCGCCGCGGCCGTCGCCGGCACCGAGTCGAAGCCGAACGCGTAACGCACCGTCGGATCGAAGCCGCCGCCGCCGGTCTTGTTCATGTTGAGCGCCTGCGCGAACTCGACCGCCTGCTCGTCGCTGCCGCCCTTGCCGGCGAGTGGACCGCCGGCGTGGAGGTCGATGGCCCACGGTCCGTCGGCCTGGGCCACCACGTTGCCCACCTGCGACTGATCGGTCGGCGAGGTGTCGGGTCCCTCGGAGAGCGTCACCTTGTCGAAGACGACGATGAGCTTCTCGAATCTTACTTCCCAGCCGTCGACGAACGCGGCGTCACCGGCGGCAGCCGGCGGGAAGTCGTAGCCACCGAGCGCCAGCACCTCGCCCGAGGCGGTGAAGCGCACCGTCCCGTTACCGCCCGAGGTGGTGTTGCCGCAGCCGGCGAGGAATGCAATTGCAAGTGTGATGCCTGTTAATCCATGTCGCATGTTCTAACTCCTGGGTGTGAACGTGAATTGGTACGGAGCGCTGGTGGTGATGCCTTTGAAGAGGGCGCCGCCGACGCCGCCGTTGGCGTCGGGAATGACGTAGATGCCGTTGGCGTCGGGGCTCAGGGTGGCGAAGTCGACGCCGTGGAACATCGCGGTGGCGTCGACACGCATCTCGAGGACGCCGCCGTCTTCGAGCGTCAAGCTGACGGGAATGAGGCTGACAATCCGCTGTCGGCAAATCGGATTCGACCCGGGCATGGCCGGCGTCGCCGGCGGAATGGCGCGGTTCGCGCCGATGGTGACGGTGGCGCGGAACGGGAAAGTGTTGGTGCCGCGCGTGGCCACGCCCTCGAGCTGCGCGACGGGCGTGAGATCGTCGGCGGCGTTGACGTCGCCGCGCGTGAGCCAGACCTCGGCCTCGACGGCTTTCGTCGCCGTGCCCTCCCCCGCTGCGGGAAACGGAACCGTCGCAGACGACAAGAGGTCGAGATCGAGGCCGCCGAAGACCTCGCCGACGTAGATGCCGGGCAGGATGCACGGCTCCTCGGGGCCGCCTGCCGACGGGACCGATTGGTTGAGATAGACGGCGCCGAGGTGGAACTGGGCGCGGCTGAGCACGACGTGGTAACCCGCGCCGGTGTCGAACGCGGCGGCACCTTCCACGCCGCCGGCGCGGGCGGTGAAGGCCACGAGACCGCTGCCGGTGGTACCCGAGCAGCCGGCGGTGACGGCTACAGCGACGAGGAGGAGCGCGCGCGTCATCGGCGATCTCCGTAGTGGATCGCGAACGAGAACATCACCGCGCGTGGCGCCCCCGCCGAGAAGTGGCGCACCGGCACCAGGGTCGGGAACGACTGCGAGTGGAAGTCGGAGGCGTAGTTGTATTCGCCGAGGCGATAGCGCGCGTCGAACAGGTTGCTGGCGCTCACGCCCACTTCGAAGAGCCACCAGGCGAGCGTCGCGTTGGCGTCGACGGTGAAGATGGTGTCGGAGCGGGTGCCGTACGGCAGCGGCCGCGGGCCGACGTAGCTCAGGCCGGCGGCGAGCGTGGCCCGCACCGGCTTGCCCCACCATTGCGTCCAGCGCCAGGGCAAGGTCGAGAAGAGCGCCCCATCGGCGCGGAAGACCAGATCGGGCACGTAGGGAACGAGCAGGCCGGTGTCGTCGAACGTGGCCCGCACCCAGGTGAGGTTGGCCGCCAGATCGAAGAAGCCGCCGGTCACGCGCACCGACGACGCCGAGCCCAATCGGGTGGTCGGCCCCGCCAGCGTGTTGCGCCCGGCCGTCTGCGAGAAGATGAGATCGTGGTCGACCTTGGTGGCGAAGAAGACCGAGCGCGCGGCCAGGTCGAAGACGTCGCCGATGCGGCGCTGGAAGGTGAGGCCGCCCTCGTAGGCCTTGACGCTTGCGAACGGGGTCTTGGCGTCTTGCGTGATGTAGATGGGATCGATCGAGCGTACGCCGAGCCCCGCCGAGGCGGTGGCGCCGATGCCCAAGAACGGGCCGAGCAGCAACGAGCCGCGCGGCATGTAGGCGGCCGATTGCGTGGACGCGCGCTGGTCGGGCTCGCGGTGGTCGCCGAAGTTCTGCTCGTCGAGGCAGCTGGCGTCATTGAGCGGGCGCGAAGGCGTCGGATGCTCGACGGAGTGGACGGCGCAGCGATCGTGGACGTCGAACGTGAAGAGATCGCCGCGTACGCCGCCGCGCACGGAGAGCCAGCGCAGGGGCCGCAAGTTGACGTCGAGGTAGAGCCCGAGGTCGCCGAGGCGGTAGTCTTGATCCGTCTCGGTGAGATAAGGATGGCCGGTAGCGGCCTCGATGCGCTGCTGCGTGCCGGAGCCGAAGTCGCCGCGGGCGAAGTAGCCGATCTCGATCTCTTGCAGCTGATGCAAGACGACGCCGGAGAGGCGCGCCTCGCCGCGCAGGCCGACGGTGCCCTCCATGACGTCGAGATCGATGAGGTCGCCGCGCTGCGCGTGCGGCGACTGCAACGGCGACTGCACGTCGAGGAGGAAGCCGGTAAAGTTCTCGCGCAGGCGCAGCGGGCGCGCGATGCCGTAGACCATGTTGCGCACCGAGACGTGGCCGGTGCGCGTCTTGACCTCGAGCGCGAGTGAGTAGCGCGAGGAGTCTTCGCCCTGCAGCGGATCGTAGGTGTCGAAGAAGCCCTTCTTGCCGGAGCGGAAGTCGTCGTCGCGCAGGACACCCGCGGTGTGAAAGCTGGCGACGTAGGCCTGGCCGAAGAGGCGATAGGTCGTGTTGCCCGAGCGACCCTCGTACTGCGCCATGGCCGAGCCGCGGCGGCCGTCGCGATTCTGGCCGAAGCCGGCCGTCTGGTAGATCTCGGCGGCGGCGAAGGTGCCGTCCGATTCGTGGGGCGGCCCGTAGGCGAGCATGAGCCGATAGGTGCCGAAGCTGCCGGCGCTGAAGCGTGCCGTCATGCCACGGTCGGCGAGCCCGAGGTGGTAATCGGCCGAGCCGGCGACGGCGAAGTTGCCCTGGCGCGGGTCGAACGGACCCTCGACGACGCGCAGGGATTGGATGAGCTCGGGGATGATGAAGTGGGTGTCGGCGTAGCCGTTGCCGTGCAGGTTGCCCGCTTCGTTGATGGGCATGCCGTCGACGCTGAACTCGATGTCCTGGCCTTCACGGGCGTCGAAGCCACGGAGGAAGACCTGCTCGGCGTGGGCTTCGCCGCCTTCGTTGGTGAGCATGATGCCGGGCGCGAGCGTGAGAAACTCGGATGCGTTCTTACGCGGCACGAGGGACAGCGCGCCGACGTCGACGTGATAGTCGGAGGCGCCGCGCGAAGCGGCGCGCTCGCTGCCGGTCACGCGCGATTCGTAGGTTGGCGCGGCGCTCCCCGGCGCAGCGGGCGGCGAAACCGTCGGCGGCACGACCTTCGCCGGCGCCGGCGTCGCTGGCGCAGCCGTCGCTGGCGCAGCCGGCGGCTGAGGCGCTGGTAGTGAGCTCGCGGGGCCTGGCGCCGGCGCGTGAGGCGGGCCATGCCGAAAGTGGAACGGAATGCGGACCTGGCTCTCGATCGCTTTGCCGTTGCGGCGAGCCGGGGTGAACTTCCACTGTCGTGCGGCGGCGAGCGCCGCGTCGTCGAAGGGATCGCCCGCGTGCTCGGCAACTTCGACCGCCGTGACTTCGCCGACCGCGCTCACCGTCGCCAGCACCACGACGTCGGCCTCGCGACCCGACGGTTGCGCCTCGACCGGATAGTCGGCGCGCACCGCGCGCTGCACCTCGGGCGGCGTCAATTCCTCGACGGGCGGCGACTGCGCGAACGCGACCCGCGCGGCCATGACCACCACGGCCGCGGCGACCCACGTTGTTGGACGGCGAGCGCGCCCGTAGTGACAAACGGGCACGCTCGTCCGAGACTTCGGACCAGCGATCACACCAAGCTCCTCGGTTCGAGACGACGACGGACGTAAGAGGGAGCTAAGCGGTAGGCGGAGAGTTCTTGGGCGCGAGGAGGATGAGCTGGATGGCGCGCGGGGGACCGACTTGCGTGGTCACGCGCGCGAGGAACGGCAGCGCGGCGCCGGCGATGAAGGTGCGGACGAACGAGTGAACCGCGCGATCGCGGCGATGCGGCGCGGCCGCGCAGTGATCGTGACCGTGACCCGCCTCATCGGCGGCGGCGATGCTGGTGCCCGCCTTGGCGGTGCGCGTGACCGGCGTTGTCGCCGTCGCGCTCAGCGACGGTCCGGCCTCGACCAGCTCGCCATGCTCGGCGCAGCGGACGTGTGCAGCGAAGGCGAGGTGCGCGTAGCCGGCGACCTGCCCCGCCATCGCCCCGAGCGCGAGCACGCACGCGACCGCACGAGCGGCGGCGCGTCGCGAAGGCGCAATGCGGGGCAAAAGGGACATCGCACTTACCGTTTAGTATTTGCGCAACGCGGCGTCAACTGCTTTCGCAGTCCGGTTGCACTTACACCGGTGTGATCAAGAAGCGCAGATATCGCACAAACCCTTGAGCTGCACTTCCATTTTGGCCGCCCGCTTCCATCCGCGCGCCGGCGTGATCTTGACCTTCACATCCGGCAGACAGACCAGCGTTCCGCAGTCGCTACATAATAGATGTGGGTGCTGGCGGCCGTGATCGGCCTCGCCGTCGCGCTGGAGCGCGAATCGCCACACGTGGTCGCCGAGGTCGCGGCGCACGACCAGCCCGGCGCTCGTCAGATCGGTCAGGTTGCGAAACACGGTGGCGCGATCGAACCCCATCGGCGCCAGTATCTCGGCGATCTCGCCATGGCTGAGCGCCGCCACGCTCGCCACCAACTCCGCCAACACAGCCACGCGGGCGGCGGTGCGGCGCAGGCCGCCGGCGCGCAGACGGTCGACGAGGGCGTCGACCTCGGTTTCGGCCTGGCGGGCGGCTTTGCGCGTGACCATCTCGCCGAGTCTAATGGCTCGCGTGCGACGCGGCAACCGTGATTGCTGCTCGTTTCCACTTGCCACTGAGTTGCATCTGCCTGCGCCGATTTCGATTCCGACCTGATTGCAATCTCGTTCCTGTTACATCGGTGTCGCTTCTCGGGCTCGTCCTACTGTCGTTGCTGGGGCTGGCACTCGGGCCGCTGTTGGCGGAGACCGCGGACGTGATGCTGGCGCGCAACGACCTCATGCTCGTGCCCGTGACGCTGCGCATTGCGCAGACGTCTCTGCGCACGATCTATCAGAACTTTGCCGCCTCGATCGGCGTCAATGTCGTCGGACTCGGCTTCGGCGCGATGGGCCGGCTGTCTCCGTTCGCCGCCGCCATCGTGCACAACCTCAGCACCATCGCCGTCGTCTTCGACCGGCTGACCGGCTCAGCGGAGAAGATGGCCGAGAGTGCGGCCGACTTCATGGCGTCGGCGCGCACGCGCGTCAAAGGCGAGGGCGGCCAGGGCGAAGGCGGCGGCGGCGGCGGACATCGGCACTAGCGGACATCAGCGCTGAGCGGCGGTCAGTGCTCGCAGCGGCCGCACAATCCCTTGAGCTGGACCTCGATTTCGCCCTGGCCCGGCGGCAGCGTGACCTTCACGTCCGGTCGGCAGACGACGGTGTTGCAGTCGATGCAGAGTAGGTGCGGGTGCTTGCGCGCGTGAACGGCCTCGCCCTGTCGAACCAGCGAAAACCGCCAGACGTGGTCACCGAGGTCGGCGCGCGTGACCAGCCCGACCTCGGTGAAGTCCATCAAGCTGCGCCAGACCGTGACGCGATCGACCCCATCACGCTCGAGGGCGTCGACCAACTCGGCGTGACTGACGGGAATGTTCAGCTCCGCCAGTCGGCGTAGCACCGCCACGCGCGGGGCCGTACGACGCAATCCCGCGGCACGCAGCGTCGCCGTCAGGTCGACGCCGGCGACGGTGGACACTTTGCGCTTCGCGGACATGGGTGTCACTAGTGTAGCTAGCGGCTCGCAGGCCCGCAAGACGCGCTCGCCAATCTCTTCTGCAACTCCATTGCGTTTGATACGGCATTGCAGTCTGACGGCATGCCTAGGAGGCGTGGCATGAGCCGATTCTCAGAGTTCGTTCAGTCGCAAAGCCCGTCGGCCGAGCAGAGCGACGCGCAGACGCGTCATGGCGGGGGTACGGCGACGGCGACGGCGCCGGCGGGGACCAGCCCTGACGTGACCTGATGCTTAGAGCATTGGCGTTGCTGCTGCAACGTGCTTGCATCATGAGTCTCAGAGTAGACTTCCACGATCATGCACGAGGAAACGCTGCCTCAACTCGGTAACGAGCACGGCGCCGCCGCACCTCACGATCGCAACGAGCGGCGCACCCGCATCGTCGTGGCGG
This sequence comes from Myxococcales bacterium, assembly GCA_028287105.1. Taxonomy (GTDB): domain Bacteria; phylum Myxococcota_A; class Polyangia; order Palsa-1104; family Palsa-1104; genus JAQBQH01. The sequence goes on from JAQBQH010000013.1 coordinate 21,022, forward strand.
TCGCCGCCGCCATGATGGTCCTCGAGCTCGTCGTCGGGCGCTGGGCCAATTCCGAGGCGCTGACGGCCGACGGCTGGCACATGGCCACCCACGCCGGCGCGCTCGGGCTGGCGGCGCTGATCCGGTCATGGGCATCATCGGCGGCGTCGTCATCACCCACTGGTCGATCGGGTTGTGCCGCAGCTCGGCGCGCCAACTGCTCGACGCCGCGCCCGATCGCGAGATGGCGAGCGCCATCCGCGCGCTCCTGGAAGCGATCGATGATGTGCGGATCGTCGACCTGCACTTGTGGGAAATGGCGCCCGGGCGGCGCGGGTGCATCGTCTCCCTGGTGACGTCGCAGCCTCGCGAAACCGGCTATTATCGCAGAGCCATCTCGAGAGCGCGCGGCTGGCCCACCTCACCGTCGAAGTGCATCGCTGCGCGCACGGCCATGAGGCGAGCAGTCTCACCGCCAACTGACCCGAGAAGGGGATGCGCACCATGTCCACGCAAACGTAACCGCCTCGCCCGTGATTGCAACCTAATTGCATTACGGTGTTGCAATCCCATTGCAGGACGCGCTAAGAAGCTCGGGAATCGATGGCCACGCTGGTTGCCGTGCCTCTGCGTCGCAGGTCGGTGCCGTGAGCGCGGTACCCGTTGCGGGTGTGCGCCGGCTGGATCGCGCCGGCATCGTTGCGTCGTCCCTATGCGCGGTCCACTGCGGGCTGGTCGCGCTCTTGCCAGCGCTACCCTCGACGATGCTCGGCTTCGTTGCACGAGGCTCGACCGAGTTGGTGCTGATCCTCATGGCGTCATTGGTCGGCGTTGCCGCCGTGCTGGTCGGCTTCGTGAGAATCCACCGCGACATCCGTCCGCTGCTGCTCCTCGCCGGCGGCGTCGCGCTCATGGTGGTTCGCGGCACGTTGCCAGCCGAAAGCGCGCTCGAGACGCCGTGCTCCATCGCGGGGGCCGCCGCGCTGGTAGCCGCGCATTTCTTCAATGCTCGCGCGACGCGGCGTCAGTGCTGCGACGCATGCGAACGCGAGCCGCTGTCCATACTCGGCGTCGTTGCGCGCGAATCGCTCGACGCCTCCGACGGAGCGTTCAGCTCGAACACGGGAGGAGGCGATGGTGGCGAGGGCTCTGTTGGTGCGGGCGGCGCTTCGGGCCGGCTTCGTCGCTGATGTCTCGCAGATTGTCGTGATTGCGATGTCGTGGACACCGGGCGCGATACGGGCGCCGTTGCGCTCGCGGGGAGCGGCAACACCGGCGACGGCGCGGGAACCTTCGGCACGGCAGTGGCGCGAGCCGACGATGCCATGGGAATCACGGGACCGTTGCGCTTGGCGATGCGCCCCAATGACACGAAGATCAGCGCATGCACGGAAACGGCGACGGTCACACCAACGATGACAACACGTAGTTTCATCCCAACCGGATTGGACGGTCGATGATGCCGATTCATTCAAAAATCGATTCAGCGACTTGGGACAGCTTGACAGACGCGTTCCAATTGCCGTAACCCAGTCCAGCCTGGTATCGCGTGCGCAGCCTGACGAGACATAGGTCCACGCGCGGACTCGCGGCCCTATTGGCCGTCGTCGCGCTCGCCGGCCAGCTGGCCAGCTTCGCCCACCTCGTCCTCGTTCGTCACGTCACCTGCGCCGAGCATGGCGAGATGATCGAGATCGGCAGCGCCGCCACGAGCGTCGCTGTCACCACGCCGCGCGAGGCAGCGCCGGCGATGCGCGCGGCGACGTCACCGGCCGCTGCTCACGATCACGAGCATTGCCTGATCTCACCGATGCGGCGCGATCGCCTGGCCGCGACGGCGTCCGTCTGGCAGGAAGCCGCGCGCGTCGACACCGACGACGCCATCGGTGTCACTCACGATCGCGCCGTCCCGCCGCCGATCGCCGCCATCATCCTGGCGCCCAAGAGCTCCCCACCCATCGCCTAGCCGTTCGTCGCCGGCGCAATCTTGCGCCGGTCGGGTTCTTCGGCCAAGGAGATGAGAGTGGGTTTGAGGCGATATCGCGTCATGTCTGCGCTGGTGCTCGCGACCCTGTTGGTCGGCGGGCAGCTGGTCAGTCTCGCGCATTTCGCCGGCACGCCCCACGTCGAGTGCTCCGAGGACGGCGAGCTGATCCACGTCGGCGCCGTCGCCGCGTCGGCGCCGCAGCACACGACGATCGCGCGCGACCCGGCCGTGCCCGACCCACCGCATCGGCACGAGCACTGCCGCATGGTGTCGATGCGTGCGCCGCTCCTGAGCGGTCCGGCACACAGCCCGGTCGCACTGCGCTCGTGTGTCAGCCGCGTCTCGACCCACACCCACATCTCCGCGCCACCGCCGCCCATCGCCATCCTTCGGCAAGCGCCGAAGAGCTCCCCGCCCGCGCGCTCCGTCTGATCCTGCACGCAACTCGATCTGAACACGGACAAGGCACGCCGCGTCTCGACGACGACGGCGGCGGGCCGTCGCATGAGCGAGGTATGACATGGAACGCAATGGCAAGACTCCCATCACGGTACTGACCGGATTTCTCGGCTCGGGCAAGACGACGCTGCTCAATCGGATTCTCACCGAGCAACACGGCAAGCGCATCGCCGTCATCGAGAACGAGTTCGGCGAAATCGGAATCGACAACGACCTCGTGGTCAACGCCGACGAGGAAATCTTCGAGATGAACAACGGGTGCATCTGCTGCACCGTGCGCGGCGATCTGATCCGCATCCTCGGCAACCTGATGCGGCGCAAGAGCGGCTTCGACCATATCCTCATCGAGACCACCGGCCTGGCCGACCCGGCGCCGGTGTTGCAGACCTTCTTCGTCGACGACGAGATGGGCGAGCAGCTCAGGCTCGACGCGCTCATCACCCTGGTCGACGCCAAGCACGTGGCGCTGCATCTCGACGAGAGCACCGAGTGCCAGGAGCAGATCGCGTTCGCCGACGTGATCCTCTTGAACAAGATCGACCTCGTCGCTGCGCCCGACGTCGAGCAGCTCGAGACGCGCATCCGCAAGATGAACCGCTTCGCCACGCTGCATCGCACCGAGCGCGCCGAGATCGACATCACCAAGCTGCTCGACATCGGCGCCTTCGATCTCGACCGCGCCCTCGAGCTGGATCCGAAGTTCCTGCAAGAAGACATGCATGAGCACGACCCGACGGTGACGTCGGTCGGCATCGAGGTGGCCGGCGAGCTGGACGAGGCCAAGCTGCACAAGTGGATCGGCAAGCTCCTCGCCGAGCGCGGCACCGACATCTTTCGCATGAAGGGGATCCTCGCCGTGCGCGGGAAACCGGAGCCGGTGGTCTTTCAGGGCGTGCACATGCTGTTCGAGTCGCAGGCTGGAAAACCGTGGGGCCGCGGCCTGCGCTCCAGTCGGCTCGTGTTCATCGGACGCAACCTCGATCGCGCCGAGCTGAGCGCGGCGGTGCGGTCGTGCTCGTAAAGGGCGCCGGCTCTTCGGAGACGTGGGTCGCGCTGTTGCCGGACTTCGCGCAGGCGCTGGCGTGGGCGCCCGACGGTCACGCGCTCGCCGTCGCCACGCTGGCGGGGCCGGTCTTCCTGCTCGACGCCGAACGGGGCGAACGCCTCGCCGCCGCCGCCGGACATGGCGGCGGTGCGCTGGCGGTCGCGTGGTCGCCCGACGGCACACAGCTCGCGTCGGGGGGCCAGGACGGCCGCGTGCAACTCTTCGACCGCAGCGGACGCCGCCAGGCGGAGCTGGAAGCGAGCACCGGATGGGTCACGCACCTCGCCTGGTCACCAACGGGCGAGTGCGTGGCGGCCGCGGCAGGCAAGAAGCTGCGCGTCTGGTCGCGCGCGGGCGAGCTGGTCACCGACGTCGACGGCTACGAGAGCACCATCACCGGCCTGTTCTGGCTGCCCGGCACCGAGCAGCTCGTCACCAGCTGCTATGGCGGCCTGCAGTTCGTCACCATCGGCAAACCGGAGTGGGTGCGCCGTCTCGATTGGAAGGGATCGATCCTGGTGGCGAAGCCGAGCCCCAAGGGACGCTTCATCGCCACCGGCAATCAAGACGCGACCGTGCACGTGTGGGAGACCTCGAGCGGCAAGGATCTGCAAATGAGCGGCTATGCGTGGAAGGTGCGCGAGCTGGCCTGGTGCGAGGCGGCGCCGCTTCTGGCGACGGCCGGCGCGCCATCCATCACCGTGTGGGACTTCGGCGGCAAGGGTCCCGCGGGCAAGCCGCCGACCGAGCTGAGCGGCCACGAGGAGCGCATCACCGATCTGGCCTTCCTGCCGGGGAGCGAGCGTCTCGTCTCCGTCGGTGTGGATTGCGCGCTGCGCGTCTGGCAGCGCCGCGGCAAATGGAAGTGCATACGCCACCTCGAGGCCGCCACGCCGCTGCACAGGCTCGCGGTGAGTCACGATGGGCGGCGCGTGGCCGCTTCCGGCGACGACGGCCGGCTGACCTCGTGGAAGCTGTAGGAGATGGCCATGCACATCCTACGTCACGCCGATCTCGGTGGCCGTCCGATTGTCCTGTTTGGCCACACGCCGCAGCCGGGACGGCCGCTGGTCGACGTCTTCAGCCTGCCCCCGGCGCGCGCGGCGACGATGCCGCTCACCGACGGCGAGCTTCGTCGCGGGCTGGTCGTCGTCTCGACGCTGCCGAACATCCAGCGGCACGCGTGCGTCGCGCAGATCGTGGAGCTCGAAGAAAAGTGCGCGCATCGCTTCCCCGAGGTGCGCATCGCTCATGTCTCGCAAGACGACGCGATCCACTGGCGCGAGGTCGACCGCTACCACCCGGGCATCGGCGCCGCCTCGTACACGCTCGACGGCGCGAGCGAATCGAGCCGCGTCAGCTTCACCTGGGGATTCGGCGTCGGTGTGCTCGGCCACCAGCGCATCGCGCACGGGCTGTTCGCGCTGCGCGAGGGCGTGTTCATCGCCGCCGAGATCCCGTTCGACCAGATGCACGCGCCCGACATCGGCGGCTTTCTCGGCGCGCTCGACACGGCGCTCGCGGAGGTGCGGCCATGCGAGTAGAGCCGAGGCTCTGTCATGCGCTCGCCAACGAGGCGGCGAGCGCGCGCATCGAGCGGCAGCTGCATTGGGTGGTGGCGCTGACGACGGTGACGATGTTCGGCGAGCTGGCCATGGGCCTCTACTCGGGATCACTCGCGCTCGTCGCCGAGGGCTGGCACATGGCGTGCCATGCCGGCGCGCTCGGCTTGTCGGCGGCGGCGTGCTGGTTCGCGCGAACGCGCGCGCGCAACGCCGCATTCACCTTCGGCACCGGCAAGGTGCACGCGCTCGCCGGCTACACCAACGCCATCGTCCTGCTCGGTGTGGCCATCTTCACCATCGTCGAGGCGGCGCGGCGGCTGGCGGCGCCGGTCGCGATCGACGTGCGCGACGCCCTGCCGGTCGCGATCGTCGGCCTCATCGTCAACGCGGCCTGCGTCGGCCTCTTGCATCAGCACGAGGAGCACGAGGACCACAACCACGACCACGACCACAACCACAACGTCCGGGCCGCCTACCTGCACGTGCTCGGCGACCTCTTGACCAGCGTCGCGGCGATCGTGGCGCTCCTGGGAACGCGCTTCGCGCGGCTACCCGCGCTCGATCCATTGATGGCCATCGTGTCGAGCGTGGTGGTCTTGCGCTGGGGCGTGGCGCTATGCCGCGGCTCGAGCCGCCAGCTCCTCGACGTATTGTCCTCGACAGAGCACGCCGACGCCATCCGCCGCTCGATCGAATCGATCGACGATACGCGCGTCGTCGACCTGCACCTGTGGGCGATCGGTCCACGACAGCACGGCTGCATCGTTTCGATCGAGACCTCGCAAGCGCATCCGCTCGACCGCTACCGCGGCGCCATCCGCGCCGTGCTGTCCGTCGAGCACCTGACCATCGAGGTGGCGCGATGCGACACGCCCAGCAACCGGTCGTAGCGGTGGTGGTCGATCCCGAGCCGGCGCGTGATGCGCCCCGGTGTTGGGTCTGCAGCGCGATCGTCGGCAAGGACGAGCCGACGATTGCGCCGACCGTCTGTGCGCGTTGTTACGAGGCGCTGGTGGCCTGGTGGCGATGACCTCGGCGCGCGGAAACGGGGAGGATTCATGCACTCGTTAGCGAGTTGGGGCATTGGCCTCCTGCTCGGAATCGGCACAGGACGAGAAGCGGCTACACGTCGGGTAAACGCGCTCGTCGCGATCGTCGACGAGCTCCGTCGCGATAAGGCCCATCACGCCGCCACCGCCAGCGCCTGCACGCGAACCACACGACGGCGAGCGCGCGCGACAGTTGGAGAGCGGCCACCGCTCGAGGCAAGCGCAGGAGCAGCTCGGCGTGTCTGTCGATTAGTTCTTCAGCGATAGGCAGGTCGCGGATGCGGTGGTCGGTATCCCCTCGTGTTGAGGCCCCTGCGTCACCGTGAGGTGCCAGCCGGTCTGCGGGTCATTATGGATTTTCGCCGAGGCGCTGGTGAAGTTGGCGCCCCAGGTCGACCAGTCTCCGCTGATGCCGTCGATATAGCAGATGGTGTCCGCCACATCCTTCGCCGGAACGAGCAGGACGTCGCTGCTCGTTTTCACGCTGTGGGCGTTCGGATAGTAGTGTGCGCTCGCCTGCCAGTTGGCGCACGCGTTCCGCCACGCCTGCGCCCCGAACACCTGCTGGCTTCCTCCGTTCTCGTGATTCTGGAAGAGAATGGTCGCGCCGCCCTTGTCCACGACGCGCAGGTCGCCGGCTGTTTTCGCGCTTCGGGCAACGTTGCCGAGGAAGCCACCCAGAATGGCCGCGCTCGCTCCTTGCACACTGTCGATCGTCGTCGACAACGGGGCGCTGGCGCCGGTCGGGTCGCCGATCTTGAAACCGGCGTTTCCGCACTGTGCAACGTCCGGAACGGAATCGATCTGATCGAACGCGATGGCCTCGATCTTTCCAAACGGCCACCCGGGAGGCGGAGGACTGTTGTTGTTGTTCTGAATATCCGTCGCATCCACGCCCCACGCGAGCGTCCACTGGGGCGGGTTGCCCTCTGCATACAGTCGCAGATAGCTCCCGTGGAAGCTCGACGGCGGCGCCCAGGGCGCAGCGGTATTGATCATCTCCGCCGAATCGACGGTGGGATCCCATGGAGAGGTCTGATAGAGGGGACCGTGTAATTCAGTGAAGTAGTAGAACCCGAGCCTGCCGCCCGGGTTGCCGAGAGGCTGCTTCCCGGTGTGCTGCCACGGATTGTCACCACCATTCGGATCGGGACCAGGGATCGAGAAGGACGGCGGAGGGCAGGTGTCCCCGACCGCGAGGAGCTGGGAATTGCATCCCTCTTCGGGCGTACCGTTCATGAGGTTCTGCGCACAGGTTCGCATGTCTTTTGCGCTGGTGTTGTTCGCGGGGTTGTCCGTGAAGTTCAAACCAGCCACCATCCAAACCGGTGAGCTTACGCCCAGCGCGAAATGGCCGTGCTTCCATTTCGTCGTCTGTTGGTTCTCGACGAACGCGCTGCCCTGCTCTGGATTGGTCGCGACGAGCCCCATCTCGACGGCCGTTCCTTGACCCATGCTCCAATTGCCGCTGGCTTGGCTGTAGGCGAGGCGGTGGCAATTCGTACATAGATTGCCCTTCTTGGTCACGGACCAGCTTCGCCACGACTGAAAATTCAGCCCCGTGAAGCTATATGGCAGCGTGCCGTTCCACGCCCCGCCTATTTCCGCATCGAGAGTGCCCGGCAGAAAGTTCGGATCCGCTTTGGGCTGATTCGGATTGTACGGGTTGAACGCGTTCGTCAGATCGTTCTCGAAGGGCCACACCTGTCCGAGCTGAGCGAGATAGGGCGAACGGATGAAGGGTCCGCTGTCGTGGCAGCTGCCGCATTGGATGCCTGCGGTTGACGACGGGGTGAGCCAGTACGACGTGTCTCCGCTCGTGGGTGCCGGCGCCGAGTGCAAAAGCCCCTGCCCGGTGCCGGCGAGCGCCTGGTAGAAGCAGGTCGCGCCGGTGTTCGAGTTGTACTGGATGACCGCGACGTCGGAGTAGAACCCTTTGGGATTCTGAAGCTGGGCTGAGTTGGGCCCATTGGCGAGTGTCGCTTCCTTGCGGCAGTGGGCAACGATGTAGACGCCGTCGGTGCCGTCGGTGCCGTCGCCGCGGTGCAGGACATGGAAACGGCTTCCAGGATCGCACTTGCCGTTGAGGACGTTGGGGGCGGCGCACTTGTCGTTGACTGAGTCCCATGTGTCGCCATAGCGGTCCATGACGTCGGTGGACTTGCCGTCGTCGCAATCGAAGTCGGGGACGGTCACGCCCCCCATCGCCTTGTCGCACCTGACCGCGTAGTCCTTGAGCGTCTCGTCTCCCGACCGGCACGGCCGCTCACCGATGGTGAAGCTCAACGGGATCTGAGGCGGACGGGGACGACAGTCGACCGGGGCGGTGTCGCTGCCGACGCACTTGCCTGCACAGCACACTCCGCCCGTCCTGCACGAAGTAGCGTTTGGCTTGACGGGATAAGCGCAGACGGCGTTGCGCTGGCAGACGGCCTCGCGGCAGGGATCCGGCGACATGCACGCCCCGGTGGCGCAGAGCTGCTGCACATAGACGGCCACGATGCCGGAGCGATCGGTCACGATGGTGGCCGTGTCGCGACTGACGGTGACGGGCAGGAGATGCCAGGTCTCGGCGCCGTCGGGCAAGACCGCGGCGATCAGCGGGCCGAGCGCCGGGTCGGGCGCAGCCACCTCGAGCGTCACGGGGACGGTGAAGATCGTGCGGGGTGGCGTGACCTCGAGCATCGTCCCGGGAGCGACGAGCTTCAAGTTGCTTGGCAACGAGGACCGAGCCGCCAGCTGTGTGGCGCGCGCAGGGACGCCCATACCGACGACGGCTCCGGCGCGGACTGCTCCGCTCGGCACGTCGAGGGTCATCCCCGCGGTCGGCCCCGAGCCCGTCAGCGTGTAGCCCGGCGATGGGCCATCGATGGTGCACATCCCCGCGCCGTCGACGGCCGTGGCGTTGCCGATGACCCGCTTCTTCCCGTCCGGACCGTCGCCCGTCGCAGCGCACCCACTGAGCGCCACGAGAAGCACAACGGCCGCGCGCGACCGTGAATATCTCATGAGAGCCTCCCCGGCGCGCTCGGTAGCAACCGTCGTGCCTGGTGCCGCGGGAGTTTCGCCCAGCACTTCCGCCGTCCTGTGTCGGCACAATCTGCACCGCTGTGTCGCTTGTGTCGGCACAGTGCCATGATGGGGACTGACCACGCCGCGCCCGACGAGAATACGACCAACGAGGCTCTATCTTCGGCTCGCGCGCTGGCGATACGCGCCATCTGGATTGACCATATAATCCCGTCGTGCGCAGAACGAACAAGGACTGGCATATCGTCGTCTTGCTGGCGATCGGGTGCACTCCGTTCGTCGCGGTCAAGCCGTCGACGCCCACGGACGGCGTCGGCGTCACGTTCTGTGGCTCGTCCGCGACGTCGCCCGAGTCGGTGATGAAGTCGCTCGAGCCGCCGACGAACCTACCGCCCGAAGTCGGCGGCTCGGCGGGCCTGCCCGAGCAGAAGGAACTGCGAGTCTGCCTCAAGCTCGAGAATCGGGGAGACAAACCGGCGCGTCTGACCCGCAGCCGGGTGCGGCTGCGCTGCCCACACGAGACCGATTCCTGGGAATACGATCGCGACGACGAGGAGGTGATCGCGCATCCCGGCGAAACGCGCGAGCTGCACATCGCCTTCCGCTACAGCCCGCTGCCGGCGGGCGAAGACGTACAGCTCCTCTTCGACGGCGCGCTCATGGTCGGCGGCCGGCCAGCCAAGATCGCGCCCATGGTGCTCAGGAAACAGTGACGTGGTCGTTTACCCCCGGGTGGCCCGCGAAACGGCGAAGCTGTCTTCGAACATCTGAAAGCGGATGATCTCGCCGTTCGCCACCGTGAGCACGACCACGAAGTCGGTCTCGATGATCCGGCCCGTCCGCTTCACCCTCGACGCAAGGCTGCCCACAATGGCGGCGCGCGTATCGCTGGTGAGAATGTCTTTCACGTCGAAGCGCAGCCGTTCGATGAGAACGAGCGCATCGCTGATAAAGTCAGCGACCGCCTTCCTGCCGGACTTCTTGCCGATCCACGGCAACGCGCCGTTGTCACCAGCGATCTCCCACTCCAACTGCTCGCTAAAGAGTGCGGCGACTTCTGCAGGCGCTGCGCCTGCTCCCATGCGTCTCAGAAACTCGTGCGCGAGGTGCCCGGCGTCGTTCTTGCTCATCTCGAATCTCCTTGCCCAGATGCTCAGATCTGAGACGACCCACCGTCGACGAACAGTTCCGAGCCGTCCATGAAAGCGCTCTCGTCCGAGGCCAGGAAGAGTGCCGCGCTCGCCGTCTCCTCAGGTCGCCCCATGCGACCAAGAGGGCTACTCGCGGCCATGCTCTCGGTCATTGCGCGGGCGCTCTCCTCGTTCGGCGCGAGACCGAGGAGCCCGGGTGTCGACGTCGGCCCTGGGACGAGGACGTTTACGCGGATGCCTGTCCCCTTCAGGTCGACAATCCAATTGCGCGCGAGCGCACGAATCGCCGCTTTGGAGGCGCTATACACGCTGAACGCCGGCGTTCCGCGATTCGCGCTCGACGAACCGGTGAGAATGATCGAGCCCCCCTCGCGCATCAGCGGCAGCCCCTTCTGCACGGTGAAGATGGTTCCCTTCACGTTCACGCCGAACGTCTTGTCGACGTGTGCCTCCGTGATCTTGCTCAGGGGCGAGAACTCTCCCAGGCCCGCGTTGACGAAGAGAACGTCGACGTGATCCTTCTTGCGCCTGACCTCGGCGAACAGTCCGTCGAGGTCGGCCAGATTCGCGACGTCGCACCGCACACCAACGACACTTCCTCCGATCTCGGCGACCGCGGCATCGAGCTCCGCTTGTCGTCGACCGGCGATGAAGACGAACGCGCCTTCTGCCACGAACCTCTTCGCGGTCGCAAGACCGATGCCGCTGTTGCCGCCAGTGACAACTGCGATCTTCCCTTCCAACCTGCCCATGGTTTGTCTCCTCCCCAAGGAAGCTAGGGTTGGAACGATCTGGACGGCAGGCCGCAAAAGTTGGACGCTGCGTTCCAGGAATGGAACGATGGATCTGAACGACTTCTCCTTCTTCGCTCACGTTGTTTCGAGTGGCGGCTTCGCCGCCGCGGCCCGCGCCCTGAACGAGCCGAAATCGAAGCTGAGTCGGCGCGTTGCTCGGCTGGAGGCCGAGCTGGGTGTCCGACTCATCGAGCGTTCGAGTCGGCGCTTCCAGGTGACGGAGGTGGGCAAGGCCTTCTACGAGCGCTGCCAGAACATGCTCGAGGAGGCGGAGCTCGCGGAGGCGGTCGTCTCGGACGCGCGCGGCGAGCCGCACGGTCTCGTCAGAGTGGCTTGCCCGACAGGTCTCGTCGAGGGGCCATTCGCCGACGCAGCCCTCGCGTTTGCCGCGCGCTATCCGAAGGTCAGTCTTCGCGTCTATGCGACGAATCGGCGGATCGACCTCATCGCGGAGCGTATCGACATCGCCATCCGTGTCCGAGAGACGCTCGAAGATGACGCTTCGCTGGTCATGAAGCCGCTCGGAAAATCGCGCCGCGTGCTCGTATGCGCGCCCAGCATCGCAAAGAAGTTGCGGCGCACGCAGGGCATCGAGGCACTGAAAGGCGTTCCCACGCTCACGATGAGCGAGACCCTCGAACGCGACCGCTGGGACCTCGTTGGGCCGAACGGAGCCTCGGCGACGTTGAGCCACCAGCCCCGGATTTGCTCGCTCGACGTCGCCCTCCTCCGGGAGGCGGCCATCGACGGGCTCGGCATCGCTCTGCTTCCAGACCATCTTTGCCTTCCTGCATGCGACGCTGGAAAGCTCGTTCACGTGTTGCCGGCCTGGTACGCGCAAGAGGGGATCGTCCACATCGTCTTCCCGGCACGCCGCGGACTTCTGCCCGCAGTGCGCCTATTCATCGACGACCTCGTTGCACATTGCGGCGACCGGTTGGGCAGGACGAGTGCGCGGTCTGCGCGGCGGCCCTGAGAACGCGAGACGGCTATCGCTTCTGGAAGACGGCCTCGACGTTGTACCCATCTGGATCGAGCACGTAGGCCGCGTAGTAGCCGGGGAAATAGTGAGGGCGCGGGCCGGGCGGCCCGTTGTCGCGTCCGCCGGCCGACATTGCAGCACGGTAGAAGGCGTCCACGGCCTTCTTGCTCTTGGCGACGAAGGCGACGTGCACGGCATGCGGCGCGGGCGTGCCACGTTTGAGCAATAGGTACGTCTCGTCCGCGTCGCCAAAGCCCCGCAACGCCGCATGGCCTGCGTCGCCCTCGTACACCACGTGGCCTGTGTGTCCGAGCGGCGCGAGCGCCTCCTTGTAGAAGGCGGCAGAACGCTCGAGGTTACTCACGGACACGACGACGTGGTCGAGCATCAGATCCCCCGTTGCGCGAAGTGCGCACCAACGTCGAGGACGAAGCGGTAGCGGACGTCGCTCGCGGGGATCGCAACAACGTAGTCCGCGTTCGCTACGATCGACTCCGCGTAGCCACCGTATGTCGGCAGATCCGAGTCGCGCTCAGAGCCGTTGTAGGTCAACACCAAGCCCGGGCGGTACTGCTCACGATCGCTGTCGCGTGTCGGGAGCGTCGTGCACGAATCGACGTAGCACCCGACGCCCACCCGATCACCAGGCGCGAAGCTGATCACCTGGGCTCCCACTGCAGTGACGATACCGGTGATCTCATGGCCCGGCACCATCGGAAACTGGGAGAAGCCCCAGTCGTCGCGCGCGAGTGGAACGTCGGTGTGGCAGATGCCGCAGTGCTCGATACGGATCGCTACGTCGTCGTCGCGGAGCGCGCGGCGCTCGAACGTGAACGGCTGAAAGCGCTGCGAGGGCGCGTGAACGGCATACCCGCGTGTGATCGTCATGCTCGCTAGCGTAGGTCGCGTCGACCGATTCTGCTACGCACAGTCCTCCGGCGTTCATGCACGATCCTGCAAACAGAGAGGCTCGCGGCGCGACGGCCAGAGGAGTAGGCTTGTCGAATTGTCC
>JAQBQH010000069.1 GCA_028287105.1 Myxococcales bacterium
GCGAGCGGGTCGCCGCGGAGCGCGCGCACGATGAAGTGGTGGACGGCGCCCTCCCCCACCTGGCGCGGCCCGTAGATGTTGAACGGGCGGATCGACACCGAGGGGAACGCGTGCTGCCGGTGGTACATCATCGCGAGGTGCTCGGTCGCGAGCTTGGCGACGGCGTAGGTCCAGCGCGCCTCGCCGACGGCGCCGAGCGTGGTCACGTCGAACTCGGTAACGTGATAGGCGTAGCGGCCGAACACCTCCGACGTCGAGAAGTCGATGAAGCGCTTGCAGTTGCCCGAGGCGAGCGCGGCGTCGAGGACGTTGGCGGTGCCGAGCAGCGAGACGCGCATCGTCAGCGCCGGCATCTTCATGACCGTGTCGACGCCGGCGATCGACGCCAGGTGGACGACGTGGCTGATGCCCTCCATGGCGCGGCCGACGGCGGCGGCGTCCATGACGTCGCCCTCGATCAGCTCGACGTTGGGCAGCTCGTGCAGACGCGCCGGCCGGAGCGCGTCGCGACGGAAGGTGTCGAGAATGCGCAAGCGGTTGCCAGCGCCCCGGCTGAGGTGCTCGACGAGATGGGAGCCGATGAAGCCGGCCCCGCCGGTGATGAGGACGTGAGCGCCTTCGAGTGCCACGGCGCCATCGTACGCGGCGCGAGCGGCCCGTGCAAATCAGCGCAGCGCGGTGACCCGTTCGTAGGCGACGTCGGCGTGCAGCTGTTGGCCGCCGATCTCGACGTCGAACGCGAAGCCGTTGTTCACCGGCCCCATGAAGACGTGCACGGTGTGATTGACGGCGTCGACGAGGAGACCGCCCGAGGCGCCGCCGTAGTTGGCGTGCGCCGCGACGGCGACGCAGGAGTCGACCTCGCCCTCGATGTGGACGTAGACGTCGACCATCGGCAGCCCCTGGCTACCGGAGCGCAGCGGAAAGTTGCCGTGTAGCTCGACGGGGCTGCCGTCCGAACGAACGAGCGAGATCCCGTCGACGCGGGCCGGCTTCGGCAGGCAGCTGTCGACTACGAAGCTACTCGGAGGCGCCGCCCCGCCACCGCTGTCCGGACCGCAGCCTGCCAGAACCAGAAGAATCGGCCACATCGTGCGCATGCGCCCGCCAGGGAGCAAGGCGCGTGCCTATTTGACGAGATTGAGATGCAGGTGGCGCGTGAGCGACTGGCCGGCGGCGTCGACGGTGACGCTGAAGGTGGCGGGGTATTCGGCGGGCATCCACAAAGCGGCGGTCATGCGTGTGCCGTCGGGGCGCGCGTAGGTCTTGAGCGGGATCGAGGCCGCCGTGATGCGCATGCCGGCCGTGTCGCTGACGACGGTGCGCTGGTCGAGGCACTCGGGCGCGGCGGCCCCGCGGACGCGCAAGACGAAGCCCACCATGTAGGCGCCTTGATTGCCGCGCAAGAGCGGAACGCCGTCGCCCTCCGCCAGTGGCGTGAACGTCGCCGGCGGCGTGCCCGAGAGGTCGGCCTCGCTGGCGCCGCCGATCTCGAGGGCGTCGACGCTGCCGCCGGTGGCGACGTCGCAGCGGTCGAGCGGCGGCGGCGCCACGCCCGAGCTGTCGCAGCCGGCGACTGCGACGCCGAGCGCGCCGAGAAGGAGCAAGCGGTGCACGGCAACGTATTACACGACCGTGTGCTAAAGATCGAGGTGCGATGATGCGTGCGATCTACCTCCTCGCCCTCGGTTCGCTCGTGCTGCTGGCGCCGGCCGCGGCGCACGCCATGGGCGACAAGGACAAGCTCGGCGTCGCGCAGATCCAATACTCCGGCAACTGGAATCCGCGCCCGACGGCGGCGCGGCGCGTGGCGTGGGAGATCGAAAAGCGCACGTCGATCGAAGCGGCGCTCGATCCCATCGAGGTCCGCCTCAGCGACGACGCCGCGCTCAAGCGCAACCCGTTCCTCTATCTCGCCGGCGACGCGGCCCTGCCGACGTTCGACGAGGCCGACGTGGCGCGGCTGCGGCGCCATCTGCAGACCGGCGGCTTCCTCGTCATCGACGGCGCCGACCCGCGGCCGGGCGGCGGCTTCGATCAGTCGGTGCGCGCGCTGGTGGCGCGGCTCTTCCCGCGCGAGCCGCTGCAGAAGATCTCGGCCGATCACGTGGTCTACAAGTCGTTCTACCTGTTGAAGACGCCGGTCGGTCGCGTGGCGGCGGTGCCGTACCTCGAGGGCGTCATCCACGACGGGCGCCTGGTGGTCGTCTACTCGCAGAACGACATGGGCGGCGCGTGGGCGCGCGACAACTTCGGGCAGTGGGAGCACGAGGTGCTGCCGGGCGGCGACCAGCAGCGCGAGATGGCCTTCCGCCTCGGCATCAACCTGGCGATGTACGCGCTCTGCCTCGACTACAAGACCGATCAGGTGCACGTGCCGTTCATCCTGCGGCGACGGCAGTGGCAATCCCCAGCTGACAGCCGACATTGACTTACGACGAGTGGCATATCGTCTCGCTGGCACCGTGGGGACGCGTTGGACAGGCTGCGGCGATCCTGTGCGCCTGCGCGATCGTGTTCTTCGCGTGGCGGGCGCTGCGTCACGACGAGCGGGCGTCGCGTCGCTGGATCCTGTTGGCGCTGCGGCTCGGCGCGGTGACGGCCTCGCTGGTGCTGTTCTTCGAGCCGGCGGTGCGGCTGCAGAACGTGACCCGGCTGCCCAACCACGTGGCGGTGCTCGTCGACGGCTCGGAGTCGATGCGGCTCAAGGAGAATCCCAAGCAGCCGTCGCGCGCCGAGCGGGCCGCGGCGTGGCTGCGCGCCGAGCGCAACACGTTCGCGCAGCTCGGGCGCGAGCATGTGATCGACTTCTATAGTTACGGCGACAAGCTCGAGCCGACTACGCCGGAGGCGATCACGGCGGCGCCGCCGACGCGCGGCGATGCGACGCGGCTCAGAGAAGCGCTGGCCGCCCTGCGCGGGCGTTACGAGGGGCGCGATCTGGGCGGCGTCATCGTCGTCTCCGACGGCGTCGACAACGGCCGGCTCGGCAACGCCGCCGGCGCGGCGGGCGCCCTCGACGCCGACTCGACCGATTTTCTGAAGTCGCTCGACGCGCCGGTGCACGGCGCCTGGGTCGGCAAACCGGGGCTCACCGACGTGGCCATCGCGCGCGTCCTCGCCGACGACTTCGCCTTCGTGCGCACCGCGGTCACCATCGAAGCGGTGGTGCGCGTCGTCGGCCGCGGGCCCGGTTGGGACGGCAAGACGCTCCCGGTCATCCTCCGGCGCGACGGCGTTCCCATCAAGGTCGCCGAGGTCACCGTCGAGCCGGGCCGCACCGAGTATCGCGTCGCCTTCAGCTTCACGCCCGAGCGCGTCGGCAAGTACCTCTACGAGATCGCCACCCCGCTGCTCGACGGCGAAGCCATCGCCGAGAACAACGCGCGCGCCTTTTTGCTCAAGGTCATCCGCGACAAGATCCGCGTCCTGCAGGTCACCGGCCGCCCGGCGTGGGACGTGCGCTATCTGCGCGGACAGCTCAAGCACGACCCCAACGTCGATCTGGTCGCGTTCTTCATCTTGCGCACGCCGACCGATATCGAGCTGGTGCCGTCGGACGAGCTGTCGCTCATCCCCTTCCCCACCGAGGAGCTGTTTCAGGAGCAGCTGCGCAGCTTCGACCTCGTGTTCCTGCAGAACTTCAACTATGGGCCCTACGGCATCGGCGCCTACCTCGGCGAGATCAAGCGCTACGTCGAAGAGGGCGGGGGCCTGGCGATGATCGGCGGCGATCTCTCGTTCACCTCGGGCGGCTGGGCCGGAACGCCCGTCGCCGACGTCTTGCCCGTCGATCTCGTGCCCGACGGGCCGCCCGAGAAGCTGGTCGACCTTCAGCCGTTCAAGCTGCAGCTCACACCGGCCGGCGTCGCCCATCCGCTCATGGCGCTCAAGCTCGACGTGGCGCAGAACCGCGCCCGCTGGAACGAGCTGCCGGAGCTCGAGGGCACCAACCTGGTCGCGCGCGCGCGCCCCGGCTCGACGGTGCTCGGCGTGCACCCGACGCGCAAGGACTCCGACGGCCGCCCCCTGCCGGTGCTCACCGTCGGTGAAGCGGGCAAGGGCCGCGTCCTGGCGCTCACCTCCGACGACTCCTGGCGCTGGGGCTTCGCCGACAAGGCGGGCGACGATCGCGGCCGCGCCTATCAGCGCTTCTGGGATTCGGCGATCCGCTGGCTCATTCGCGATCCCGCGCTCTCCTTCTTGCGCATCGAGACCGATCAGCCCGAGTACGCCCGCGGGCAGCGCGTGCAGGTGACGGTGCGCGCGCTCGGCACCGACTATCAGCCGCTCGCCGGCGCCAAGCTCGACGTGACCGTGTCGCGCATCCCGACGGTGCTCGACATCTCGTCGACGGCGCGCCTCGAGCCGGTCTCGGCGCAACATGGCGTCACCGACGAGGACGGCGAGCTGATCTTCGAGCTGCCGCCGCCGGCGCCGGGCGGCTATCGCATCACCGCGCGCGCCACCCTGGCCGGACGACCGGTCGAGGAGGACGAAGTGTTCCTCGTCCGCGGCGCCGGTCGCGAGCTGGAAGAGCCCGAAGCGCGCGACGACATCTTGCGCGCCGTCGCCGCCGTGACCGGCGGCAGCATGCGCGGCCCCGGGGAATCGCTCGAGGGGCTGACCTTCTGGCCGCCGCGCGTGGTGCGGGTCAATCAGCACCGCGACGTCGAGGTCTGGAGCCGCTGGTGGATGCTCCTCGTCGCCGCCGGCTGCCTGGGGCTCAACTGGGCGCTCCGCCGTCGCTGGGGATACGCGTAATCACGCGACCCGCCGCCGGTCACGCCGCACGGTAGCTTTCTCGAAGCCGCTACGTACAATGTCGGCATGTCTCATCTAGAGGCGCTCAGCCGCGTCAGCTTCGATCTCGGAGTGTTCGCGCGCGTGGCCAAGCAGCGCACGCGCCGCACGCTCGTCTACCTCTTCCTCCTGGTCGCCATCTCGGCGGCGTCGACGACGACGCTGTGGACGCTGAAGCTGCGCGACGTGGTGCGACAGCTCGATCCGCACCTCGACGAGATCCCGACCATCACGATCAAGAACGGCCGCGCCTCGGCCGACGTCGAGCAGCCCTGGATCAAGCGCCTCGGTCGCGACGACTCGGGCAAGCAGATGGTGGCGATCATCGACACCACCGGCGTGCGCCAGGACTTCGAGGAGGACGAGATCGGCGTCTTCCTGAAGCGCACCGTGCTGTCGGTGAAGACCAACGACAAGCAGCAGGAGATTCCGCTCACCCGCTTCCCCGACGGCACCGTCGGACCCGACGTCGTGCGCGCCTTCATCGCCCGCTGGATGCGGGTGGTGCCGTTCTATCTGGCCGCCATCCTGTGCGGCTGGTACCTGTTCGTGAAGTCGATGCAGGCGTTCCTGTTGGTGCTGGCGGCGCTCATCGGATCGCGCAGCCGGCTGTCGTTCGGCTCGCTCTTCAATATCGCGGTCTACGCGCTGACGCCGGCGGTGATCCTCGACGCGGCGCTGCCGTTCGTGAAGCTGCACGTGCCGCTCTTCTGGATGCTCTACTTCGCCGTCGCCATCGCCTACGCCGTCCTCGGGGCGCAGCGCGCATCGGCGACCCCGCCGTCCGACGACACCGCCGCGCTGTGACCGCGCTCTCGTTGGTCGCGGCGTCGTGGGTGGCGCTGCTCGCGCCGAAGGCTGCGCTGTCGACGCTGGCCGAGCAGTCGGGCTTCACCAAGACGGGCCGCTACGAAGAGGTCGTTCGGCTCTGTAGGGAATTCCCGCGCGCCTATCCGAAGGTGAAGTGCGCGACCTTCGGGCAGACGCCGGAGCGCCGCCCGATGCTGGCGTTTACCGTCGGTGCCAAGGGCAAGCCGACGCTCGTGGTGCAGGGCGGCATCCACGCCGGCGAGATCGACGGCAAGGACGCGGGCTTTCTGGTCTTGCGCGAGCTCCTCGAGGGCAAGCTCGCCGGCGTCGATCTGAACAAGGTGCGCGTCGTGTTCGTGCCGGTGTTCAACGTCGACGGGCACGAGCGCTTCGGCGCGCACAATCGGCCCAATCAGATCGGCCCCGAGGAGAGCGGCTGGCGCGTCACCGCGCAGAACCTCAACCTCAACCGCGACTACGTCAAGGCCGAGGCGCCCGAGATGCGCGCCATGCTGGCGCTCCTCGGCAAGGAGGACCCCGTCATCTACATGGACCTCCACGTCACCGACGGCGCCGAGTTCCAGCACGAGATCGCCTTTCTGGTCGCGCCCGGCGCGTCGATCGCCGATGCGCCCGCAGGACTGGCGGCGGCCGCGGCGGCGTTGCGCGAAAAGGTGCGCGAGTCGCTGGCGGCCGAGAAGCATCTGCCGATCGTCGACTTCTATCCGATGTTCATGAAGAACGACGATCCGTCGGGCGGCTTCTCGGCGATGGCCTCGACCCCCCGATTCTCCGACGCCTATTGGGCCTCGCGCAATCGACTCGCGATCCTCGTCGAGACCCACTCGTGGAAGGACTACGCGACGCGCGTCAAGGCGACCCACGACGCCGTCGTCGCCGTTCTCGGCGAGCTGACGCTGCACGGCGAAGAGTGGCGCGCTGCCGAGAAGGCGGCCGAGGCCGAGCCGCTGGCCGGGAGGCCCCTGGCGCTCGGATGGCGGCCCGACGTCTCGAAGCCGAAGCCCCTCGAGTTCCTCGGCTACGCGTACAAGCGCTCGCCGTCGGCGATCTCGACGGTGACCCGCATTCAGTATGATCGTACGAAGCCCGAGGTATGGCGCGTGCCGTTCTACGGCGTGCTCATTCCGACGGTGACCGCGACCCTGCCGCGGGCGGGCTGGTACGTGCCGCGCGCTTTCGGCGATCTGGTCGCGGCGAAGCTGGCGGTGCACGGCATCGTCTCGCACGAGGTGGCCGCGCCCAAGACGATGGACGTCGAAGCCTTCCGCGCCGACGACATCAAGCGGCGCGCCGAGACCTTCGAAGGGCGCCCGATGGTGACCGTGCGCGGCAAGTGGTCCAAGGAGTCGCGCAGCTTCGTCGCCGGCGGGCTCTTCGTGCCGGTGGGGCAGCCGCGCGCGCGGCTGGCGGCGCAGATCCTCGAGCCCGAGGCGCCCGATTCGCTGGTGAGCTGGGGCTACTTCAACGCGGTCTTCGAGCAAAAAGAATATATGGAAGACTATGTGCTCGAGGACGTCGCCGAGAAGATGATGCAGGACCCGGCCGTGAAGGCGGAGTTCGAGCGTCGGCTCAAGGACCCGGCCTTCGCCAAGAGCCCGCACGAGCGGGTCGACTTCTTCTATCGCAAGCATCCGAGCTGGGACGAGCAGCTCGACCTCGTCCCCATCTATCGCGTCGCCACCCCGCTTTGACGCTTAACGTATTGCGTCACGCCGCCTTGACATTACAAATCCAGCGAATCAGTATCGCGCGCGACTGCAAGGAGCCCCTCGGATGGCGTCGGCCCGGACTCGCTATTTTGCCAAGAAACTCTTCGAGCTGACCGGCTTCGTTCCGATTGGCGCCTTCCTCATCGAGCACCTCTACTCGAACTTCCAGGTAGTCGGCCCCGGCGGGGCCAAACGCTTCGACGAGGTCGTCAGCGGTCTGCAGACCAACCCGATCATCATCTTTGCCGAGATCGGCCTCATCGGGCTGCCGCTGCTCTATCACGCCGCCTACGGGCTCTTCGTCGCCAAGTCGGCGCGCCCCAACGTCGGCATCTACGGCTACGGCCGCAACTGGATGTACCTGTTCCAGCGCATCACCGGCGTCATCCTCGTCTTCTACATCGGCTATCACGTGTGGAACACGCGCTTCGCGCCGCTCGTCCATCCCGACGCCGACTACCTGCAGCACGTCAACGGCCAGGCGCTGGTCTCGACGGAGTTCATGCACCACTACCTGCGCTCCACGCACTTCGGCATCCAGGTCTTCTGGATCTATCTCGTCGGCGTCCTGTGCGCGGTCTTCCACTTCGCCAACGGCCTGTGGAACCTCGCCTACCACTGGGGCCTGACGGTCAGCCCGCGCTCGCAGAACATCTGGGGGCTGGCCTGCGGTCTCATCGGCGTCACCCTGCTCGCGGTCGCGCTGGCGTCGCTGCGCGCATTCATCAACATCCCAGCGTGAGGCATCATGGCAGCCGCTCAACCCACTAAGCCCCGCTTCGTCGTCGTCGGCGGCGGGCTCGCCGGCCTCATGACGATCATCAAGATCGCAGAGGCCGGCTTCGAGTGCGACGTCTTCTCGTTCGTGCCCTGCCGCCGCTCGCACTCGGTCTGCGCGCAAGGCGGCATCAACGGCGCGGTCAACACCAAGGGCGAAGGCGACTCCCCCGAGATCCACTTCGTCGACACCGTCAAGGGCGGCGACTTCCTCGCCAACCAGCCGCCGGTGAAGGCCATGTGCTACGCCGCGCCGGGGGTCATCTATCTCCTCGACCGCATGGGCGTCCCGTTCACGCGCACCGCCGAGGGGCTCATCGACTTCCGCCGCTTCGGTGGCACCTTGCACCATCGCACCGCCTTCGCCGGCGCCACCACCGGGCAGCAGCTCCTCTACGCTCTCGACGAGCAGGTGCGCCGCCACGAGGTCGCCGGTCGCGTGCGCCGCTTCGAGCGTCACGAGTTCGTCGGCGTCGTGAAGGACGACGCGGGCCAGTGCCGCGGCATCGTCGCCATGGATCTGGCCACGATGAAGCTCGACACCTTTCCCGCCGCCGCCGTCGCGCTCGCCACCGGCGGTCCGGGCGTCATCTTCGGCAAGTCGACCAACTCGGTGGTCAACACCGGCACCGCCGCCGCCGTCGTCTATCAGCAGGGCGCCATCTACGCCAACGGCGAGTTCATCCAGGTTCACCCCACCGCCATCGCCGGCCCCGACAAGCTCAGGCTCATCTCCGAATCGCTGCGCGGCGAAGGCGCCCGCGTCTGGGTGCCCAAGAAGAAGGGCGACACGCGCGACCCGCTGACGATTCCCGCGGACGAGCGCTGGTACTTCCTCGAGGAGAAATACCCGAAGTACAAGAACCTGGTGCCGCGCGACATCGCCTCGCGCGAGATCTTCAAGGCCGTGCGCCACGACGGGCTCGGCGTGGGCGGCAAGGACCAGGTCTACCTCGACATCGTCGACCCCGACCGCGATGTCTCGCAGGGGCGCGGCCCCGACGAGATCGCCAATCGTGTCGGCGGCGTCGTCGAGATCTACGAGAAGTTCGCCGGCGAAGATCCGCGCAAGACGCCGATGCTGGTCTTCCCCGCCGTGCACTATTCGATGGGCGGGCTGTGGGTCGACTACGATCAGATGACCAACATCCCGGGGCTGTTCGCCGTCGGTGAGGTCGACTATCAGTACCACGGCGCCAACCGCCTCGGCGCCAACTCGCTCATCAGCTGCATCTATGGCGGCATGGTGTGCGGGCCGAGGATGGTCGCCTACGCGCACTCGGACAACTACGCGTCGTCGGGCGTCGCGCCTTCGACGGTCTACGACCGCGAGCAGCAGCGTCTCACCGCCGAGTTCGCGGCGGTCGGCAAGAAGGAGGGCGACGAGAACCCGTACCGGATCTGGTGGGAGCTCGGTCATCTCATGAACAGCTTCGTCACCGTCGAGCGCCACAACGCGGAGCTCATGAAGGTCGACGCCACCATCCAGCAGATGATGGAGCGCTGGCAGAAGGCGTCGGTGCTCGACAGCGGCAAGCAGGCCAACCAGGCGCTCATGTTCACGCGCCAGGTGTGGAACATGCTGCTTTTGGCGCGCGTCATCACCATCGGGGCGCTTCTGCGCGACGAGTCGCGCGGCTCGCACTTCAAGCCCGAGTTTCCCAAGCGCGACGACGAGAACTTCTTGAAAACGACCATGGCCAGCTACGACGCGGCTGCCAACCACGGGCCCAAGATCACCTACGAGCCGGTCGACGTCTCGCTGGTCAAGCCGGTCTTGCGCGACTACAGCGGCAAGGGCGGTCCCGCGTCGACGCCGCCGCGTCAACCCGCAGCCAAGACGGAGCAGCGCGCGTGAGCAAAACGGTTCAGCTCAAGATCAAGCGCCAGGACGACCCCGGAGCGGCGCCGCGCTGGGAAGAGTTCGAGGTGCCGTGGGAAGAGCGGCTCAACGTGCACGCCGCGCTCATGGCGATTCAGCGCAATCCCAAGACCGTCGCCGGTCAGAAGACGACGCCGGTGGTGTGGGACGCCAACTGCCTCGAGGAGGTGTGCGGCTCCTGCACCATGCTCATCAACAATCGGGTGATGCAGGCCTGCTCCGCGCTCGTCGACAACCTGGAGCAGCCGATCGAGCTCCGGCCGATGACCAAGTATCCGCTCATCCGCGATCTCATCGTCGACCGCACGCGCATCTTCGCCGACTTCAAGCGCGTGCACTCGTGGATCGACATCGACGGCACGCACGACATCGGCCCTGGCCCCAAGTACGCGCCGGAGCTGGCCGACATCCGCTACGCGCTGTCGCGCTGCATGGCGTGCGGCTGCTGTATGGAGGCGTGCCCCAACTACGGGCCGCAGTCGGACTTCATCGGCGCGGCGCCCATCTCGCAGGCGCGTCTGATGAACCTGCATCCGTCGGGCGACATGCACAAAGCGACGCGGCTCGAGGCGCTCATGGAGCCGGGCGGCGTCGAGGGCTGCGGCAACGCGCAGAACTGCGTGCAGGTGTGCCCCAAGGACATCCCGCTCACCACGTCGATCGCCGACATGAACGGCCAGACCGCCCGCCACGCGCTCGCCTCCATCTTCCGTCGCTGACGGGCCCACGCGCGACCCCGCGCAAACTCTCCGCGCGTGCGGTATAATGGGGGGATGGGGATGATGAAGGGGACAGCCGCGGCATTGGTTCTGTGCGCGGCGCTAGTGGCACGAGCGCAGGCGCCAGCGACGGATACCGACCAGGCCCGCAAGCACTTCGAGGCCGGCTCGAAGGCCTTCAACCTCGGCGAGTTCAAGCGCGCCGTCGACGAGTACAAGGCGGCCTATAACAGCAAGGCCGATCCGGTCTTCCTCTACAATATCGCCCAGGCCTACCGTCTCGACGGTAACCTGCCGCAGTCGCTCTTCTTCTACAAGTCGTACCTGTCGAACTCGCCCAAGGCGCCCAATCGGCGCGAGGTCGAGCAGCGCATTCATCAGCTCGAGGTGCAGGTGCAGGAGCAGCGTGCGGTGACCACCGCGCCGCCCAATACGACGGTGCCGCCGACGGGAACGATCACGACGGCGCCGGAGCCGGTCGAGCCGCCCAGGGCCGAGCCGCCAAAGGTTGCCGAGCCGGCGACGCGGACCGACCTGACGCCGACCGTGACCGCGACGGCGCAGCCGAAGGACAGCGGCCCGAGGCCGCTCTACAAGAAGTGGTGGGTCTGGACGATCGTCGGCGGCGTGGCCGTCGGCGCAGCGCTGGGAATCGGGCTCGGCCTCGGACTCCAGCCGACCGCGCCGGCCTCGCAGCTCGGCACGACGAGGGTGTTCTGATGCGCGCAAAGCTGTCGCTGTTGGCCCTCTTGTTCGCCGCGTCGTGCGGCGGCGGAACCTATGTCACGGTCACGCTCGCCATCGCCGGTGCGCCGCCGGCCGGGGTGACGCGCATCGATCTCGATCTGCAGCTCGCCGGCAAGAGCGCCAGCGCGTCGCTCAATACCGCGGGGGGCATCACCTTCCCGACCACGACGGTGCTCGAGATCGCCAGCGGCGAAGGCATGCTGTCGATCACCGCCAACGCGCGCGACGCCGCGGGCGCGATCGTCGCGCAGGCGAGCGGCACGGCCACGGTCTCGCGCGGCAAGACGACGACCGCCACGCTGACCTTCGGCGGCTCGGGCGGCGGCGTCGACATGGCCGGCGTCGACATGGGGCCGTGCGGCATCTGCGACCCCGCCGCGCAGTGCGCCATGAGCGGCGACACGGTGACCTGCACGTGCCCGGCCGGCTACACCGGCGACGGCACGACCTGCACCGATATCGACGAGTGCGCCGTCGGCGGCACGGCAGGCTGCAACGCCAACGCCACCTGCAGCAACACGCCGGGCTCGTTCACGTGCACCTGCAACGCCGGCTTCAGCGGCAACGGATTCAACTGCACGCAGATCTGGGTCAAGACGGCGGAGGTCCCGATGGTGGACCTGCTCAACGTGGGCAACGCGGTCGGCCTCGGCAATCGCATCTATCTGTCCAACGAGCCCAGCGCCTCGGCTGCCGCGTACTTCAAGTCGATCGACATCAGCGTGTCGACGCCGACCGCCGCCGACGAGCCGGCGATGCCGCCGTTCAGCATGGGCGGGTCCCAGAACGACTGGTGCTGGTGCGGCAATTGCGGCGGCAGCAGCAAGTTCACCATCGTCAACACGCGGCTCTACTACGACTGCTACGGGTTCGAGTACCTGGAGACCGCCGGAGTCCATGCATGGACGAGCCAGGTCGCCAACTGGCCCACCACATCGCAGCGGCAGAACGCGGGCCACGCATCCATCGGAACGAAGATTTACATGGTCTCGGGCCAGAGCGGCGGCACCGATGTGAACAGCGTTCAGGTCGCCGACGTCACCAGCGGCACGCCCGTCGTCAGCACCACGACCGCCTACCCGATCAAGGTGCAGAACCCCGGCGCCTTCACCGTCGGTGCCAAGCTCTACGTGTTCGGTGGCCGTACGCTCGTCGGCAGCAACTACCAGAATACCCGGGCCTTCAATGTGCTCGACACCAGCGCCGCCACGCCGGCGTGGACCGCGCTCGCCGACATCCCGTTCGACCTGAGCTACTACATGCCGTACGTCGTCATCTACAAGAGCAAGGCGTGGGTGTTCGACCAGGGGCAGGCGTTGCACTCGTTCGACCCGACGACCAACACCTGGGACGCGGTGCCGCCGGTGGCCGCGCCGCCGGGCGGCGGTACGGGTGGGCGGCGCTGGATTCCGGCAGTGGCCGGAACCCCGGCATCGCTGTTCGCGGTCAATTACGTGCAGGGCGCGTCGACGGTGAGCGTGCAGATCTTCAAGTACGGGTTCTAGCCTGCCGCGCGGGTTCTAGCCTGCGGCCCTGCGGCGCTAGATCTTGCGGCGCCGCACCAGCGCCATCGCCACCAACGCCAGCGCCACGACGAGCAGCGCGCCGCCACCGGCGGCAGCGCCCACCCACGTGCAGCCGAAGCCGAGATTGCCGCCGCCGAGGACGTAGTTGACTTCGCCGGCCTTCTCGACGCCGCCGAGCACCTTGTGGGCGTTGGTGCCGTCGGCGTTGGCGATCATGAGCGACGCAGTGGACGGCGCACCGATGGTGGCGAGATCGGCCGGCACGCTGCTCAGCTGGGTCCAGACGATCTGCTTGCCGCCGGCCACGAAGCGCGGACCGATGTCGAAGAGAGCCGGATCGCCGGCGACGCGCGTGACCGTCGGAGTGCCGACTGCGTTGACCGT
The DNA here is from genome assembly GCA_028287105.1 of Myxococcales bacterium. Taxonomy (GTDB): domain Bacteria; phylum Myxococcota_A; class Polyangia; order Palsa-1104; family Palsa-1104; genus JAQBQH01. The sequence continues at coordinate 13,379 of JAQBQH010000069.1, forward strand.
GTAGATGTCGCCGTTGGCAAAGCCGCCGTTGCTACCGAGGTCGAGCGGCGCGCCGCGCGTAGACGCGAACACGACCTTGCTGCCGTCGGGCGAAACGGCGAAGTCGCCCGAAAAATAGCCGGCGGTCTCGTCGGTGAGCTTGTCGGTGGTGACGCAGCTGCCAGGCGCCATGCGGTAGATGTCGACGAAGCCCGGCGTCGTGTTGTGCGTCGAGTTGATGGCGCCCGAGACGAGGACGACGCCGTTGACGACCTCGACCTGGTTGATGACCTCGAACACCGGCGTGGCGGCGCCACCCGTGCAGTCGAGGTACGTGCTGGCCGCGGCACCGGCGGCGTCGGTCGCCTTCTGGACCCGCCAGCGGGACGGGCCGCTCGTCGAAGCGCTCTCCACCCAGCCGACCGTGTTGTTGTCGATCCAAAGCGGCGCGCTCGTCGGAGTGCCGTTGGTCGAATTGGCGATGGGTCCGACGATGCGCAGCGCCGCGCCGTCGGCACCGACGGTGACGACCTGGACGGGGTTGCTGCCGGCGACCGATTGCGCGAGGAAGACGACGCGCTTGCCATCGGGCGAAAAACGCGGCCAGAAGTAGAGCTGCGGCGACGGTCCGAAGATGGCGCCGCCGGTCGTGTCGAGGCGCGTGGCCGGCCGGCCGTTGCAGTCGTTCTGATCGTTGGCGGCATACAGGTTGTAGCTGAACACGGCCGCGGAGCCGCCACTGGGATTGGCGACGCGCTGTAGCTTGGGAAATACGAACAGCGGCGACGGCGCGTCGAAGCTGCGAATCGCGGCCACGCCGGCGGCAAGCGAGATGGTGAGGACCTCGGGATCGGTCTTCTGCGCCCAGCCGGCATCGAAGACGTCGGCGCAGGCGAGCGGGTGGGAGCCGGTGCCGTCGGAGCGGACGACGCCGGCTCCGAGAGTGGCGTTGTTCTGCTGAATGTTGGCGCCGTAGTAGAGGAGCGCCACTGTCGGCACGACGACGTCCTGGGTGATGGCGTTGACCGCGCCGTCGGAGGTGGTCGCAACCAGCGACACGCGATAGGTGCCGCCGCGATCACCGACGAACTTTGCGGTGGCGGCGCCGGCGTTGTCGAAAGAGGCGTCCGTGACCACGCTCCCCGTCGGCACCGAGACGAAGTGCCAGGCGTAGGTCAGCGCGCGGCCGGCGGGATCGCTCGAGGCGCTCCCGTCGAGCGCGGTCGGCAGGCCGACGTAATCGGCGGTCGCGGTGAACGTCGGCCGCGGAAGACCGGGCCCGCCTTTTTGCGGTGCCTTGGCACAGCCGGCCACCAGAACGCCGGCCACAGCGACGGTGAGCCACGCACTACGAGTCATACCCCCTCCTCAATCTTACGATTATATCGGAGGTCGGGCGAGCTAGGCGGCTTTGATCTGGTCGGCGGCTTCGGCGGCGTCGCCCACCAGCTCGGCGATCGTCTTGCGGCAGGAGCCGCAGTCGCCACCGGCGCCGCAGCGGGCGGTCACCTGGTCGACGGTGCAGGCGCCCTCGTCCGCGAGCTGACAGATTTGCCGATCCGAGACTCCGTAGCACAGGCAAACAATCACGGCGTTGCTCCCAACGGTTGATATTGAAAACGACTTTCAATATCAGTTATAGCACCATCGCGGGCGGCGTCAAGAGTCGTCTCGGGGCGTCTCGCCGTAGAAGACTGGAAGCGCCAGGTAACCGGTCTTCCTCATGTTTTCGACGGCTGGACAGGGAGTGCCGTTGGCCCGCCGGAAGCGCGCCAGATTGCTCGCCACGTCGCGATCCGCGGGGGCGAGCGCCGCGGCCCGCTCGGCGATCGAGACGGCCATCGCCGCTTCGCCGCGGTAGTAGTAGACCTCGGCGAGCGTGTCCCAGCTGTTCGCGTCGCGACGAAGCGTGAGGTTGCGCTGCGCCAGCTCCAACGCGGCGTCGTATTGGTGCGCAGCCAGGGCCCTGTAGACGAGCCCGTTGCGCACGCCGAAGTCGTCGGCAAAGGCAGCGGCGACGGCGCGAATCGCGGCGGCCAGCTCGTCGGGCGGCGCGTCACTGAGGATGGCGGCGACATCGAGCGCGGTGTAGACGTGCGACGAGCGCGGATGGGCGAGGACGAACTGGGCGGGCGCGCGCGGATCGCGCGGCGCGCCCTTGCGCAGGTAGCGGCCGAGCTGCCAGTCGGCTTCGGCGCGCGTCTCCTCGGGGGCGTCGGGAAGCTGGACGAGATGCGTGAGCTGCGCCATCGCCTCGGGATCGCGACGACGGATGCGGTACCAGCGCGCCGCGCGTAGCAGCAGGTTGGGGTCGGTGGGCCGGGCCTTCAGCGCGCCATCGAGCTCCGCCTCGCTGCCGCCGATCTCGCCCAGCTCGTCGACGAACTGCACCAGGCGCCACGTTTCGGGCAGGCCCGCGAGCCGCATCGTCACCTTGTCGTCGACGAGGCCGAGGAACATCGGGATCTGCACGCGCCTCTGCCGGGTGAGCCGTTCGTAGGCCGCGCTCCCGGCGAAGGAATCGACGTCGTAGCGGACGAAGCGCACGCCGCCGAGCGCGCGCTTCATCTCTGGGTCGCGCAGGACCTCTCGCTCGAAGGTGTGGCAGGGCGCGCACCAGTCCGCCCAGAATTCGACGAGGACGGCGCGATGGTCGTCGGGCGCGGCGACGGCGCGGTCGGGCGCGGGACCGTGGGCGCAGCCGGCCGCCAGGAGGAGGAGGATCGGGACGAGGCGGGTCACGACCCGATGGTAACTGCCAGCGCGCCCGAAGGCAGGACCTCGGCGCGGGCGCCGGGCGGGAGCAGCGTCGTCGACGAATATTCGGTGATGAGCGCCGGGCCGGCGACGGTGACGCCGGGGACGAGGCGGCGGCGCGCCAGGAGCGGCGCGTCGTGGAGCTGGCCGTCGAGGCGCAGTGACGCGCGGCCGAGCTCCGCTGCGCCGCTCTCGTGCCGCTCCGACGGCGGCGCTACCTGCGTCACCTTGCCGACGGCGCGCAGCCGCAGCGTCGCCAACTCGACGGCGCGGTCGAGCGCGTAGCCGTAGCGCGCGCGGTGGGCGTCGTGAAAGGCGGCGACCAGATCGTCGGGGACGGTGCCGTCGGCGCGCTTGAGCGGCACGGTCAGCTCGAACGACTGACCGGCGTAGCGCAAGGTGGCGGCGCGCTCGAGCCTGCGGGCCGTCGGCTCGACCTCGTCACCGTCGAGCGCGCGCGTCGCCGCCGCGGTGAGCGGCAAGAACGCGGACGCGACGTCGGCGGGCGTCAGGCGCGGCCCGGCCGGTCGCATCAGCGAGACGACGAAGTCGTGGGCGACATCGGCGGTGAGCGCGCCGTACGCCGACAAGAGGCCCGGCGACGGCGGCACCAGGATGCGACGCATGCCCAGCTCGCGCGCGACCTGACAGGCGTGCAGCGCGCCCGCGCCGCCGAAGGGCAGCAGCGTGAAGGCCGCGGGGTCGTGACCGCGTTCGACGCTGACGACCTTGATCGCGCGCGCCATGACCGCGGCGGCGACGGCGAGCAGATCCTCGGCCGCGTCCTCGACCGAGACGCCGAGCTTGCCGGCGAGCTCAGCGACGGCGGCGCGCGCCCGCTCGCGCGACAGCGGCATGGCGCCGCCGAGGAGGCCCGACGCGGGCAGGCGACCCAGCACGAGGTTGGCGTCGGTGACGGTCGCGCGCGTGCCGCCGCGATCGTAGGCGGCCGGGCCCGGCTCGGCGCCGGCCGACTCGGGACCGACCTTGAGCGCGCCGCCGGCATCGATCGACGCGATCGATCCGCCGCCGGCGCCGACGGTGTGGATGGCGAGCATCGGCAGCTGCAGCACGCAGCCGGCCACCGTCGCCTCGTCGGCGAGCGCGACCTCGCCGCCGGCGATCAGGGCCACGTCCGTGGAGGTGCCGCCCATGTCGAAGGTGATGGCGTCGCTGATGCCGCACGCGCGCGCGACTGCCAGCGCACCGACGACGCCGGCGGCCGGGCCCGACAAGAGCGTACGTGCCGGTCGCGCCGCGGCATCGGCGGCGGACATGGCGCCGCCGTTCGATGCCAGCACGCGGACGCGCGCGAAGCCGGCTTCGTCGAGTCGCGCCAGGTAGGGCGCCACAATCGGCCGCACGTAGGCGTCGACGACGGTCGTCGAGGTGCGCTCGAACTCGCGCGGCAGCGGCAGCACCTCCGACGACAGCGACAGCGGCACTCCCAGGGACGAGAGCACCTCGGCGACGGCGCGCTCGTGCGCCGCGTTCGCGTAGGCGTGCAAGAGGCAGATGGCGACGGCGCGCACGCCGCCCTCGCGCACGGCCGCCTCGACGCGCGCACGCAGCTCGGCCAGCGCCTCTGACGACGGCGCCTGCAGCACGCTGCCGTCGGCGGCGAGCCGCTCTGCGAGGCCGAAGCGCAACGGCGCATCGACGAGCGGCGCCGGCAGCGCGGGGTGCAGCGCGTACAAGATCGGCCGCGCCTGCCGCCCGATCTCGAGCACATCTTCGAAACCGGCCGTGGTCACCAGCGCCACCGGCCCGCCGCGCCGCTCGAGCAGCGCGTTGGTCGCCACCGTCGTCGAATGCGACAGCTCGTCGACCGCGCCCTCCCCCGCCAGCTGCCGCGCCCCGTCGACGACCGGCTGCCACGGCGCCGCCGGTTGCGACGGCAGCTTGTACGCCCTGACCACGCCGTCCGCGCCCACTCCGACGACGTCGGTGAACGTCCCGCCCGAGTCGACCCCGACGCGCACTACGCTAGGCGCGCGCCAGGTGCTTCTGCGCCGCGACGTCGAGCTTGCGATAGAACTCGTCGCCGAAGGTGTGCGCGATGACTTCCTTGCAGCTGCGGTACATCGGGTCGTAGTCGGGCGATTTGTCGACGAGGCAGGCGAACGACGACTCGTCCGCGCTATCACCGTCGGGCTCACTCTCGAACAGCCCTTCAGTCGCGCGCGCGTAGATGGTCAAGAGCATGCGGTCGTTGCCATCGTCATCCTCGTAGTCGAGGATCGCCAGCGGCCACAACGAGCATCCGAGCGGCTTATAGACCCACGGGTCCAGCCCCTCTTCGAGGCAGGTCTTGTGGATCGCGCACGAAGTCAGCCCCTTTTCGTAGATCACGAACTGGCAGGCGCCGCTCTCGCGCTCGCGCATGGCGAACGAGAAGTCGTCCTGCACGTCGTAGGGCGGCTCCGACTCGTCGAGGACGAGCGGGTGATCCTTCTCGAGGCGCTTACGCACCAGCGGCAGGATCTCCGCCACCTTGTCGCGGTCGAGATCGGTCACCGGCACCGTGTAGTGCGAGCAGCACGAGCGATCGATGAGCGGCTTGGCGTCCGCCTTCTTGTCGTGCGGCGTCCACTGAATGCAGCGATGGCGGTCGCATAAGAACGTGCGCTCGACGAGGTGCTCGATGTCGACGTCGACGTTCCCGATGGGAATGAGCCGATTGCGCGTCTTCTGCACTTTGGCGTAGCGCTGAACCGGCGCCTTGCCGAGATCTGCAACATAGAGCCGCAGCGCTTCGGCGCGACGCGGGGCCTTCTTCTTCGTTTTCATGACGAGTTCTCCGAGAGCGGCGCGCGAAGCTTATCCGATCGTGATCCCGAGGTGCTGTCGGAGATCAAAGTATTCTTCGCTGATCGCGTACAGCACCAGCTCCTTGATCTTGTCCTTGGCGCTCAACCCACCAACCGTCGCCGGTTCCATTTGAATGAAGCGCGCCGAGAGCGCCAGATCGTTCGAGATCAGGAAGCCCGCGCGATGCGCCGTCAGGTCGACCGACTGCGACCACTTGGCCAGATCGATCTGCCCCTTGGTCTGGATGAACCGCTGCACCATGATGGCCAGCTGCTCGTGCCACTCCGGCCGCACCGTCGAGCGCATCGCCTGATAGTACTGATCTACCGTCGGTGCCTGATTCGCCGGGATCGGGAAGTTCGGCTGCACCAGCTTGATGGCCGCCAGGAACGCGATCCCAAGCTCGGTGTTGGTCTGGATCGTCAGACGCAGGTAGTGCTCGGGCCGCATCTTGGTCAGGTACGAAGCCAGCGGGAACGCCAGCTCCTTGTCGCCGCGCCCTTGAAGCAGCTCGGCGCCGACGACCAGCGACGGAATCAGGAGCCCCTTCTCTTTCGTATTGGCCAGCTGCATCCCGCCCTGCTGCTCGGGCCGGAAGTAGACCTCGGGCGGACTGACGTTCAACACCTGCGTGACGTAGTTGAACACCTTCGAGAACACGGCCTGGTCGGTCGCCAGATCGCGCTTGTCCTTGCGCTTGAGCCCGAACTGCTTGTGCTCGCCCGACTTGAGCAGCGCGACCGCCTGATACACCGCCGCGAAGATGTTGCTGATGAAGCGATCTTCCTCGGGGTGGAACAGGTTCTTCGCCCACATCTCGTCGGTGAGCCGCGCCTTGGCGCGCACGAAGCCCTTCTGCTTGTACTGTTCGTAGAACTGCGTCTCGTCGGCATCGGCGCGCTGCAAGAACGCCAGCGCCGAGCACATGCACCACGCCTTGTCGTACTGGCGCGTCTCCATGTAGATCTTGCGCAGCGCCTTGTAGCTCTCGACGCGGAAGGGGTCGCGCTTGATGAGCACCATGTGCTCGTGCACGGCCTTCTGCGAGAAGTCCGGGCCCGCCATGACGTACAGCTCGGCCAGGATCTCGTGTCGGGCCGCGTTGTTCGGATCGAGCGACGCCGCCACCTCGAACGCCTGGATGGCGCCGTTGAACTCCTTGAGACGCGTGCGGTAGATCTCGCCGAGCGCGTGCCACAACGCGACCTTGATGTTGTCGTGGCCCGCCGCCGGCATGCGCTTGAGCATCTTGCGGTAGTTGCGCTCTTGCGTCTTGAAGTCCTTCTTGCCGGTGCAGATCTTGTCGATCGCCTCGAACGCCTTCAAGTACTCGGCGAAGTTGGCGTCGGTGATCTTGTCTGGGTTCGCGAAGTACTGATCGAGCGCCTGGTTGAACATGTCGATCGAGTCGTCGAGCGACTTGACCTCGTCACGAAGGATGCGCGCTGCCGCGTGGTAGTACTTGCCCTTGCGGATCGGATCCTTCTCGAGATCGGCGATCTGGTTGATGATCTCGACCGCCTTCTTCCACTGCTTGGTCTCCGAGTAGAGATCGAGGACCTTGTGCAGGATGACGTGATTGCCCGGCCGCACCTCGAGCGCTTCGAGGTAGGCGGTGATCGCCTTCTGCGCGTTGTTGAGCTGCTTGTGGTACGTGTCGCCGATCTCGTCGAGCAGCTTGACCTGCTCCGGCTCCTCGGCGATCGACAGTAGCTGTCGCTTGGCGTGAATGACGGCTTCCCAGTCGTTCGCCTGCTGCTGCAGCTCGATGACCGCCTGCAGCGTCGGACGATGGGTCGCCTCGATCTCGAGCGCCTTCTCGAACATGTTGAGCGCTTTTTTGCGCTCGCCCTGCTTCAGCTTGATGTTGCCGAGCCGGTAGAAGATGTCGACGATCTCCGACTCCTTCTGGGAGTCGCGGTGGTGCACGAGGATCGTCTGGTAGATCTTGAAGGCGCCGTCCCAATCTTCCATGCGGTAGAGCAGCGCCGCGCGGCCGAGGAGCACCGGTAGGAAGGTCGAGTCGAGATCGTAGGCGAGCTTGTAGAACTTGAGCGCCTTGTCGCCGTTGCCCAGCTCGTCGGCCGTACGCGCCAGCCGGTAATAGAGCTGATTGAGCTCCTTGTTGTCCTTCTTGTCGGCCTTGCGCGTGAGCATGTCGAGGATCGGCTCGAGCTCCGCGTACTTCTCGTCGCGGAAGTAGATCTCCGCCAGCGGCTCGCCTGCCTCCACGTGCTCCGGATCGAGATCGAGGACGCGCGCGAACAGCTCGCCCGCCGACAGCTCGTTGTCGAGCTTCTCGCGGTAGATGCGACCCGCCTCGAACAGCATCTTCGCCTTCTCGAGCGCGTTGCCGACCATCGCCTCGGCGCGGACCATCATCTGCGCCGCCTTGAGCCAATCGCCGCGCTTCTGGTACAGCGACGTGAGCGACTGCATCGCCGGCAGATAGGTCGCGTCGAGCGACAGCGCATCGGCGTAACGCCCCTCGGCGGTGTCCGGATCGCGCAGCCGCTCCTCGTAGATGCGACCCACGCGCTGGTGCAGCTCGACGCGCGTGCCCATGTCGTCGGTCAGCTCGACCAGCCGCGACGACGTCTCGATGGCGCGATCCCAATCCTCGATCTTCTCGTACAGGCGCGACAGCGCCCCGAGCGCGGAGTTGGAGTCCCCGTCGAAGCTCAGGATGTCGTTGTAGGCCTCGATGGCGCGATCGATGTCCTTGAGGTCCTCTTCGTAGACCTGCCCCATCTGCGCATACAAATCGATGCGCACGCCCGGATCGTTGACCGCGTTGATGTGCCGGCGCAGCGTCTCGACCAATTCGCCGGCGCGACGCTCCTGACGGTAGAGCCGCTCGAGCGTCTGCAAGGTCGGCTCGTGGCGGTCGTTGATGAGGAGGATCTTCTCCAGCGCTTCCCACGCACGCTCGGGTTTGCGGAACTGCTCTTCCCACGCCGCCGCCATGCGCTCGTAGAGCGAGATGCGCTCCTCGTCGGTGCCGGTGACGTCGAGCTGCTGCTCCAGCACGTCGAGGTAATGCTCCATGTCGCCGGTCTTCTCGTACAGGCGCTCGAGCGCCTTGAGCGCCGCGATGTTCTGCGGATCGACCGACAGGATCTCCTTGTACGTCTCGATGGCGCGCTGCCCATCGCCGAGCCGCTCCTCGAAGAGCTGACCGATCTGATGCTTGAGGCGAATGACCTCTTCGGTGTCCTCGAGGACGCTCGCCTTCTTGGCCAGGATTTCGATCAGATCCGGCCACTGCTGCGACGAGCGGTACATGCGATCGAGCGCGTCGAGCGCCGGCATGGTCTGCGGATTGGCTTCGAGCGCCGACTGGTACGACGCCACGGCCTGCGCCTGATCCCCGAGAGGACCGGCCCACAGCTCGGCCATCGCCAGGTGCAGCTCGACCTTCTTGTCCTTTTCTTCGACGAGCTCCGAGTGCTTGTCGAGCGTCGACACCAGCTCCGACCACATCGACTTCTTGCGGTAGAAGCCGGCGAGGTTCTCGAGCGCCTCGGTGTTTTCGGGAGCCAGCGTCAGCGCCTGCTGCTCGGACGCGATGGCGTAGTCGAGGTGACCGAGGTGCTCGCCGTACCAGCGACCGATCTTGACCCACAGGTCGGCCGCGATGGCCGGATCCGGGATCGACTGCACGACCTGCGTGTACTCGCCGAGCAGGTCGTTCCACTTGTTGGTCGCCGTCGCCAGCCGCTCGAGCTCACCCGAGACCAGCTGATCGGCATAGTTCTCGCGGAAGGCCGCCTGCAAGACGACGAAGGCGCCTTCCTGATCGTTGACTTCCTTCTCGTAGATCTCGGCCACCGACTGGAAGATGGCCACGCGCTGCACCGTGTCGGTGGTGAACTCGACGCGCGCGAGCAGCAGCTCGATGAGCTTCTCCCACGATCCCTGCGCCCGATAGACCTGCTCGAGCTGAACCGACGCCGTCATGTTCTGGGCGTCGAGCGCCAGGATGCGCTCGTACACGTCGCCCGCGCGATCGCGGTCGCCGATCTTGTCTTCCCACACCGACGCCGCCTGCAAGAGGACGTCGACCTTGACCTCGGGATCGTCGAGCGCGTTCGACTTCTGCTCGAGGACGCCGATGCACTCTTCCCAGCGCGCCTCCTGCGTGAACAGCTGCTCGAGGGCCCCGAGCGCGCGGAAGTCGCGATCGTTGAGCCGGAGCACCTTCTGCCAGGCGTCGATCGCCTCTTGCGGGCGCATCAGGATCTCGCCCTGCAAGGCGCCGAGCTCCGCGTAGAGCTCGATGAGCTCGGTCGGCTCCATGTCGGAGGCCGAGCCGATGTCGATCAGCTTGTGCAGCGTCTCGACGAGCTCTTCCCACGCCTGGGTCTGCTTGTAGATCGCCGCCAGCGCCTTGAGCGCCGGGATGTCGGTCGGATCGATCTCCAGGACCTTCTGCCACGCCTCGAGCGAGTTGCGCTCGCGGTGCAGCTTCTCGCCCCAGATGCGGCCGAGCCGCTGATAGAGCGGAATCTGCTCTTGCGGATCGTGCGTGATGCGCACGGTGCGGTCGAGGACGTCGACGAGCTCACGCCACTGCTCGGCGCGCTCGTACAGGTTGGCCAGCTCGCCGAGCGCGGTCGGATCTTCGCCGCGCAGGTCGATGACGCGACCCCACAAGTCGACCGCGCGCTCACGATCACCGAGGCCGTCCTGCGCGATCTTGGCCATGCGCGCGTAGCACTCGGCCATGCCGTCGTCGCCGGGCGCGATGTCCACCATCTTCTGGTAGACCTCGTACAGCTCGGCCCACTGCTCGCCGTTGAAGTAGACCCGCTCCAGCGACTCGAGCGCCCGCCGATTGCGCGAGTCGTTCTCGAGGACCGCCGTGTAGGCCTTGACCGCCTCGCCCGAATTGTCGAGCGCCTCGGCATGCACGCGACCCATGCGGAAGTAGAGCTCGATGATCTCGTCGGTGGCGGTGGTGACGCCGATGCGGCGCGCCAGCACGTCGGCCAGCTCCTGCCACATCGAGCCCGCCTCATAGATGCGATCGAGCGCCGCCAGCGCGTCCGAATCCTGCGGCTCGATCGAGAGCACCTGCAGATACGCTTCCTCGGCGCGCGGGTTGTCGCGCAGCTCGGTCTCGTAGACCCGCGCCAGGCGCGAGAGCACGAACCGCTGCACGTCGGCGTCGTCGCCGCGCTCCTCGAGCACCTGCGTGTAGATGCCGACCAGGTCGTCCCAGGTGTGGCACACCGCCGCCAGCCGCTCGACCTCGTCGATGGCCAGCTCGCTCGTGGGCGCCTCGCGAACCGCCTGCGCCCACCACACGAACGCCGACGGCTGATCCACGAGCCGCTGCTCGTGGGTCTCGGCGATCTTCTGGATGAGCTGCAGCCGCTCCTCGGGGCTGGTCAGCTTCTCGAGCTGGACCTCGTAGATCTTGACCAGCTTCTCCCACTGCTCCGCGATGCGGTAGAGCGGCTCGAGGATGCCGGCGATCTCGATCTGCTTGACGCCCTCGGCGAACAAGAGCTCGAGCGCCGCCAGCGTCGGGCCGTGCCCGCCGTCGGCCTTGAGGATCTCGTCGTACACCCCGATGGCGGAGTCGACGTCGCGCAGGTTCTGCTCGTACAGCTGCCCGAGTCGGAACTGCAGCGCCACGACCTCTTGATCGTTGCGCGCCAGACGGATCTCGCGACGCAACACATCCGCCAGCTCGCTCCAGCGCTCGGTCGACTGATACAAGCGGTCGAGCGCGAGGATGGCGTCCTTGTTCTCGGCCTCGGCGTCGACGACGCGACGATAGGTCGCAATCGCCCGCTCGCCCTGCCCCAGCTCCTCTTCGTAGACGCGCGCGACCCGAAGCAGCATGTCGACCTGACGCGGCACTTCGAGGAGCTTGCCCAGCTCCGCCTCGTACGACGCGGCCAGCTCGTCCCACGCCTTGGTCTGATCGGCGAGCCGCTCGAGATGGCCGAGCGTCAGCTCGTTCGACGAATCTTCCTTGAGCGCCTGCCCGTACGCCTTGAAGGCGTCGAGCGGGGCATCGAGGCGCCGCTCGTAGTAGTCGGCGATGCGGTGCAAGAGCTCGACGCGCCCGAGCGCATCGTCGCTGTGGCGGACCATGACATCGAGGATGTCGATGAGCCGCTCCCACTCGCCGCCCGCCTCGAAGATGGGCTCGAGCACCTTTGCGGCGAGCACCGGCTCCTGCTCGCCGTGCACGAGGCCGTCGAGCGCCACCAGCGTGGGCTCGTGCGTGCCGTCGATCTTGAGGACGTCACGATAGGCTTCGACCGCGCGGCTGAGATCCTTCAGCTCCTTTTCCCAGAGCTGGCCGATGCGATGCTTGAGCGAGACCGTCTCGCCCGTCGACGACGACAGCTCGACCTCGCGCTCCAAAATCTGGAGCAGGTCGTACCAGCGCCCCGCCTGCTGATACAGGCGGTCGAGCGCCTGGATCGCGGTCACGTCTTCGTGATCGAGATCCAGGATGGTCTGGTAGGTCTCGATCGCGCGCGTCAGATCCTTGAGCTCGCGGTCGTAGACCTGCCCGAGGACGAAGAGCATCTGCTTCTTGTCGTCGGGCTGCGTCGCCAGCTCGGCCTTCTTCGAATAGACGTCCTTGAGCGGCTCCCACCGCTCGAGGCGGATGTAGAGGCGCTCGAGCGCGTCGATGGCGGCGCGGTCGTTCTCGTCGAGCGACAGCACCTGACGATAGACGTCGATGGCGCGGTCGGAGTTCTCCAGGACCTCTTCGTAGATCTGAGCCGCCTTGAACAGCAGCTCCTTCTTCTCGTCGACGTTGCTGACGATGTCGACCTTCTGCAGCACCACGTCGACGAGCTTGGTGTAGGCGTCGGTGCGGAGGTAGATCGCCTCGAGCGCATTGGCCGCGTCGAGCTGTAGCGGCGCGACCTTGAGCACGCGATGGTACGCGGCCGCGGCGGCGTCGTTGTCGCCGAGCTGCGTCTCTTCGATCTGCGCGATGCGCGTCAGGAGCTGCGTCTGCAGCTCGACGTCACCAGAGGCCTTGCCCACCTGCTCGGTGACCGAGTCGTAGAGGGCGACCAGTTCCTTCCACTTGTCGAGCGTGCGCGCCAGCCGCTCGAGCCGCGTCTGCGTCTCCTTGAGCCCCGGCTCCTCGCGCAGCGCGCGATCGTAGGTGCGGAAGGCGTCGACGTCTTCCGACGCCATCTCGTACAGATCGCCGATCTGATGGAGCAGCTCGATCTTGCGCGCCGGATCCATCGAGTGGCGCACGAGGATCTCGTACGTCGCGACCAGCTTCTGCCACTCGTCGCGCCCCTTGTAGATGGGCTCGAGGATGGTGGCGACCTGCAGCTCGTGATCGTGCAGCGTGACCAGCCGCTCGAGCGCGCGCAGCGCCTCGTCGTTGTCGCGATCGAGATCGAGCACCTGCCGATAGGTATCGACGGCCGCTGCGACCTCGCCGAGCTCACGCTCGCGCAGCGCCGCCAACCGGACGAGCAGCCCGATGGTCTCGGGCTTGTCGTCGGTGAGCTGGAGCTGGCGCGTCAGGTTGTCGGCGAGCGCCCGCCACTGCTTCTGGCCGAGGTAGAGCCGATCGAGCGCCTTTAGCGCCTTGACGTTGGCGCTGTCGGCTCCGAGCACTTCCTTGTACGTCGCGACCGCCTCGTCGACGTTGCCGAGCATCTCTTCCCACAGGTACGCCATGCGGAAGTAGATCTGCTCGCGCGCCGACGGCTCCGGCGACAGCTCGACCTTCTTGCGATAGACCTCGAGCAGCTCGGGCCAACGCTCGTTGCGCGTGTAGAGCCGCTCGAGCGCTTCGATGGCCGTGAGATCGTCGGGGTCGATGCCCTGCGCGCGACGGAAGTACTCGGTCGCCTTCTCCGGCTTCTCGAGCTTCTCGTCGTACGCCTCGGCGACCTTGATCAGCAGCTCGCGCAGGAGCGACGCTTCGATGCCTTCGGGCTTGAGCTTCTCGATCGCCGACTCGTACAGCGACACGAACTCGGCCCACGAGTCGTTGATCGCGGCCAGCCGCTCGAGCTCATTGCGCGCCGTCGACGACGCGGGATCCTCGCGGAACGCGCGCGCGTAGGCGTCGAACGCCTTATTACCGTCGCCGATCTTCGACGACTGCAGATCGCCGATCCGCAGCAGCAAGGAGACGCGATTGGACTGCGTCTTTTCGCGACGCAGCTGGATCTCGTGCACCTCGATGAGGCGCGCCCACTCTTCGGTCCGCTCGTAGATCGGCTCCAGGATGGCGGCCGCCGTGAGCTGGTTCTCCTCGTCGGAGAGGCGCCGCTCGAGCGCCTGACGGGCGCCTCCGTGCGTGGCCTCGAGGTCGAGGATGTCGCGATACATGTCGATCGCGCCCTTGACGTCGCCGAGGTGCTGCTCGCGCAGGCCACCGAGGCGATGCTTGAGCTCGACGATGGCGCCGGTGTCGCCTGGCGGCACCAGCTTGAGCTCGCGCTGAACGACCGGCGACAGCTCCTTCCAATTCGACGTCGCCACGTAGATGCGATCGAGCGCGCGATAGGCCTGCAGCTCGTCGGGCGAGTCCTTGAGGATGTCCTGATAGGCGCCGATCGCCTTGTCGTTGTCCTTGATCTCCAGCTCGAAGATCGAGGCGACCTTGTAGCGGATCTCCTTCTGCGCTTCCTTGTCGCTCTCGAGGCGCAGCTTCTTCTCGTAGATGCCGAGGAGCTCGCCGTAGCGCTCGGTGCGCAGATAGAGCCGCTCGAGCGCGGCGATGGCCTGCCCGTTGTTGTCGTCGAGCTTGAGGATCTCGATGTTGGTCGCGAGCGCCTTGTCGGGCTCGGCCAGCTCCTCCTCTTGCACGCGCGCGACGACCATCATGAGCGCCAGCTTGTCGCCGGCGGCGCGGCCGTACGCCGCTTCGTAGGCGCCGACCAGCTCCGCCCAGCCGCCGGTCTCCCGAGCGAGCCGCTCGATCTCGTCTTTCGCGTTGGGTCCACCCGTGGCGCGCGGATCTTCGGCGAAGAGCTTGAGGAACCAGCCATACGCGGCCGGCTTGTCCTTGAGCTGCTCCTCGGACAGCTGCGCGAGGCGGCGCATGCGCTCGACGCGCGGCTCCGATCCCTGCGTGTGACCGAGCTGGATCTCGAGCGCGCCGACGAGCTTGCGCGCGTCCTTGGCGCCTTCGTAGAGCGGGATGAGCGCCTCGGCGGCGGGCAGGTTGCTGGCGTCGAGCGAGAGCACCTTCTCGTAGGCGCGCATGGCGCGATCGGGCTTGCTCAGCCGGTCGCGATAGAGCTCGGCGATCTTGACGTTGAGGACGATCTTGGTGGCGTCGTCCTCGGTCTCCGCCTGCCGCTCGAGGACGCGGATGTACTCGTCGTACTTGTTCTGCGCGGCGTAGAACTTCTCCAGCTCGTCGAAGTTCTTCTGCTGCAGGTACAGCTTCTTGAGCGCGTCCTGGCCGCGCTTGTTCTCGGGCTCGACGTCGAGCAGCGCGCGCCACGCCTTGGTCGCGCGCTCCGGCTCGTTGACCTTGTCGGTGAACAGGATGCCGAGCTTCTGCAGCGCGGCGACCTTGCGCACGCGGTCGTCGATGAAGCGCGCCTGCGTCTCCATGACGTCGGCGAGCTTGTCCCACATCTTCTCGCGCTCGTAGAGCTTCTCGAGCTCACCGAGGGCTTCGATGTGCGTCGGGTTCGAGTCGAGCACCTTCTGCCACAGCTCGATCGAGACCGACGGCTTCTTCAGCTTGTCCGAGGCGAGCTTGGCGACTTCGATGAACTTGTGGCTGCGCTCGGTGGGATCGGCGATGCGCTCGATCTCCTTCTGGTGCACACCGATCAGCTTTTCCCAGTCGCGCCGCTTCTCGTAGTTGGTCTTGAGGTAGGCGATGGCGGGCGGATTTCCGCTGTCGAGCTCCAGGACGCGCTCGTAGGCCTTGATGGCCTCGGCGACGTTCGAGAACTTCTCCTGGAACAGGCCCGCGATGCGCAGGTACAGCTCGACCTGCTCGGCCGGGTTCGACAGCGTCGGCGCCTTCTTCTGCAGCGCGCCGATGAGGTCGGGCCAACGCTTGGCCGTCTCGTAGTAGGCGGCGAGCGCGTCGAGCGCGCGCGCGTCACCGGGACGGAGCGCGAGGATCGCGTTGTAGGTCGCGCCGACCTGGGTCTCGAGCTTGAGGCGGGTGCGATAGATGTCGACCAACTCGTAGAGCAACGCCACCTTCTCGTCGACGGTGGTGTCGGGAAGCTTTTCGACTTCCTCCTTCATCAGCTCGACCAGCGCGTTCCAACGCTCGGCCTTGTAGTAGACGCGCTGCAGCTCGCGCCGTGCGGTGCGCAAGGTCGGGTTGGCTTGAACGATCTTGCGCCAGGCCTCGATGCCCTTGTCGGGACCGCCCGCCTCGGCCTTGTGCGCGGCGTCCATCTGCGCGCGCACCTCGTCCGAGACCTTTTCGTCGCGCTGGGCGAGCCGCTCTTCCTTCGCTGGTTTCTCCGGCTTGTCGCCGACGGCGTCGGGCGTCCTGCCCGGCTCTTCGATCTTTTCCGCTCTGGGCTCGGGCTTCGGCGCCGGTGCGTCGGCGACCGGAAGGTCCTTCTTCTCCGAAGCCTTCTCGGAGGCGCGTACCTCGGGCTCGCTCACCGGCGTCGGCTCCTGCGACTTGTCGGGCGCGGCGGGCAGATCCTCGGGCGCCTCCTCGCGCGGCCTCTCGACGGGCTCCTCCGACTTGGCGCGCTGCTTCCGCTTGCCGTTGCTCTTCTCGGCGGCGGGCGCCTGCTGGGCGGCGGGCGCCGCGCTGGTGCCGTTCGCAGGACCGTCGGTGCCGAGCGCCGCCATGAGCGCGCTGGCGCGCTGCTGCGTCGACGGCTTCTCCGCGCCTTCGGTGTCCTTCATGAACGCGTGCAGCTCTTCGGAGTCGGGATTGATGCGCTTGACCTGCTCGAAGTAGGCCTGCGCCTTCGACGAGTCGTGCATCTCCTTCCACGAGATGGTGCCGGCCTGCGCCGCCAGCATCGCCTGCTCGTCTTCGCCGAGGCCCGAGCGCAGCCCGAGGTCGGCGATGGCGAGGAGCTTGGCCCACTCGCCCTTCGGTCCGTCGATCTCGCGCAAGAAGCCGAACGCCGCGAGGTGTCCGAGGAACTGCGCGCCCTGCGACATGCCCTCGCCGTAATAGGCCTGCAGCGCCTTGCGGTAGAAGTGCGCCGAGCGCTCGATGTCGTTCCAGCGCAGCGCCCACATCGATGCGAAGCGGCGATAGAGCTCCGCCTGCTCGCGCTCGTCGGCGCAGGCAAAAGCGCGGCTCTCGTGCAGCTTGACGATCTCGTCGAAGCGCTTCTGCGAGCCGAGGGTGCCTTCGATGAGGAAGTTGGCCTGCTCGTGCTGCGGCTCGTTGGCCACGACCCGGTGCAGCGCCTCGAGGTAGGCCGGATCGGCCGGCACCTCCATGCGATAGATGCGCGCGACCCGCAGCATGATGCGCGCTGCCGTGCCCGAGTCCGCCTTCTCTGCCTGCTTGGCCAGCCGCTCGGCCTCGCCCAGCCAGTCGTCGCGATCGTAGTTGGCCGCGCTCAGCGCGTCCTTGACGTCGCCGTCGTCGGGGCGCGACTCCGCCGCCGAGGAGAGGTGCGGCAGCGCGGCGTCGCGCTTGCCCAGATCGAGCAGCGCAATGCCGAGCCGACCTTCCACTTCCGCCTTGCGTGCCGGATCGGTGGTGACCTTGAGCTCGAGGCCGAGAAGCGTAGCGACCATCTCGAGGTTCCCCATCTCTCGATAGATCGCGCGCGCGCGCTCGAGCGCCCGGGCGTCGGAAGGCGACAGCTTGAACGCCGCCTGGTAATGCACCATCGCGCGGTCTTTGCGGAGGAAGAGATCCTCGCAAAGCTGGCCAAGCTCGAACAGGCGCTGCGCCTTGACCTCTTTGGGCTCGAGCTGCTCGACCTCTCGCTCGAGCTCCTCGATCAAAGTCGGCCAGCTACGCGCCGTCCGCAACCGCTGTTTGATCTCCTGGCGGAGTTCCATGTCGCGCTATCCTCACACACTCACAGGGGAATAAGGCGGAACAAAGCGGCGTCGGTTATAACATGAATCAAAACAAAGTCGAAGGTCAAAAGTCGAGAGTCAATAGGGAAACGGGCCGTCGCGACGGGCGTCGCAAGCGGCGGGTCATCCGGTCGGGCTGTGCAACGCGCGCGCGCGCCGCCAGCGACGGGGAGCGCTCCGACTACGGCGCATCCAGGGCGTACATCTCGTCCTGCGCGGCCTTGGCCAGCTCCGGCCCCGCCTTCGACGAGTACCCCTTGATGAACTTGTCCAGCCACTCCTTGGCGTTCTTCTTGTCGTTCAGGAGCTTGTAGGTGTGGCCGATGTTGTAATAGGCGAGGTACAGCTCCGAGTTCAGCTGGACCGCCTTCTGGAACTCTTTGATCGACTCCTCGTACTGCTTCTGCTTCTGCAGCGCTTCGGCCAGGCCCTGGTGCGCCTCGCCCTCGGAGTCGTTGGCGAGGATGGCGTTCTGGAACACCTGTGCCGCCTCTTTGTCGTAGTCGTTGTCGAGGTACATGTTGCCGAGCTTCAGGTAGGGCTGCACGAAGCGCGGATTGGCCTCGATGGCCTTGCGATACTCCGCATCCGCCTCGCGCAACTTGTCCTGCGACTGCAGCGTGACGCCCATCCGGTAGTGCGCCTTGTAGAGCTTGGGATCGATCTTCAGCGCCTTCTCGAACTCGGCCGAAGACTCTGCCACCTTGCCCTGCTCGTAGAGCGCGTTGCCGAGCTCATAGTGCAGCGCCGGATTCTCGGGATCGAGCCGCAGCGACGAGCTGAACGCATCCGCCGCGTCGGACCACTTGCGCTGATCCTTATAGATGATCCCCATGTTGTAGAACGCCGCGGCGTTCGAAGGATCGATCATCGTGGCCTGCTTCAAATCGCGTATCGCCGAATCGAAGAGCTTCTGCCTCCCCGCCTCGACTCCCTTGTTCATCACTTCGATCGACTTGTTGTGCTCCTGGTTGCAACCCGCCGCACCGACGGCAACCAACGTCCACAAGATGACCTTGTTCATGCGCGCGACCATATCACACGCAACTATTTCGCTCCACTGTCGATAAAGCATCCATGCCCCAACCACCGCCCCCCTGCACCCGCCCGTTCCCGCTACCGCTACCGCTCCCGCTCCCGGTTTCCGCTACCCACTCCCGAGGAGGCTTCCCTGCCATGCGCTTCCCCCACGACCGACTCGACGCCTACGCCGCCGCTGCCGACTTCGTCGTCGCTGCCGACAAGATCGCCCTCTCGCTCCCACCCGGTCGCGGCTACATCGTCAACCAGCTGCGACGCGCGTCGTCGTCGATCCAGTCCAATCTCGCAGAGGGCGCCGGCGAGTTCAGTGCACCGGACAAGGCGAGATTCTACCGGTTCGCGTTGCGATCCGCGACGGAGTGCGCGGCGCATCTGGACCAGTGCAGGAACTTGGAGCTCTGCGACGCGAGGGTAGTGGAGGCGGCGAAGGAGTTGCTAGACCGGGTGATCGCGATGACCACCGGGTTGGTGAAGAGGTGGTCGCGCGAGTCGGGAGGGGGGAGGGGAAACCGGGAGCGGTAGCGGGTGCGGTAGCGGGACGAGAGTTATTCGGCGCCCGCGGCCTTCAGCACGAACGGATACGAGACGATGACGATGCCGCCGCCTTGCGGTTTCGGGAACTCCCAGCGGCGGACGGCCTGCGCGATGCATTGTTCGACGTTCGGGTTGTTCATCGTCGAGTTCTGCACCACCGAGGCGACGACCTGGCCGTTACCGCTGATCGTGAACTGGATCATGATGCGGCCGTACAGGTCCTGCTTGTGCATCAGCTCCTTCTCGTAGCAGAAGCGGACTTCGTTCAAGTGGCGGCGGATGATTCGACGGATGATTTCCTTGTCGAGCGAGCCGCGAACCTGAGCGGTGCCGGGGACGACGTCGGGCGCATGAGCGCGACGACCGCCGAGGCCGCCGGCGCCACGGCCGTAACCCGAGCCGTTGCCGCCGCCGCCGCCCTTGCCGATCGTGCCGAGGTTGCCGAGGCCGATCGTGCCTTCACCGGTGCCGCCGCCGCCCTTGCCCGAGCCAACCAGGCCGAGACCGCCGACGCCGTACGCTTCACCAATCTGCGTGCCGACGAGGCCACCGAGAACGTTCTCGGCGTCGTTACCGAGCGCCGAATCGCGCCCGAAGATCGACGCCAGGTGCGAGCCTTCCTGGGACTTCAAGATACCGAGCACGCCGGCCTTCTGCGCCGACTCCTCGGCGAGCATCTTGGCGAGGTGCGGATCCGGATTGTCCTTGGGACCCTTGAGGCCGTAGAGACCAGACTTGTTCTTGCTGGTCTTCTTGCCCATCTTGCCTTCTTCGCCCTTGTGGCGCTTGCCCTTGCCACCCGCCTCGTCGTTGCTCTTCTTCTTGAGCCACTCCGGGATCTGCTCTTCCTTCTCCTCCGGCGGCTTGATCAAGAACTGCGCGAAGCGCTTGTCGTTCATGAACGCGTCGAGCGACAGCGACTTGGGATCGGGCGGAATCGAATAGACCATGAACAGGAACAGCATGACCGCCAGCGCCGTCGCCGCGGTGTACGCCTGCTGACCCCAGTCGACGTTCATCGGCGACGCGTAGGTACGCGGCGGCGGGACCGACGACACGAGGAACGTGTTCTGCCCGAGGTCGATCTTGGCGCGCGCGCCATTCGGGATGGCCCAGGCATACGCCCCGGCCACCGTCGACGACTGATGGGCACCCTGCGATGCGAGCTGCGCGAGCGGAATGGTCTGGTTGTTGACAGTCACGTCGCCCGACATCTGCTGCGTGAAGAGCAGCTCGTAGTCGGTGCCCGTCGAGCGCACGAGCGGGAACGCGCCCACCGGCAGGTACTCGCCCGGGGCGTTGAACTGCGCGGTCGCGTCGGGGCCGATCGTGAAGTCACGCGGCCCGCGCTCGCCGAACAGCTTGAACAGACCGTGGAACACCGCGTAGATACCGAACACGAGGCAGACCACGAACAGAATGTCGAGGGCCGGACCTTCGCGCGGCACGATGAACTCGGCGTGCGGCTTGCCCGAAGCATCCCAGGCATCCCACGCGCGGCGCGTCGCGCCCGCCTGCACGTAGGCGACGACGAACGTGATGAACGCGACCGCCAGCGACAGGAAGCCGGAACCGAGCAGACCCTTGGTCGCGCCGGTGATGGTCCCCGCCTGCGGGTTCGACAAGTGCGCCACTTCGATGATGGCGTCCTCGAACATCGCGTTGACTTCGATCGCGCGCGAGCCGTCCTGCACTTCGACCGCCGACGGATCGAAACCCGGCGGCGGCGTGAACGACGACATCGGCTGCGCCGGCTGGCGATACGACGCCGCCTGCTGCGCCGGCTGCCCGAACGGATTCTGCGCGCCGAAGCTCTGCGGCGCTGCGGCCTGCGGCGCCGGGAACGACGGCGCCGGCGGCTGCTGATACTGCTGCGGCGGCGGCTGGAACGGCGCCTGAACCGTCGCCTGCTGGAACGGCGCCGGAGCGGGCACAGCGACGGGCGGCGGCGGGAACGACGGCGCCGGCTGCTGCATCGTCGGCGCTTGCGGCGCCGCCTGCGGAGCCTGCGGCGCGGACATGCCCATCACGGTCTGACGCGCGGCTGCCGGCGCCGGCGCGGGCGCGCCCTGGGGCGGCATCTGCACCTGCGTCGGGCCGTCGTCGGACTGCGACGCCACCGGCTCACCGACCGAGACCACCAGCTTGGTGTTGCCGAGGACGATCTGATCGCCCGACTGCAGCTTGGTCTTGTTGACCTTCTGCCCGTTGACCAGCGTGCCCTTGGTCGAGCCGAGGTCGATGATGTAGATCTCGCCCGGACCGGCGATCTCGATCACCGCGTGCATGCGGCTGACCGCCTCGTCGTCGATGCGCAGATGGCTCGACGACAATTTACCGACCTTGATGATGTCCTGGGTCAGCGTCTCGGTGCGGACATACTGATCCCCCTTCGGATCGACCTTGTAGATCTCGAACGTCAGGGGAACATTCACGCCACTCGGCATCGGTACGCTCCTAGAACCTTTAGATGTCTTCGGCCGACTTGATCATCTCCGGGATGAAGTTCTCCCGGATCTTGATCAACGACGAATGCTTCGCTCCCTTGCGCGTATCGACGAACTCGCCGTCGGGCCGCACCAGGTCGCCTTCAACCATGTCGTCATCGAAGTCGTAAACCGTCTTCGACTTGTACTGCGTGTTGTCGCCGCCGGCAGCCGGCGCCTGGGCCAATGCTGCCCCTGCGACTGCGGTCAGCAGCGTCATTCCAGCGAACAGCCCGATGAGTTTGCGCGACATGGGTCTACCTCCGTTTGACAACACGTTCCTGGTGCAGTTCCCGAAAAACGACAAATCTCACACTATCTCGTAAGGCCTCGTTACTTCTTGGGCTTCTCGGCCTTTTCCGGCTTCTCGGTACCCTCGGCGGCGCCGCCCGCGGGCTTTTCTGCACCAGTGGCAGGTCCGGCGCCGCTCTTGGCGGCGGGCTTTTCTCCACCTGCGGCAGCTCCGGCGCCGGCGCCATTCTTGGCGGCAGCCTCCTGCGCCTTCTGCTGCTCTTCCATCGCCTTCTGCTGCTTCTCCATCTCTTCCTGCTGAACCTTGAGGTCGGCTTCCATCTTCTTCTGCTGCTCGATCGCCGCGAACACCTCGTCGATGTCCTTCATGCGGCGATCGGCGTCCGAGACCTTCTTCGGGTCGGCGTTACCGCAGCTGCGATACTTGGCGAAGAAATCCTTGGCCTGGTTCAGGTTGGCGTTGGCCGGGTCGCTCTTATAGTCCTGGTAGAGCACGCCCATGTTGTACTGAACGGCGCAGTTGCGCGGGTCGAGGTCGCTGGCCTTTTTGTACCAGCCCTCGGCGTCCTCGATCTTCTTGAGGCCGCGCGACGCGACGCCCATCCCGATGGTCGCGTCGAAGTTCTTGGCGTCGAGCTTGAGCACCGCCGCGAACGACTGCGCCGCCTTCTCGTACTGGCGCGTCGACAACCCGATGGCGCCGATGTTGAGGTGCGCCTCGACGTACTTCGGGTCGAGCGCCACGGCCTGCTCGAACTGCTTGAGCGCCGACGACGGGTTCTTCTTGCGCAGCTCGATGAGGCCGAGCGTGTTGTAGATGGGCGGGAAGTTCTTGTCGACTTCGTCGCGGGCCTGCTTGCACACCAGCGCCGCCAGCTCCAGCTTCGCCTTGTCGTTCTCGGCGATCGTGTAATAGACGAGCGCGAGGATCGAGTAGGCGGAGACGTCGTAGGCGTCGATGGCGAGCGCGCGGCGCAGGTTGCGGATGGCCTCGGTGTAGAGCGCCTTGTCACCCGACTGCTTGCCCTGGTTGTAGAGGATGGCGCCGAGGTTCGCGTAGGCGGCGCCGGCATGGGTCGGGTCGGCCTGGATGGCCT
>JAQBQH010000064.1 GCA_028287105.1 Myxococcales bacterium
CGGTCGTCGTAGGTGCGCGTCGAGATGATCGACTTGTAGTGCTGCCTGGAGGTGTCGAGGTTGTGGTTGTAGGCGGTGAGGCCGGCCTCCTTGAGGCGGCGCGCCTGGTCGTCGTTGAGCATGCCGAGCGTGACGCACGCCTCCATGCCGAGCGCGCGCACGCCGCGTACCATCGAGAGCACGTTGTCGAAGGCGGGGCCGTCTTTGACCTCGCGCCAGGCGGCGCCCATGCAGAAGCGGGTGGCGCCCGATTCGCGCGCCTTGCCGGCGGCGTCGAGCACCTCGGTGACCGCGAGCGACTTCTCGACGGAGACCGGGGTCTCGTAGTGCGAGCTCTGCGGGCAGTAGGCGCAATCTTCGGCGCAGCCGCCGGTCTTGACCGAGAGCAGCGTGCACAGCTGCACCTCGTCGGCGGCATGGTGCTGGCGATGCACGCCATGCGCGCGGAACAGCAATTCCGGCAGCGGCAGGTCGTGAATCGCGCGAACCTCTTGCAACGTCGGCATGTGGTGTTTCTATCATAGGTCTGAACATGCGGATCGTCGCCGACGCCAACATTCCGTACGTCCTCGATGCCTTCGGGCCACTCGGTGAAGTCGTCACGCTGCCTTCCGGCCAGCTGACGGCGGCGGCCGTGCGCGAGGCCGACCTCCTCCTGGTTCGCTCGACGGTGAAGGTGGGCGCGCCGCTGCTGCAGGGCAGCCGCGTCAAGTTCGTCGCGACCGCCACCATCGGCATCGACCACCTCGACACCGCGTGGCTCGACGGCGCGGGCGTGCGCTGGGTGTCGGCGCCCGGCTCCAACGCCGACTCGGTGGTGCAGTGGTTCTGTGCGGCGATGGCGCGCGTGCCCGACGTGGCGTGGCGGCAATTGGGGATCGTCGGCGTCGGCAACGTCGGCGGGCGCATCGAGCGGCTGTGGCGCGCGCTCGAGGTCGCGCCGCCGCTCCTCTGCGATCCGCCGCGGGCGCGTCGCGAGGGCGGCGGCGGGTTCGTGGCGCTCGACGAGATCCTGGCGCGCTGCGATCTGGTGACGCTGCACGTGCCGCTGACGCGCGACGGCGAGGACGCGACCTTCCATCTCGTCGATGCGCGGCGGCTGCGCGAGGACGCCGTGCTGGTCAACGCGTGTCGTGGCGAGGTGCTCGACTCGGCGAGCGTGTTCGCCGTCGGCAATCGGCTGCTGCTCGACGTCTTCGAGGGCGAGCCGTCGCCGGATCCCAAGCTGGTGGCGCGCGCCGAGGTGGCGACGCCGCATGTCGCCGGCCATTCGCTCGACGGCAAGGCCAACGGCACCCGGATGATCTACGAGGCCGCGTGCGCGTTTCTCGGCGTGACGCCGGTGTGGACGCCGGGCGATTCGTTGCCGCCGGCGCCCGCGACGGTGACGGTGCGTTCGCGGGTCGACGGCGTGGCCGCGGTGCTGGAGGCGGTGGCGGCCGGCTACGACGTGGCGGCCGACGACGCGGCGTTGCGGGCCATCGTCGACGGGCCGGCCGAGCTGCGCGGGCGCGCGTTCCGCAAGTATCGCGAGGACTATCCCGAGCGGCGGGAGCTCGACGGCCGCGCGGTGCGCCTACCCTTGCCGCTGCCTTCGGCGGAAGCGATGCTCAACGCTTACGGCGTGCGGGTCGAGCCGGCGGTTCGCTGACGTCGGGAGCGTCGGGGAAGAGGTAGCGGTAGAGCATCTCGCGCAGCGCGGTCTGCACGGCGCGGTCGCTGCCGGTGTTGCCGGTGCGCGGGCGCAGGCCGGCGCGATCGGCGGCGATCTCGACGGCGGTGATGCCGATGACGCGCGCGGCGGCGACCGCATCGGGGATGACGGTGCGCGGCACGATCACTTCGATCAGCTTGGCCAGGGCGTGGCAGCCGAGCGCCTCGTACTCGGCGCGCAGCGTGCGGACCTCGGGGTCCGAATAGGACATCGCCAGGTAGACCCGTTCCAGGTCGGCGTCGCGCTTGATGCGATCGAAGAGCACCTCGATGACCAGGTCG
The DNA here is from genome assembly GCA_028287105.1 of Myxococcales bacterium. Lineage (GTDB taxonomy): Bacteria > Myxococcota_A > Polyangia > Palsa-1104 > Palsa-1104 > JAQBQH01. The sequence goes on from JAQBQH010000064.1 coordinate 1,996, forward strand.
ATGGCCTTGCGGCGGTCGCCGTCGGCGCGCCCGACGAAGTGCTCGGGGGTCAGCCGCGCCATGACCTCGGCGTGCGACTCGCGCAGATGGTGCGCCACGACCTCGACGAAGATGGCGCGCTTGTCCGGGAAATAGCGGTAGAAGGCGCCTGTCGACACGCCCGCTTCCGATGCGATTTCAGGCGTTTGGGCGGCATCAAAGCCGAGGCGGGCGAAGACGCGAGCGGCAGCCAGGAGCAGCGACTCGTAGGTCGCGGCCGAGCGGCGCTGCTTGAATTCGCGCTGGAGGAGCACGGAATCACATGTAGCAGAGTTACCGCAAAAAGTGAAGCGCATTTCAGTTTCCAATTGACAACCGAGCGCTCGCTCACTAAAAATGAAATAGGTTTCACTTTTAACAGGCGAGGGCCTCCCCCATGAGCAAGCACAGCGACCTGAGCGCCGAGATCATCGAGATGCCGATCGGACGGGAGATGCCCATCGAGACCCTCGAGGCGCGGCTCGACGTCACCTACAACTGGGGCTACGAGAAGTCGCGTCAGGATCTGCGCGACCTGTACAAGAAGGCGCAGCGCAGTCAGTGGCAGCCCGACATCACGCTGCCGTGGGCGACGCCGGTCGATCTGGAGAAGCCGCAATATCCCGAGGAGCTGTTTCCGCTGCACGGGTCGGACATCTACCGGCGCATGACCGAGCCGGAGAAGACGCGGCTCGCCCAGGAGATGTTCAGCTGGATCCTGTCGCAGTTCCTGCACGGCGAACAGGGCGCGCTGCTGGCGGCGTCGCAGCTGGTGGTGTCGGTGCCCGACATGGACTCGAAGTACTACGCGTCGACGCAGGTGTTCGACGAGGGGCGCCACGTCGAGGTCTACGATCGCTACCTGCACGAGAAGATCGGCTTCTCGTATCCCATCTCGCCCTATCTGAAGAAGCTGCTCGACCTCATCCTCACCGACTCGCGCTGGGACATGAAGCTGCTCGGCATGCAGATCATGGTAGAGGGGCTGGCGCTGGCGGCGTTCGGGATGATTCGCGCGCAGACCAACGAGCCGCTGCTCAAGAAGCTGACGCACTACGTGATGCTCGACGAGGCGCGCCACGTGGCGTACGGCGTCCTGTCGCTGCGCAACCACTACAACGACATGAAGGAAGCGGACAAGCTCGAGCGCGAGGACTTCATCTACGAAGCCGCCGTGCTGATGCGCAACCGCTTCTTGTACGATCAGGTCTGGGAGAAGGTCGGCCTGCCCGTCGCCGAGTGCAAGCAGATCGCGCTCGACAGCATGTCGCAGCAGCTGTTCCGGCAGATGCTGTTCTCCAAGATCGTGCCGGCGGTCAAGAGGATGGGCCTGCTGAGTGACCGGCAGCGGCACCGCTTCGAAGACCTCGGCATCCTGCACTTCGAGTCGTGGGCGGATCCGTTCGAGGATCTCGAGCGCGAAACCGCCGACGCCGATCAGCTCGTCGCCTAGCTCGCCGTACGCCGAGCGCAGCGTGGGTCGGATCGCGACATGCGCGTCGCGGACGAGGCGCGTCGTGGGCTCGCATGTCCGCGGGGCGCTCGCCTCTCGCTCGTGGAGCGCCGTTTGCACCGACGGCCGGAGTCGAGGAGGCCGTCGTGCGTGCAATGACTTCGTGGCTACTGATCGCGGTCGCTGTTCCCGCGTGCGCTTCGCGGGGTGATTCGCCGCCGAATGCGCCCGATCTCTCGAGCGGCAGTGTCGGCGCCGAGAGCGTGTGCGGGTTCGCGAATGGAACCAACTGCGGCGGCGCGGGCAGCGCCAACCGCGGCTGCGCGCCGGACGCGTGCAACTGGTGCGACTGCGGCCCCGGCTGGGGTGGCACCAACATGGCAGGGTGCACCGCCGTCGGCTGCCCTCCTCCGCCCGACGCCGGCGCCGACTACCTTCGCTGCCACGATCAGTCCGAGTGCCCGCCTGGCTACGCGTGCATCTTCAACGCCGGTTGCGACCAGACGCTCGGGCAGTGCAACGCGCAAACGTTCTACTGTCCGCACGACCCGCGGACCTTCACGCTCTGCGACTGCGACGGCAACACGGTCACCGACGCGGTGAGCTCGTGCGCCCCGGATCGCCGCTACGCCCAAGCCGGCGCGTGCCCCTGA
>JAQBQH010000082.1 GCA_028287105.1 Myxococcales bacterium
GGATCAGGCGGCGCGGGCGGTGGCGGCCAGGGCGGATCGGGCGGCGCGGGCGGCGGCGTCGTCTGCAACGGCACCTGTCCGGCGCAATGCCCCGCCGACTCCCAGCTGCAGTGCTCGCAATACGTGACCGAGGGCAGCTGCTCGATCCAGTCGTGCACCTGCTACGCCAGTACCCCCACCGCGTACTGCGGCATCTTCTATCGCTCGTCAGCGGGAGGCTTCTGGTGGTGCGGCGGCGGCTACAACATGGGCTGCTCGGCCATCGCCATCCAGCAGTGCGCGACCACCGTCGCGGCGGCGTGCCAGTAGCCGAAGGGCGCCACCCGCCGCCGCGAGCGCCTACAGCGCGGCGCGAATGACCTGCACGACCATGGTGAGGTTGATGAGCGCGCCGACGACGAACGTCGCGGTGCGGAACGGCTGCTTCGCCGTGACGTAGAAGACCGCGTGCAAGAGGCGGATGGCGACGAAGCTGAAGAACAGCGCGCGCGCAACCGTCATGCTCGGCGAGGTCTGCGTGTAGAGGAAGCCGATGACGAAGAACGGCACGGCGTTCTCGAGGGCGTTCATGTGGGCGCGCTTGATGCGCTGCACGTCCGGGTGCTCGACGTCGACCACCCTGGCCCCGTTGTTGACCTTGACGTCCTCGGCGTTGACGACCGCCTTCCGCTCGGCGCGCGTCTTGGCCGTCCAGAAGCCGATGCCGTAGAGGATCAGGATCACGAGCGCCGAGCAGAGGGCGTAGAGCGCGAAGACGGGCTGCGAGAGGAGGGTCGTCATGGGCGCAGCCTACCACCGCCGCCACGGAATCTCGCGGCCGTCGCGGGATTCCGCGCGCGCCGTGACTTCGCGCGCGCGCGCGCACCCGGCCGCGGCGGCGGCTTCCGCGAGATACGCGAGCGGCGTGGAAGCGGCGTCGCCGAGCTGACGGCGAATCGCGAGCGAGGCTCGGCTGCGAGCTGGCCATCCTCGACATCAACCTCGGCACCGGCCGGCCCTCTGGCCTCGACGCCTACGCCTGGCTGCGCGCGCAGCGCTTCGGCGGACGCGTCGTCTTCTTGACCGGCCACGCGCAGAACCATCCGCTCGTCCGCGAGGCCATCGCCCTCGGCGACGCGCGCGTCTTCGTCAAGCCAATCGGTCTCGAGGAGCTTCGCGCACTGCTCGTACCTCGGTCCCCGGTCACGCGGGCGCCGCTGAGCGCGCTATAGAAGCAGTTGGGATGGGAAGGTGGAGCCGGTGCTTGGTCACATCACGCAGAACGGCGTGCCGAACGTCGTCGTGATCGCCGGGTAGACATAGGAGATGCCGAAGCACATCTCGTCGGTCGTGCTGTCGCCGAACTTCTTACCGACACCAGCCGCGCCGTACGTGCAGGTGACGGCGATCTTGTCGCCCTTCTTGAGACTCACCTGTTGCGGCCCCTTCCAGTTCGGGTATTGGCCGAATTTCTGCTCGTTGAACAGGAAGTCGTCATCCCAGACGACCGTCGTTCCATTCGCGGCCGTCTCCGTCCAGACCTTCAGATGCTGACCGGTCGTGTGCATGTGCGGAAACACGGCGAAGTAGTTCGTGTCGTTGCTCATCGTGCATTGGCCGTTGACCAGACCCGAGGCAGGCACGGTAAATGAAACGTTGCCGACGAATGGAACCCCGGCCAGCTGATAGCCGGTGGGATCGTTCGCCACCACGACGTCGACGGCCGCGGTCGAGGTGCCGGTCGTCGGGAGCGGCTGCTGCGTCGCATTGAATAGATGCAGATTGAGGACGACGTGCTGGCCGGCCGCCACCTTGAGCGCGACCTTATCCGGCATCGTCAGCGACGGCGAGCCCACGCCGGAGGCAAACAGCGGAGTCCAGTTGGTGCCGATCGCCTGACACGTCGAAACGCCATCCGCTGGTGGCGTCGGATCGATGGCGACGACCTCGTGATGCACGCCGACCGGCGACACCGGCGTGATGCTGATGATATAGAGATCGTTCGGCACCGTGATGTGCTGGCACTGATAGAACTCTTTGCCCGCCGGAATGGTGTAGTTCGACGCGACCAGCCGCATCATCGTCGTGCCCGGCTGAAGCGCCATGTCGCCGCCTCCGCCGATTCCGCCGCCGCCGCCGCCGGAGCCGCCACCCGCGCCGCCGCCGCCGCCGCCCCCACTCCCCGCGGAGCCACCATCTCCGCCTTGACCGTTGCTCGAGGAGCATGCCCCGACGCAGGCAGTCAGTAAGAACGAACAGAAGATTCGCGAGCTGAAACGCATGGGTTCTCCGCAGCGCAGTGAGGAACGGTCGTGAGTCGCGTGACCCCATTAGAAAGGGCCAAAAGGGCGCGTAGCAACGTCTAAAAAGCTGCCTACATAGGCCACCCCGCGAACGTCCCGAGGTGCCCGTTTCGCCCGCCGCCGCGGTCGCTGTTCCGCGGCCGTCGCCCGTCGTCGAAACCCGGCTCCTCGTGTTAGCCTCCGCGCATGACAATCATGCGCTCGTTATTGATGGTGATTGCGGTGTCCTTCGGCGCGGCCGCGCAG
>JAQBQH010000417.1 GCA_028287105.1 Myxococcales bacterium
AGCGCCGCCCCGAGCCCCAAGAGCGCCAGCAGGTCGACGAGCATCCGACGCAGAAACGGCGGCTTCTGCGGCTGCTGTCCCCACTGCTCGGTCAGCGCCTCGCGCAGGTTGGTCATCCAGCCCAGCCCCGCGTAGAGCGCACCGAGCAGCCCGATCACCCCGACCGCGGTGGCCGACCCCAAGGCCTGATCCACGATCCGGTTGACCGTGTCGGCGAGGCCCTGCGGCACCGCCGCAGCGATCTGGACCTTGAGCTGCTCGAGCAGGTCGGGGCGCGCCCGCAGCACGAACGACACGACGGCGAACGCCACCATCAGCAGGGGAACCAGCGCGAGCACGCTGAAGTAGGTGATCGCGGCCGCATAGTGGTCACCGTGCCGCTCTGTGTACCGCACTCCCGCCCTGACCAGGTGATCCAGCCAGGCGTAGCGCTCGCGGAACTCAGCGAGCCTCGAGGACTTCGCCGGCTGCCCGCTCTGGTCGGTCACGCGGCCGATCATCGCCCAGGAGCCGGTCACCGGCGACTCGGAGCGTCACCCGGCCGTGGGTGGCAGCAATCCGATCTTGTCGTAGATCTCGCCCACGGTCGGCTCCGCCACCTCGCGGGCGCGGGCCGCTCCGGCGCCGAGTATCCGGTCGAGCTCGGCGGGATCGTCGAGGTACTGCGAGACCTGCGTACGCAGCGGCGACACGAAGTCACCCACGACGGCCGCGAGGTCCTTCTTGAGATCGCCGTAGCCCTTGCCGGCGTACTCGCCCTCCAGCTCGGCGATCTTGCGGCCGGTGAGGCCGCTGTAGATCGTGAGCAGGTTGGAGATGCCCGGCTTGACCTGCGGGTCGTAGCGAATCTCGCGCTCGGCGTCGGTGACCGCGGAGCGCACCTTTTTGGCCGACACCGCCGGATCGTCAAGCAGTGACACGCACCCTGCGCCGGGCAGGGTCTTGCTCATCTGCTTGTCCGGCTGCTGCAGGTCGTAGACCTTGGCCGCGTCGGTGAGGATGTAGGGCTCCGGGACGGTCAACGTGGGGCCGTAGCGGGCGTTGAAGCGTTGAGCCAGGTCGCGGGTGAGCTCGAGGTGCTGGCGCTGGTCCTCGCCCACCGGCACCAGGTTCGCGTGGTAGATCAGGATGTCCGCGGCCTGCAGGACGGGGTAGGTGAGCAGCCCGACCGTGACGCGCTCCGCCCCCTGGCGGGCCGACTTGTCTTTGAACTGGGTCATCCTGCTCGCCTCGCCGAACCCGGTGAGGCACTCCATGACCCATCCGGCCTGCGTATGCGCCGGGACGTGCGACTGGACGAACAGCGTGCAGCGCTGCGGGTCGAGGCCGAGGGCGAGCAACTGGGCGGCGGAGACGCGAGTCCGGTGGCGTAGCTCGACGGGGTCGGGCTGCACGGTCAGCGCGTGCAGGTCCACGACGCAGTAGAACGCGTCGTGGTCGTCCTGCAGGGCGACCCACTGCCGCACCGCGCCGAGGTCGTTGCCGAGGTGGAAGGAGTCGGCGGTGGGTTGGATGCCGGAGAGCACCCGTGGACGGTCGGCCGTGGTCATAGACCTGATTCTCCCAGTGCTGACGAGCCGTTTGTGCTCGACCCGACCGCGCCGCCGGCTAGCCGGGATGATCAGCCGCAGTTACTGCCCGGCACCGGCGTGAGGTACAGCTCAGCGGCCCAGCGGCCCTCCGCCAGCTTGCGGAACCCACCCTGTACGACCTTGTCGGCGGGACGCAGGTCGCCGCGCCGTAGCGTCTCGACCACCGGTGCCGCCGTACTCGGCGCGGAGCGGACGTTGACCCCGTCGGCGGTCACCTCGACCCGACAGCCCGATGGGTCGGACAGGCCGGCACCGACGGTCTGGAAACCACCCCGGGTGGCGAACACCGCGATGGTCAACGCGATGGTCAGGATCGCGACGAAGCCCCAGCCCCGGTAGAACTTCGGATCCGGCCTATTGAGGGTGAACCTGGCCACTTGTCTACGGTATCCCGCCGGTCGGCGCATGTGACCGAGAAGCGGGCACCGGAACTAACGCGCTGTCGCGATCTGCAGACTCTCGGCGACGGCGTCCATGTACTCGCTCGTGGTCAGGAACGGGGTGTCGTCACCGACCAACCGGGCGAGGTCCTTGGTCATCTGTCCCGCTTCCACGGTCTCGACGCACGCCCGTTCCAGCGTCTCGGCGAACTCGATGACCTCCGGCGTGCCGTCGAGCTTGCCACGGTGTGCCAGCGCCCTGGTCCAGGCGAAGATCGACGCGATCGGGTTGGTGCTGGTCGGCCGCCCGGCCTGGTGGTGGCGGAAGTGCCGGGTGACCGTGCCGTGCGCCGCCTCGGCCTCCATGATCTTGCCGTCCGGGGTCATCAGCACGCTGGTCATCAGGCCGAGCGAGCCGTAGCCCTGGGCGACGGTGTCGGACTGGACATCGCCATCGTAGTTTTTGCAGGCCCACACGTAGCCGCCCTCCCACTTCATCGCGGCGGCGACCATGTCGTCGATCAGCCGG
>JAQBQH010000112.1 GCA_028287105.1 Myxococcales bacterium
AGGATGTAGCGCGGATCGCGCAACACGATGAGCCGGCGAACCAGGTTCTCCAGCTCGCGGATGTTGCCCGGATACTCGTAGGCGAGGAGGCGCTGCATCACCTCGTGCGGCACCTCTTCCATCGGCCGCTGGTAGCGCTTGCCGTACTTCGCCATGAAGTGCTCGAGCAGGCGCGGGATGTCTTCGCGACGCTCGCGCAAGGGCGGGATCGCCACTTCCACGACGTTGAGTCGATAGTAGAGATCCTCGCGGAAGGTGCCGCGCGCCATCGCGCGAGCCAGGTCGACGTTGGTGGCGACGATGACGCGGGTGTCGACCTTGATCTTGCGCTGTCCGCCGACGCGGTAGAATTCGCCGTCCTGCAGCGCCTGCAGCAGCTTGGCCTGCATCGACACCGGCATCTCGCCGATCTCGTCGAGGAACAGGGTGCCGCCGTCGGCCAGCTCGAACTGTCCCGGCTTGGTCTTCTGCGCGCCCGTGAACGAGCCGCGCTCGTGCCCGAAGAGCTCCGACTCGAGCAGCTCGCCCGGCAGCGCGGCGCAGTTGATCTTGATGAAGACCCGTCCGTTGCGCGACGAGCGCGCGTGGATCTCGCGGGCCACGACGTCCTTGCCGACGCCCGACTCGCCGGTCAAGAGCACCGGCACGTCGGCGTCGGCGATACGGTCGATGAGCTCGTCGATGGCGCGCATCGACGGCGCGTCGCCGAGCGTGTTGCGCTCGCCACGGCGGGGCGTCGAAATCTCGTGCGCCTTGCCCGACTGACCGGCGGCGCGGTCGAGGATCTCGCGCAGCTCGTCCGGGTTGAAGGGCTTGGTGATGTAGTCGGTGGCGCCGGCACGCATCGCCTTGACCACCGTCTCCGACTCGTCGAGCGCCGAGCACATGATGACCGGCGCCTTGCCGCCGCCGGCGCGATAGCGCCGCAGCGTCTCGACCCCGTCGAGGCCGGGCATGACCACGTCGATGACGACGAGGTCAGGGCGCGGCGGCTGCGCCAGGCGGTGCAACGCCGCCTGGCCGCTCGACGCGGTCTCGGCGGTGTAGCCGAGCGCCTCGACGAGCGCGCTCAGGTACTCGAGGTTGGTCGGATCGTCGTCGACGATCAGGATGGAAAGGGCGTCGCTCACAGGTTCCTCCCTAGGCCGCCGCGCGGAGGCCGTCTTGGGCGACCGGCGTACGGAAGGCGCGGCGGGCATCAATGACCCCGCCGTTGCAATAAGTGCGGAGCTTGGCGACGGCGCGCAGCTCGAGCTGGCGCACCCGCTCGCGTGAAATCCCGAAGCGCTTGCCGAGCGCGCCGAGCGTCATCGGCCGGGCCGACATGTGACGCGCCTTGAGGATGGCGCGCTCGCGCGGATCGAGCTGCTTGAGCGCCTCGTTCAAGAGCGTCTTGCGCGAGTCGTCTTCCTGGCCGTCGGCGAACATGTCCTCCTGCGAAGGACCGTCGCTGGCGAGCGTGTTGGAGCTCTTGCGCTCGTCGTCCTGGCTGCGCGGCGCGTCGAGCGACACGTCGTGCCCCGAGAGGCGCGTCGACATGTGCTCGACGTCGGCAGTCGGGACGCCGAGGAGATTGGCGAGGAGGTCCGACGAAGGGGTCTGCCCTTCGCGCTCGAGGCGCCGACGGGCGCGGCCGAGACCGAAGAAGATCTTGCGCTGGCTGCGCGTCGTGCCGATGCGGACGGGCCCGTGCGAGCGGACCACGTACTCCATCATGCAGGCGCGAATCCAGTAGGTGGCGTAGGTCGCGAGGCGCGTCGCCTTCGACGGATCGAAGCGGCGAGCGGCGATCGTCAGGCCGACGTGGCCCTCTTGAATGAGGTCCTCCATCGCCGGGCCCGAGTTGCGAAACTCGGTGGCGATCTTGATGACCAGGCCGAGGTGCGCATGTATCAAGGTAGCGAGAGCCGCCTTGTCCTCTTGTTTCATCCAGCGCCGGGACAGCTCCTGCTCGTGCTCCAAGGTCAGGACTGCGTTGGAGGTCGTCGTCTTGAGGGTCATCGACATGGCGGTCTCCCTTTCTCGGCTGCCCCCTTGTGCAGCCGGCGTGCCTGCTCTCCGAGCGACCTCGGCGCTCGCCGTTCTCTCGCAAGTGCGCGTCGTTCATGGCTCCGCATCGCGACGGCCGCCACCGGGTAAAAGGGAAACGGACTTCCATGTCTCCTTTTGATACACAATGTTTTCCTATAATGGGAAAAAAAGTACCTCTGGCTCCGGCAAAGAATGCCCGATAGGCGAGTCGACTTACCTTGTGGGAGAACAGCCGAGGAGTGAACGAGATGCGCGACAAACTGATCAGGATGGCCGCAGCTGCCGTCGGTGGCGTGGTGGCGACATACGTGATGCGGCGGGCAATGGGCATGTCCGGCAAGATGCCGGCGCAGATGCGCCCGCCGGCGCCGACCCAGGATCCGGGCCACTTCATGGTGAAACAGGCGGAAAAGCTAGTCGGGCGGTTCTCGCCCAAAATGCACAGTGGCGCTGCAAAAAGTTTACACTGGGTTTACGGCCTGACCGGGCCGCTCGTGCTGGGCGCGCTCGCGACCACGCTCGACCTCCGTTCAGTTCGTAAGACGCTGCTCGCGGGCGCCGTGATGGGCGCCATCAACTGGGCGGCCGGCTTCGCCGGTTGGCTGCCGGCGACCGGGCTGACGCCGCCGCCGCATCGCGTGCCGCTCGGCAAGAGCGCCTCGGGGCTCGCCACTCACGTCGCGTACGGCGCGCTGGCCTCGCTGCCGCTGGCACTGGTCGCGCCGCGCTTCACCGCGTGACGACGTGGGGTGACGACGACCCGCCGTTGAACTATGTTGTTCAACGGTAGATGCGCGACGAAGAGGATTGGCCGGCGCTCCTGGCCGAGGCGACGCGCGAGCTGCGGATGCCGCTCCACGCCGTGCTCGGCTGGGTGCAGCTTTTGCGCAGCGGCCCGCTGGACGGGGAGCGAAAGCGCACGGCGCTCGAGACCATCGAGCGCAACGCACGGCTCCAGGCGCAGCTACTCGACGATCTCCTGGACCTTGGTCGGGTCGCGGCCGGCCACCTTCAGCTGCGCGTGCGCTCCGTCGATCCCGGGCGGGCGGTGGCGGTGGCGATCGATCGCGTCCGCCCGTTCGCGGCCGAGCGCGCGGTGCTGGTCGAGCGCACCATCGATCCGCATCTCGGACCGGCGGCCGCCGATCCCGATCGACTGCAGCAGATCGTGCGCGTGCTCCTCCTGGCCGCCTTGCGCGCCACGCCGGACCGCGGCGTCATCGAGGTCCACGTCGAGCGCTCGGCCGAGAACATCGTCGTGCGCGTGGGTCGATCGCCGTTCGAGCTGTCGGTGCCGTCGCGGCGCCTGGTCGAGCGGCTGTTGGAGCTGCATCAGAGCCATCTGGAGCTGAACGGCGGGGCCCACTTTGCGCTGCCGCCGGCGCGCGGGCCTGCCGACGAGAGCGCGCCGCCCCTGGCGGGCGTGCGCATCGTGGCGGTGGACGATGAGCTCGATGCCCGCGAGCTTCTGCGCGCCATCTTCGAGCAGCACGGCGCCGAGGTCCGCACCGCCGGGTCCGCGGCGGAGGCGCTGCCGCTCGTGCGCAGCTGGCAGCCGGAGGTGCTGGTCAGCGACATCGGCATGCCGGACGAGAACGGCTATGCGCTGATGAAGCAGGTGCGCGCGCTCGGGCAGGAGGGCGGCGGCTGGCTGCGCGCGCTGGCGCTCACGGCGCACGCGTCGGACGAGGATGCGCGGCTGGCGCGTCACGCCGGCTATGACCGCCACGTGTCGAAACCGGTCGACGCGGCCGAGCTCGTCAAGCACCTCCTCGAGCTGCTCGCCCGCTGAACCGCGCCGAATGCGCGGTTCGACCACCGTGAAACCATTGTCAGGCCGCTCACTTCGCGGTCGCCTCGCTGTCCACGGGGGGTGACTGATGTTGCCGCCACCAGTGGCGTTTCGCCCCCATCGCAGCGACATAATCCCCAATCATTCCGCAAATTCGATCTACGTCACACGCTGGCGCGGGGCTTGTAGAAGGAGCGCGCGGAGGAACCCCTCATGCGCACGCTGCTCTGCATCTTCGCTCTCGGACTCTTCGCTCTTCCGGCCTCCGCGCTGGAGCGCGATCGCGACGGCTACTTCCATACCGGCGACGGCGTTCGCTACAAGAAGGTCGCCTTCATCAACGTGAAGGTCTACGCGATCGATCACTATATGAAGGACCTGCCGGCGCAGAAGTCGAAGCAGGCGGTCATCGAAGCCGACGTCGACAAGCGCTTCAGCTGGAAGATGCTCCGCTCGGTCGAGGCCGAGAAGATTCGCAACGCGCTCCGCGAGGCGTTCGCCAAGAACGGCTACAGCGACGGCGGCAAGATCGATTCCTTCCTCGGCTCGATCGGCAAGGAGCTCAAGGAAGGCGACGCCGTCACCATCTCGTACGACCACGCCAAGAAGACCACGACCATCACGACGCCGGGCGGCTCGGCCACGGTTCCGGGCGAGGCGTTCATGAAGGCGACCTGGAGCATCTGGTTCGGCAAGATCGACCAGCCGCAGCTCGGCGACTCGCTCCTCAATAAATTCTAGAAGCCTTCCGCTCCCTTGCGCTCGTGTAAGGCGGTGAGGTAGATCACGCAACTTTTCCATACCTTCGCCGATAACTCAAAGGACGAGACATGATCGGCAGCGCGGTTGGAAATTATGTAGTTCAGCAGCAAATCGGCGAAGGCGGCATGGGTGTCGTCTACCTCGCCACGCACCCGCGCATTGGTCGCAAGGTCGCGATCAAGGTCCTCCTTCGCGAGCTGTCCGCCAACCCGCAGGCCATCTCCCGCTTCTTCACCGAGGCGCGCGCCTCGTCGGAGATTCACAACGAGCACATCGTCGACGTCCTCGACTTCGGGGAGCTCGCCAACGGCCAGTTCTACCTGGTCATGGAGTTCCTCGACGGCAAGACGCTGACCGAGACGATGCGGCAGGGGCCGCTCGGGATTCGCCGCACGCTGCACATCGTCAACGGCGTCGGTCGCGCGCTCGGCGCGGCGCATGCCGCGGGCATCGTGCATCGCGACTTGAAGCCCGACAACGTGATGCTGGTCCGTCGCGGCGACGATCCCGAGTTCGTCAAGGTGCTCGACTTCGGCATCGCCAAGCTGATGCAGACGTCGCTCGAGCCCGACGTGAAGACCAAGACCGGCTCGCTCCTGGGGACGCCTTCCTATATGTCGCCCGAGCAGTGTCGCGGGTTGTCGGTCGACCACCGCAGCGACGTCTATTCGCTCGGCGTCATGATGTACCAGATGTTCTGCGGCCGGCTGCCGTTCGAGGCCGACGGCCTCGGCAACCTCCTCCTGGCGCACATGACGCAGCAGCCGGTGCCGCTGCGCCAGCTGGTGCCGGAGCTGCCGCCGCATCTCGAACAGATCGTCGCGCGCGCCATGGAGAAGACGCCCGAGGGGCGCTTCCAGCACGTCGGCGAGATGCTGGCTGCCATCGGCGATCCGTCGGGACAGTACGCGACGCTGTCGGGCGACGGCACGCGGCCGGGCGCGAGCTGGGAAGTTCCGTCGATGAAGTCGCACTTCGACACCATCGGCGGCAACGTCGCGGCCGAGGCGTTCAGCCGGCCGGCGCCGAAGAAGGGCAAGCCGTGGCTCGCGTTCGTGGCGACGCTGGCGGTGCTCGGCGCCGCGGGCGCGTTCGTGTGGAACGCGCGCAATGGATCGGGGATGCACGAGGCGAGTGGGCCGATCGCGATCGTGCAGCCGAAGGCGCCGGCGACGAAGGCCGAGCCGGTCGCCGAGCCGAAGCCCGACACCGACACGAAGAGCGACGGGAAGGTCGATCCCAAGACGACGGCGCCGACGACGGAGGCCGAGCCGGCGGCGCACGTGGCCGAGGCGTCGGTGCGCATCCAGGTGCGCGTGCAGCCGGCGACGGCGCAGCTGTACCTGGACGGGGCGCCGATCTCGAATCCGTACGAGGGTCACTTTCAGCGCTCGAACGCGTCTCACAAGCTGGAGGCGCGCGCGGGGGGGCATCGCGCCGACGTGCAGTGGATCGTGTTCGACCGCGATCGCACGCTCGACGTCGCGCTCGGTAAGTCGATGGCAAAGCCGGCTCTGCCGGAGACCAAGAAGCCCGACGACGGTAAGCCCGTCTACAAGGGCACCAAAGGCAAGCTCATCACCGATTTTCCGTCGGAATAATGAAATGAAGGGGTGTGGAATGCGTCGTTGTCGTGGAATCGTCGTCGCTGTGATGCTGGTGGGGGCCGCCGGTCTCGCGCAGGCGCGCAAACCGGAAAAGGCTGCCGCTCAGAAGAACGATCCGCAGCTCGCGGAGGCAAAGCGCCACTTCGATCAGGGCGTGGCCCTCTTCAACGACGGTGATTTCGGCGGCGCGCTCGCCGAGTTCGAGGCGTCGTACCAGATCCGCCCGTCGGCGGGCGTGCTCTACAACATCGGGCTCACGCAAAAGGGGCTCTATCGCTACGACGAGGCGCTGTCGTCGCTGCGCAAGTTCCTCGTCGACGGACAGAAGATCCCGAAGGACAAGCGGGCCGAGGTCACGCAGCTCATCAACGAGATGCAGGCGCTGCTGGCGACCGTGACGTTCGAGGTCACGCCGCCGGGAACCGCGGTCACGCTCGACGGACGTCAGCTCGGGCAGGCGCCGACGGTGGGTGCTTACGGCGTCGCCGCGGGTGCGCACACGTTCGAGTTCGCGGCCGAAGGCTATCGTCCTGCCAAGAAGGAGCTGAAGGTCGTGGCCGGGCAGCCGATGAAGCTGACGGTCAACCTGGAGAAGATTCAGACGAGCGGCAAGGTGCGCGTGCTGGTGAAGCCCGACCTCGCCGAGGTCATCGTCGACGACAAGGCGCGCGGGCCGGGGCCCGTCGAGCTGGATCTGCTGCTCGGCGGACACACGCTGCAGGTGCAGAAGGACGGCTACCTGAGCTATCAGGGCGAGCTGGTGGTGTCGGCCGGGCCGCGTCGCGACGTCCCGATCGAGCTGTCGAAGCCGATCATCGTCAAGAAATCGAAGTGGTACGAGAAATGGTATTTCTGGGTTCCGGTCAGCGCGGTCGTTGCGGGCGCGGTGGCCACGGGCGTGGGCGTGAGCCAGAGCCAGCCGTCGCCGGTCACCGGGACGTTGCCGACCGGCGCGTCGAGGGTGCAGTAATGCGCGGACGAGCGCACACGGGGGGAAAAGCCATGCGTCGAGTGCTATTGGTCTCGGTGCTCGCGCTGGTGGCGGGCTGTAAGGGACGCACGGAGCTGGTGTTCGGCTTCGCGACGGACTTGAAGGCGAAGGGGCAGATCGATCGCATCGACTTCCGCGTCTACAACGCGCAGGCGGATGTGATTCAGATTCGCCAGGGCTGGGATCTGGCGGACGTGCCGGCGGGGCTCTACGAGCTGCCGGGATCGTTCGGCGTCTTCACCGACAACGGCGCAGAGCCGCAGCTGAAGGTCGACCTGATTGGATCGCTCGCGGGCCAGGAGCAGATGAAGCGCGAGGCGATCCTGTCGCCGGTCGCGGGCAAGACGCTGTTCATGCGCCTGACGCTCGTCGGAGAGTGCAACACGACGACGGGCACGAACTGTCCGGGGGGACAGTCATGCGTCGAGGGCGTCTGTCGTGCGCCCGAGACCAACAACAAGACCTTGCCCGCGTACGTGCAGGGCATGGAAGGCAAGATCGAGTGCAACAGCGGCACGACGTACATCCTGTCGTCGACGGGAACGCCGCTGCCGGCGACCGGAACCTGCGGCGCCAGTCAGTTCTGTCAGGAAGGCACCTGCTACGAGAATCCGCCGGGCGTGTCGCAGGCGATCGGCTCCTCCGATTGGCTGCCGACCCCGACGCCGATCTCGACGACGGTGCACGGCGTCTTCACGACTCCCGAGGGCGACGCATTCGCCGTCGGCGAGCACGGAGTCATCCTGCACGCCGTGGGCGGGAACGTCCTCGACGAGACGTTCGATCCGACCAGGTCGCTCTACGGAATCTGGGGCACGAGCGCTACCGATCTATGGGCGGTTGGATCGGGCGGCGTGGTGCTGCATCGCACGGCGGCCGGTTGGGCGCTCGATGCGACGGCGGTGGCGGCGCGTCTCTCGGCGGTGTGGGGCATCGGCGGAGAGCTGTGGGCGATCGGGCGCGGCTTCGACGGCGCCGCGGTCGTGCTGCATCGCGCCGGGGGCAACTGGCGGGCGGACGATACGGCGGCCGCGATGGCGACCGGCGAGCTGACCGCGCTGTGGGGCTCGGGGCGGAACGACGTCTGGGCCGTCGGTGCGGGGTTCCAGATCCTGCATTGGGACGGAATGCTGTGGAAGACGGGCCCCGCGGCGCCGGCTGGTGTCACGGCCGATCTGTTGGCGGTGGGCGGCAGCGGGCGCGGCGACGTGTACTTCGTCGGGCGCGGCGGCGTGATCGCGCACCTCGGGTTGGACGGGCAGCTCGCGGTGCAGGACGGCGGCAACAAGTCGGATTTGTACGGGGTATGGGCGAGCGGTCCGGGCGACGTGTATCTCGTCGGTGATTACGGTTTGATCCTGCATTCGGCCGGCGACGGGACGTGGGGCGTGCAGGAGTCGGGCACGCGCGAGCCGCTGTTCGCCATCGACGGCACCGGGCCGGCCAACGTCTTCGCGGTCGGACGCATCGGCACGCTCTTGCACTTCGGCACGGGGGGCGGGATGCCGCCGGACATGGCGCCGCCGGGTCATTGTGCCGTCGCTGCCGATTGCGGCACCAGCTGCACCGCGGGGATGTTGACCTTGCGCGGCTGCGACAACGGCCAGTGCAGCGATCTGCCGCCGGCCGCCTGCAGCGGCGGATTCCAGTGCGGCACGGCGACGGCGTGCGCGAACAGCTGCGCCGCCGACGCCGACTGCCAGGCGGACTTCTATTGCGACAGCACGGCGAAGTGCCAGCCGCGCAAAGCGCAGGGCGTCGCCTGCAACGCGGACGCCGGCGGCGAGTGCAAGGGCCCGGACTGCCGCGTCTGTCGCGACGGTTTCTACTGCACCGATCACGTGTGCTGCGATAAGCCTGCGGCTCAGTGCGGTGGCTGCGCCGAGTGCAAGCTCGGCTCGGGAACCTGCGGGCCGGTGGCGGCCACGAAGGACCCGCACAACTTCTGCCCGGCGAGCGGTGACGAGTGCCAGGCGGCGGCGTGCAACGGCTCGGGCAGCTGCGCCAAGCCGAACGCGACGGCGTGCGGCGTCGACATGTGCAGCGGCAATCAGCTCACCAAGCACGCCTGCTCCAACGGCGTGTGCACGGCGGCGACGCCGACGACGTGTGCGGCGGGAACCAACTGCGCCACCGACGGCAAGACCTGCCTCGGCAAGTGCAGCGTCGACAGCGACTGCACGCAAGGGGGCGTCGGCTCGTTCTGCGACACCAACGGCGACTGCCAGCCGCGCAAGGCCGCAGCGGGGACCTGCGCGGCGACGGACTGCAAGGCGGGCTCCAATTGCCAGGAGTGCCAGAACGGCCTCAGCTGCGCCGACGGCGTCTGCTGCAATACGGCCGGCGCGGGCGCCGCCGGCTGCAGCGGCCAGTGCGAAGCGTGCAACATCGCCGGCTTCGTCGGCTCGTGCCACGCAGTCCTTGCCGGCGACCAGCCCAAGCACGGCGCCCTCTGCGCCGGCGCCGGCACCCCCACCTGCGGCGGCTTCTGCAACGGCACCACGCGTACCGCTTGCGCGGTTCCGTCGACGACGATCGTGGTTACCAAGGCGACCTGCGCATCACGAGGTTCGATCACGCCTGCGCAGACGTGCGATGGAGCGGGCGGCGTCAAGCCGATGGGCGCGGCCGCCGCGTGTGCCGGTATGTTCGCGTGCAGCCCGAGCGGCAGCGCCACCGTCGACGATCAGTGCCTCCAGAAGTGCGCCGACGTCCGGCAATGCGCCGCGGACACTCTGGCCTGCGAAAGCCTCCATTGCGGGTTGCCCGATGGCACAAAATGCGATCCCGTCGACCCGAAGCAGTGTGCGAGCCAGTCCTGTCCGGTTCAGGTGCAGGGCAACGGAGTGTGCTGTGATCAGCCGTGCAACCAGTGCCAGGTCGTCACGACGCCGAACGGTTCCACCAACTACATGCCGGCCTGCGACAGCGGTAAGTGCACCCAGGGAGCTTCCTGCGGCCACTTTGGCTGCGACGCCAATGCGCGTTGCAATACTGCGTGCAAATGCCCCGCCGGACAGAACGTTTGCAAGAATGACGGCCGGCCAGGCAACGCAGCGGAATGCATTCCAGGCGCGCAATGCGATAGCGATACTTCGGACCGCAGTTTCAAATGCCGATGAACGAAGCCTCGCAGCGACAAGCCATCGGGCGACAGCAGCGCCGTGGCCGGGTCTAAGGACGGTCTAAGGGCGCTTGCGAAGCCAGCTCGGGGCCGGGTCATAGAATTTTGTGAACGCCCGCTGACACTTTTTTAACGATTCTGGTACGCTCCGCGCAGATTCTGCTGTCGTAGGAGCGTCATCGTGAAAATTCGCGCGTTAGCCGTTGTTCTCGTCGCTGCCGGATGCGCTTCGCCGCAGAGCGCCGACACGCATGGTTCGCTGAATCCGGACCTTGCCGGATTCGGCGTCGGCGGAAATGATGCCGAGGATATGGCGGGCGGCGGCGGTGGCGGCGGGGGTGGCACTGCCGGCAGCGGCGGTGGCGGAGGCGGTGGTGCCGGCGGCGGCGGTGGTGGTGGTGCCGGCGGCGGTGGGGGTGGCGGGATGGCCGCGGATATGTCGATGCCGGCGGACATGGCCCAGCCACCGGCCGACATGGCGCAAGGGCCGGCCGACATGGCGGTCGCGTGCGTGCTCAACGTGCCGACCAGCCAGTGCGGCATCTTCCCGCAGTGCGGCTGCGTGGGTGGGCAGAACTGCAACGTCGAGAACACGACGTCGGGCCAGGCGATGTGCGTCGCCGCGGGCGCGACGCCGGACTGGAACAATTGCACCGGCAATGGCGACGCGCAGTGCGCGAAGGGCTCGACCTGCGTCGACGGAGTCTGCTCGCCGTTCTGCGGCGCCGTCGGTGATTGCCCTGGCGCCTATCGCGACTGCTTTCAGGTCGTCAACTCGACGCAGGCGAACATCCCCGGCATGAAGGTCTGCTCGCTCTTCTGCGATCCGACCAATCCGCAGAACAGCGCCGGCGGCTACGCCGCGTGCGGCCCCAACGTCAACTGCTTCCCCGGCGCCGATCGCATCAGCTATTGCCTCGGGCCGACCACGGCGTCGGGCGTCCAGAACACGAACTGCAAGGTCGGCACCGCCGGCGACAACAGCAAGTGCGCGCCTGGCCTCGCCTGCGTGCACGAGACCATCTTCGGCAGCGAGTTCTACACCTGCTACAAGTTCTGCAAGGTCGGCGTCGCCAACGAGTGCAGCGGCCTCGGCTCCGGGGTCGCCTGCCGCGCCTTCGCTACGAAGCAGTACGCCGGCGGCCAGGAAATCGGCAGCTGCAACTGAGCCGGCGTTACCTGCGGCCCACCGGCCTCCTCGAGCGGCTCCCGCACCGATAGCTTCGTCGAAATGGGGCTGGAGCTCGGCTTTTCGAACCTCCGGCACCGTCGGTGAAATGGGTTCGCGAACGGGGGCAGGGTGTTCTCCCTGTTGCGGGAGGCGCCGGGGGGATTATGATGCGCGCCATGGCCAAATACACACTTCCGGACCTGCGGTATGACTACGGGGCGCTCGAGCCGCACATCAGCGGCAAGATCATGCAGCTCCATCATGACAAGCACCACGCGGCGTACGTCGCCGGTGCCAACAAGGCGGTCGAGGGGCTCGAGGAGGCGCGGGCGAAGAACGACTTCACGCGCATCGCCGCGCTCGAGAAGCAGCTCGGGTTCCACCTCTCGGGACACGTGATGCACTCGCTGTTCTGGCAGAACCTGGCGCCGCAGAAAGGTGGCGAGCCGACGGGCGAGCTGGCGACGCAGATCACCACGGACTTCGGATCGTTCGCCGGCTTCAAGGCACAGTTCACCAACGCCGCGATGACCATCATGGGCTCGGGCTGGGCCGCGCTGACGTGGGATCCGGTCACCAAGCGTCTGCTGACCACGCAGATCCACGACCACCAGTCGGAAAACACGATGGGCACCGTGCCGCTCATGGTGCTCGACGCGTGGGAGCACGCCTTCTACCTGCAGTATCTGAACGACAAGGCGAAGTTCTTCGAGGCGGCCTGGAACCTCTGGAACTGGGACGACATCGCGCCTCGCTTCGCGCAGGCCAAGAAGCTCGACCTCGGTCTCATCAAAGCCGCCGACAGTCAGTAGCCCGTCGGGGCCGCTTCCGTCCGCAACCGCCGTCAGTGAGTCGGCGGAGTGGGTGGCGGCACCTCGTCGAGTACACGGTCGACCCGCTCGGCGACCGTCTCTTCCAACTTCTCCGCCACCTTCTTGCGGCGGCGGACGAACCCTTGCGTCTCGTCGACGAAGAAAAAGATCACGCGTAAGAACGCCGCGACGACGGTCACCAGGATCGACGACAAGAACCAATCGACGACGGCCGACAGGTACGGCACCCGCCACGCCATGTGCACGTAGTAGCTGCCGGTCAGCGGCACCACCATGAACGCAATCCAATGTGACAGGCAGTAGGGGCATGACACGAGGTAACCGAGGAACGTGTCGTGGCCGCCACAGCGCTCGCGAATGCCACGGAAGAGCTCTTCTTTGGAGATGGTGTAGGAAAGGCCCATGACCACCGCCGAAACCGCCAGGAGCGTGAACATGGACAGTGGAACTCCAAGCGGCGTGCCAGGTACATTCGGTCGGTGAATCGCCTTGCCTGCTTGCTGCTGTTCTTTGCTGCGCCCGCCCTTGCCCAGCACGAGCACCACCACCACGGCGGCGAGATGACCAACGCCGCGCATTGGGACGTCATGACCTCGCCGGACGGGTGTGGGCCCGACCAATACTGGTCGTTCGCGATGTCGATGTGCAGCTGGCGGCCGTCGGCGCGCGGCCACGTCAGCGGCATGGTGATGGGGGCGCTGTTCCTCGCCGACGTCGGCGTCTCCGGCAGGCGCAGCGCCCACGACCTGGCCGCGCCGCACTGGCTCATGCTCGACGTCGGCGTCGACCTGGCGCGCTGGAACCGCCTGGAGCTCGACGTGATGCTCACCGCCGAGCGCTGGACCATCCCCGACTCCGGCTATCCGCTGCCGTTCCAGGTCGGCGAAGAGAACGAGCACCAGGTCCCGTTCGTCGACGCGCAGCATCCGCACTCGTCGCCGATCATGGGGCTGGCGCTGGCCGACGTCGTCTCGCTCTCGACGACGACGACGCGTCTCTTGCGGGTCTGGTTCGCGCCGCGCGGCGAGTCGACCGACGGGCCCATCGCCTTCATGCACCGCGCGACCGGCACCATCAATCCCGACGCGCCGCTCGGACATCACATCGGCCAGGACGTCGGCCACATCAGCTCCACCGTCATCGGGCTGTCGCTGACGCTGCCGACCACTACCATCGAGCTCTCGACGTTCCACGGCCGCGAGCCGCAGCCGGACGCGGTCGACCTGCCGCTCGGCACGCCCGATTCCGCCGGCGCGCGCGTCGCGCAGCAGCTCGGACGCCATTACACCGTCGCTGCGTCGCTCGCCTACGTCCGCGACCCGGAAGCGCATGCCGTCGCCGGCGCGCCTCAGGATCCAGTCGTCCGCGCCTCGGCCTCCGCCTACGCGCGCTGGGATCTGCCGCTCGGCTGGCGCGCCCACGCCACGCTCATCTGGGGCGGCATCAGCAACTACGACAGCGCCCCGTGGCTCGACTCGATCACCGGCGAGGTGCTCTTCACCGATTGGTCCAATCGGCTCTGGGGGCGCATCGAAGCGGTGCAGCGGACGCCGGCGGAGCTGCGCGTCCCCAACGTCGCCCCCGCGCGCGCCAACGATCCCGATTGGGTCGGCGCCGCCACCCTCGGCTACACCCGCAAGATTGTCGCCCTCGGCCCGGCCGACTTCTGGATCGGCGGCTCTGGCACCCTCAACTTTCTGACCGACACCTTCTTGCCGGCCTATGGCGGCAACCCCATCCTGAGCGGCAAGCTGTTCGTGGAGGCGCGCATGATGCAGATGTTCGACTGGCGGCCATGAGACGGGATCCGCATTCGTTCGCCGACGACGCGCAGCCGACGGTGACGCGGCTCGAGTGGCTTGCCGACGTCGACTTCGCCAGCCGCACGCTCGGCTGCGTCGCGGTGCTGCACCTGGGCGCGCCGGGCCACGGTCCGCTCGATCTCGATACCCGCGATCTCGACATCGCGCGTGTCGATGACGGCGCCGTCGACGATCCCGCGGGCGGTGGAACCGCGCTCGCGTGGGAGCTGGCCGCGTCGACGCCGATCCTCGGCGCGCGACTGCGCGTGCAGCTTCCGGACGGCGCGGTACGAGTGCGCATCCACTACCGCACCTCGCCCACCGCGTCGGCGCTCCAGTGGCTGACTCCGGCGCAGACCGCGGGTGGCGTCCATCCGTTTCTCTTCTCGCAGTGCCAGGCCATCCACGCCCGCTCGCTCGTGCCGCTCCAAGACACGCCGCGCGTGCGCATCACTTTCGACGCGCGCCTGCGCGTGCCGCCGCCCTTGCGCGCGCTCATGGCGGCCGCCGACGCGGGCGACGGCCGCTGGCACATGCCACAGCCGATTCCGCCCTATCTGCTCGCGTTCGCCGTCGGCGAGCTGGCCAGCCGCGACGTCGGCCCGCGCTCGCGCGTGTGGGCCGAGCCGTCGGTCGTCGACGCCGCCGCGTGGGAGTTCGGCGAGGTCGACGCCATGCTCACCACGGCCGAGAGGCTCTTTGGCCCCTACGACTGGGAGCGCTTCGACATCCTGACCATGCCGCCCTCGTTCCCCTACGGCGGCATGGAGAACCCGCGCCTCACGTTCCTCACGCCGGCGCTCCTGGCCGGCGATCGGTCACTCGTCAGCGTCGTGGCGCACGAGCTGGCGCATTCGTGGACCGGCAACCTCGTCTCCAACTCGTCGGCCGAGCACTTCTGGCTCAACGAAGGCTTCACCGTCTTCGCCGAGCGCCGCATCGTCGAGGCGCTCTGGGGCGGCGAGACCTCCGCGCTGCAGGCCGCGGTCGGCTGGCGTTCGCTCGAGCAGGCGATGGCGCGCTTCAAGGACCGCCCCGAGCTGACGCGGCTGCGCACGCAGCTCGAGGGGATCGATCCCGACGAGGTCTTCTCGGAGATCCCGTACGAAAAGGGCTATCTGTTCTTGCGCGCGCTCGAGGACGCCACCGGGCGTGAGTCGTTCGATCGCTTCCTGCGCGCCTATGTGCGCGACTTCCGTTTCGGCGCCATCGACAGCGACGACTTCACGCGCCTGTGCGAGCGCGAGCTCCCCGGGGCGCTCGCGCGCGTCGACGGCGCGGCCTGGCTCGACGGGCCGGGCCTGCCCCCGTCGGCGCCGCGGCCGCGCGCGCGCAAGCTCGATGCGGTCGCAGCCGTCGGCGCCAGCGTACCCACGCTAGAGCAGGCCGCAGAGTGGGGGAGCACCGAGTGGGAGCTGTATCTCGAGTCGCTGCCGCGGCCGTTCGGTAAGTGTGCCGAGCTGGACGCGCGCTTCGACCTGACCGCGCGCGGCAACTACGACGTCCTGGTGGCGTGGCTGGGGCTGGCGCTCGATTCGTCCTACGACCCGGTGGTGCCGCGCGTCGAGGAGATCCTGGGCAAGCTCGGCCGCATGAAATATCTGCGTCCGCTCTACGCGGCGCTGGCGCGGCGGCCGGGGACCCGCCCCGTCGCTGAGCGGCTGTTCGCGCGCCATCGGGATGGCTATCACCCGATTGCGGTTCAGGTCGTCGAGGGCTTGCTCGCCGCGCGTTAGCCCTACATTACCCGGCATGGAAGACGACGAGGAACGTGTGCGCGTGCGGCGCGGCAGCGAGCACGTCCGCATCAAGGGAACGACCGAAGAGCTGGGCGAGATCATCCCGCCGCAGGTACGCACCGAGCCGAGCGACCCCGCCGACGACGAGCCCGAGGGTGCGGAGCACGTCACCATCGACGACGGCGAAGAGATCGGCCGTCGTTAGCTCCCGGCGCCCTGCGCGCGCAGCGGCCGGCCATCGTCTGCTCGATGCATCTCCGCTAGCTTCTCGACGGTGGCGACCAGCTTGGCCGGATCGACCGGCTTGGCCATGTGCGAATCGAAGCCGGCCTCGATGGCGCGCGCGCCGTCCTCGGGCCGCGCGAATCCGGTCAGCGCCGTCGCCGGCGTGCGCCCGCCTGCGTCTGCCGGTAGGGCACGCACGCGGCGAAGGAGCTCGTAGCCGTCGTGCACCGGCATGCCGATGTCGCTCACCAGCGCATCGGGAAGGAAGCGCTGGACTAGCCCGAGCGCCTCTTCGACCGAGCCGGCCGACTCGACCTCGGCGCCGTGATGCTCGAGCACCACCGTCAGCAGCTCGCGCGCATCCGGCTCGTCGTCGACGACGACGACGCGCACGCCGGCCAGCCGCTCGGTGTCGTCGAGCGGCCCCGCCGCCTCGGCCGGCTCGCTGGCGCGCAGCTCTTGCAACTCGTCCGACGCGACGGCGCGCAGCGGCAGGCGGACGGTGAAGCTCGCGCCCTCGCCCTTGCCCTCGGAGTGCACCGAGACGGTGCCGCCGTGGAGCTCGACGAGATGGCGCACGATCGCCAGGCCGAGGCCCAGGCCGCCATGCACGCGCGTCGACGTCGAGTCGGCCTGACGAAACCGCTCGAACACATGCGGCAGGAACTCCCGCGGGATGCCCTGACCGCTGTCTTTGACCACCAGCTCCACGTGCGACGCGTCGCGCCGCGTCGCGACCTCGACGGTGCCGCCGCGCGGGGTGAACTTGATGGCGTTCGACAAGAGGTTCCACACCACCTGCTGCAACCGCTCCGGATCGGCCGAGGCCAGATCGACCTCGTCGTCGAGCGCCAGCTTCACCTGGATCTGCTTGGCCTCGGCGGCCATGCGCACCGTGTCCCAGGCCGCCGCCACCACCGTGCGCACGTCGACCGCACCCATGCGCAGCATCAGCTTGCCGGTGATGATGCGTGAGACGTCGAGCATGTCCTCGATGAGCGCGGTCTGAATCGCCGCGTTGCGCTCGATGGTCTCGAGCGCCCGTTCCGCGCGCGCCGCATCGAGCTTGCTGGTGCGCAACATGCGCGTCCAGCCGAGGATGGCGTTGAGCGGATTGCGCAGCTCGTGCGAGACCGTCGCCAGGAACTCGTCCTTGGCGCGGCTGGCCCGCTCCAGCTCGACGCGCGCCTCGCGCTCGTCGTGGATGTCGGTGGCGGTGGCGATCCAGCCGCACAGCTTGCCGTCGCTGGCGAACTGCGGCAGGAGGTGCAAGAGGTGCCAGCGCTCCGCCCCGTCCCGCGCGCGCCGGATGCGGACCTCGCGCTGCAGCGGCTGCTGCTCTTCGATCGCTTCGAGGAACGCGGCCCGCACCTCGTCGCGCTCGTCGGCGTGCAGGATCCGCCAGCCGTCCGCCCGCGTCTCGTCGAGATCGAGACCCGAGTAGAGGCGCCAGACCCGGTTGCAATAGTAGAGCTTGCCGTTGGCGCGCATGGCGAGGACGCACTGCGGGATGGCCTCGATCAACGCCTGATAGCGCGCCTCCGACTCGCGCGATAGGCGCTCCAGCTCGAGCTCCCGCAGCTTCTCCTCGCGCGCCTTGAGCAGCTCGCCGCGCTGCCACAGCTCGACGAATACGGCCACCTTGCTGCGCAGGATCTGCGGATCGAACGGCTTGAGCAGGTAGTCGACCGCGCCGTGCGCGTAGCCCTTGAACACATGGGCCGCGTCCTTCGAGATCGCCGTCAAAAAGATGATCGGGATGTGCCGGGACCGGTCGCGCGTCTTGATCATCGACGCCGTCTGGAACCCGTCCATGCCCGGCATCTGAACGTCCATGATGATGAGCGCGAACTCCTGCTTCAGGATCGCCTTGAGCGCCTCCTCTCCCGAGTTGGCGCGCACCAGCGCGTGCCCGAGCGGCTGGAGCAATGCCTCCAGCGCCAGCACGTTCGCGGGGTAGTCGTCGACGAGCAGGAGGCTCGCCGGCGGCAGACCCTCGGCTACGCTCACGCCTTGTCTTCCTTGCGCGGACCGGCCCACATGCGGATGAGATCGAGCAGGCGCTCGTTGTCGATCGGCTTCGGCATGTAGTCGCTGGCGCCGGCGTCGATGCACTTCTCGCGGTCGTCCTTGAGCGCCTTGGCGGTGACGGCGATGATCGGCAGCGACGAGAAACGCGGGTCCTGACGGATGGCGCGCATCGTCTCGTACCCGTCCATCTCCGGCATCATGACGTCCATCAACACCACGTCGACGTCGGGGCTGGCGTGCAGCTTGGCGATGGCGGCGCGCCCGTCCTCGGCGTAGATGACCTCCAGCCCGTGGCTCTCGAGCACGCTCGTCATGGCGAAGATGTTACGCACGTCATCATCGACGACCAGCACCCGCCGGCCGATTAGCTCCTCGTCCGTGGCGCGCACCTTTGGCGGCGCGTGCGCCCGCACCGGCGCCGGCGTGTCGGCGGCCCCGGCCGGCCCATCCGGGCCGACATCGGCGCTCCCGTGTCCATGCAGCACCGGCGCCCGATCCTCCTGCGCGTTTTTATCGACGCGGTGCAAAAAGAGCGCCGTGTCTTTCAGTAGTCGGTCGTGCGACTGCACGCCGGTCTTGAGGATGAGCGACTCGACCTGCTTCTTGAGCCGCAGCTCCTCGTCGCGGTTCAGATCCTTGCCGGTGTAGACGACGATGGGCAGGTTCTTGTGGCGCGCGTCCTGGCGCACCCGCTCGATCAGCTTGAAGCCGTCGAGCTGCGGCAACACCAGATCCACGACCATGCAATCGAAGCGGTCCCGGTCGAGGAGCTCGAGCGCCTGCTCCGCGGTTGCCGCCGAGACCGTCTCGACGTCGGCGCCGTCGCCGTTGGCCGCCACCAGGTCGGCGATGCCGCGGCGCTCGGTGTCGTCGTCCTCGACGAGCAGCATGCGCCTGACCTTGCGCGCGAGGAACCCCTTGACGTGCTCGAAGGCGCCGTCGAGCGCCTCCTTCGACACCGGCTTCTCCAGATAGGCAAACGCGCCCAGGTTGGCGCCGCGCTTCTTCTCGTCGACGACGCTGATGACGTGCACCGGGATGTGTCGCGTCCGCGGATTGCGCTTGAGCCGGTCGAGGACCGCCCAGCCGTCGAGGACCGGCAGCTGGATGTCGAGCGTGATGGCGTCCGGCTGCAGCTCGTTGGCCAGCGACAGTCCGGTATCGCCGCGATTGGCGACGACGACCTTGAAGCCGGAGTCGCGCGCCATCTGCATGAGGATGCGCGCGAACTTGAGGTCGTCCTCGATGACGAGCAGGACGCGGTCGCCCGGACGCACGTGCTCACGGTCGTCCGCGATCGGCCGCGTGACGATCTCGTCCGGCGTCGGCTTCAACGTCGGCGGGATGATGTTGGTCGGCTCGCGCAGCGTGACGACGTTGTTCGTTTCGGCGTCGCCGTCCTCGAGGCCGGCGTAGCGCTCGGGGAGATAGAGCGTGAACGACGAGCCCTTGCCCGACTCCGATTCGACCTGGATCTCGCCGCCCAGGAGGCGCGCGATCTCGCGGCTGATCGAGAGCCCGAGGCCCGTGCCTCCGTAGCGCCGCGAGGTGGTGCCGTCGGCCTGCTGGAACGCCTCGAAGATGAGCTTCTGCTTCTCGCGCGCGATGCCGATGCCGGTGTCGACGACGCTGAAGCCGACGACGCGTCCGGTCTGCAGCACCGGATTCTGGAAGCGCTTGGCGCCGCGATCGGCCAGCGTCATGCGCAACGCAACGGTTCCGCGCTCGGTGAACTTGAAGGCGTTGGCCAGGAGGTTCTTGAGGATCTGCTGCAGTCGTTGCGGATCGGTGCGGATGACCGACGGCAGCTTGGCGTCGATGTCGATGGCGAACTCGAGGCCCTTGTCGTCGGCCACCGGCTGGAAGCTGCGCGTCACGAACTCCTTGATTGACGGAAAGCCGATGTCGCGCGGCTCGACCTGCATCTTGCCCGCCTCGACCTTCGACAGATCGAGGATCTCGTTGATGAGCGTCAAGAGATCGCCGCCCGAGGCGTAGATGGTCTTGGCGTACTCGACCTGCTTGTCGGAGAGGTTGTTCTCTTTGTTGTCCGAGAGCAGCTTGGCCAGGATGAGCAGCGAGTTGAGCGGCGTGCGCAGCTCGTGGCTCATGTTGGCGAGGAACTCGGACTTGTAGCGCGAGATGAGCTGGAGCTGCTCCGCCTTCTCCTCGAGGCTGGCGCGCGCCAGCTCGACCTCGCGGTTCTTGACCTCGACCTTCTTGTTCTGCTCCTCCAGCTCTCTGGCCTTGACCTCCAGCTCGTCGGCCTGCTTCTCCAGCGCCGAGTTGGTGCGCTTGAGCTCGTCCTGCTGCTGCGTGAGCTCCTTGGACTGCGACTGCAGCTCCTGGGTCAGGCTCTGCGACTGCTGCAGGAGCTCCTCGGTCCTCATGTTGGCGCTGATCATGTTGATGACCACGCCGACCGACTCCATGAGCTGATCGAGGAAGTACTGGTGGATCGACGAGAACGGGCTGAACGAGGCCAGCTCGATGACCGCCTTGACGTCACCTTCGAACAGCACCGGCAGGACGATGATCTGCGCCGGCGTCGCCTCGCCGAGGCCGGACGAGATCGAGATGTACTCGGGCGGAGCCTTGGTGATGAGGATGGTCTTCTTCTCGAGCGCGCACTGCCCGACGAGCCCCTCGCCGAGGTGGAAGCGATTGGAGACGGTCTTGCGCTCGCGATAGGCGTAGGTCGACGTCAGCTTGAGCACCGGATCGGCCGCCTCGTAGTCCATGAGGTAGAAGGCGCCGTGATGCGCGCCGACCAGCGGCGTCAGCTCGCTCATGATCATGCGGCTGACCGTCTCGAGATCCTTCTGGCCCTGCATCATCGACGAGAAGCGGGCCAGGTTGGTCTTGAGCCAATCCTGCTCCTGGTTCTTCTGCGTCGTCTGGCGCAGGTTGATGATCATCTGGTTGATGTTGTCTTTGAGCTGCGCGACCTCGCCCTGCGCCTCGACGTCGATGGAGCGGGTCAGATCGCCCTGGGTCACCGCGGTTGCGATGTCCGAGATGGTGCGAATCTGGGTCGTGAGATTGCCGGCCAGCTGGTTGACGTTGTCGGTCAGCTGCCGCCACGTGCCCATCGCGCCCGGCACCTTGGCCTGGCCGCCGAGCTTGCCCTCGATGCCGACCTCGCGCGCCACCGTCGAGACTTCGTCGGCGAAGGTGCCCAGCGTCGTGGTCATCGAGTTGATGGTCTCGGCGAGCGCCGCGACCTCGCCGCGCGCATCGACGATCAGCTTCTGGTTCAAGTCGCCGTTGGCGATGGCCGTGACGACCTTGACGATGCCGCGCACCTGGGTCGTCAGGTTCGACGCCATGAAGTTGACGTTGTCGGTCAGATCCTTCCAGGTGCCCGAGACGCCGGGGACGCGCGCCTGGCCGCCGAGCTTGCCTTCGACGCCGACCTCGCGCGCCACCGTCGAGACCTGCTGCGCGAACGTCGACAGCGTGTCGGTCATGTTGTTGATCGTCTCGGCCAAGGAGGCA
Source organism: Myxococcales bacterium (assembly GCA_028287105.1). Classification (GTDB taxonomy): domain Bacteria; phylum Myxococcota_A; class Polyangia; order Palsa-1104; family Palsa-1104; genus JAQBQH01. The sequence goes on from JAQBQH010000112.1 coordinate 21,607, forward strand.
ACCTCGCCCTTGGCGTCGACGACCAGCTTCTGCTTCAGGTCGCCCATGGCGACGGCGGTGACGACGCGGACGATGCCGCGCACCTGCGTCGTCAGGTTGCGCGCCATGACGTTGACGTTGTCGGTGAGCGACTTCCAGACGCCGGCGACCCCGGCCACTTCGGCCTGCCCGCCGAGCTTGCCCTCGGTGCCGACCTCGCGCGCGACGCGGGTGACCTCCGAGGCGAAGCTGTTGAGCTGATCGACCATGGTGTTGATCGTGTTCTTGAGCTCGAGCAGCTCGCCCTTGACGTCGACGGTGATCTTCTTCGAGAGGTCGCCGTTGGCGACGGCCGTCGTCACCAGCGCGATATTGCGCACCTGGTTGGTCAGGTTGGCGCCCATGAAGTTCACGTTGTCGGTGAGGTCCTTCCAGACGCCCGAGACGCCGCGCACGTCGGCCTGCCCGCCGAGCTTGCCTTCGGAGCCGACCTCGCGCGCGACGCGAGTGACCTCGGCCGCGAAGGAGCGCAGCTGATCGACCATCGTGTTGACCGTGTCTTTGAGCTCGAGGATCTCGCCTTTGACGTCGACGGTGATCTTCTGCGACAGGTCGCCCATGGCGACCGCGGTGACGACCTTGACGATGCCGCGCACCTGCGTGGTCAAGTTGGCGGCGAGGAGGTTGACGCTGTCGGTCAGATCCTTCCAGACGCCCGACACGCCGCGCACCTCGGCCTGACCGCCGAGCTTGCCCTCGGAGCCGACCTCCTTGGCGACGCGGGTGACCTCGGCCGCAAACGAGCGCAGCTGATCGACCATGATGTTGATGGTGTCTTTGAGCTCGTCGATCTCGCCCTTGTCGCACACCGTGATCTTCTGCGACAGGTCGCCGTTGGCGACGGCGATGGTGACCTTGGCGATGTTACGAACCTGAGTGGTCAGGTTGGCGGCCAGCACGTTGACGTTGTCGGTGAGATCCTTCCAGGTGCCGGAGACACCCTTGACGTCGGCCTGGCCGCCCAGCTTCCCTTCGGTACCGACTTCCTTGGCGACGCGGGTGACTTCCGCGGCGAACGACCGGAGGGTGTCCACCATGGTGTTGATCGTGTTCTTGAGCTCGAGCAGCTCGCCTTTGACGTCGACGGTGATCTTCTGCGACAGGTCGCCCATGGAGACCGCGGTGACGACCTTGACGATGCCGCGCACCTGCGTGGTCAAGTTGGCGGCGAGGAGGTTGACGCTGTCGGTCAGATCCTTCCAGACGCCCGACACGCCGCGCACCTCGGCCTGACCGCCGAG
>JAQBQH010000123.1 GCA_028287105.1 Myxococcales bacterium
AGCGCGCGCATGAACCGCCTCTGCGCCCTCGTCACCGTCGCTGTCCTCCCGCTCGGCTGTTCCGGCGTCGTCGACGTCCCGGCCGTCCCCGACGCTCCCGTCCCCAGCGAATCTCAGTCGCTCGGCGATCCCGAGAACGGCTTCCCCAGCCCCTACGAGCGCGCCCTCTTCATGGCCGCCAATCGCACCCGCTCCGATCCGTCGACGGTCAAGGGCGCCGACTCCAAGCTCTACCCGGCCGCGGCGCCGCTGACGCTCGCCTACGACCTCGAGCGTTCGTCGCGCTTCCACTCGACGATGCTCGCCAAAGGCCACGCACCCCTCATGCACCCCTCGCCGTGCACGCTCGCCGCCGACGTTGGCACTTCCACCTGCGACGGCGCTCCGGCGTGCGGCTGCGTCGGCGGCGCGACCTGCAACAGCTGCGACTCCGCCGCCTGCACCGCCGGCACCGATCCAGGCACCCGCATCAAGAAGTTCTACTCGTCGTCGAGCTTCGGCTGGGGCGAGATCATCGCCGCCGGCTATGGCGAGCCGTGGAAGACGATGGACGCGTGGGTCGACGAGCCCGCCTCCGCCGATGGACACCGGCAGATCGTCACCAGCGCGAGCTACGGAGTCGTCGGCTTCGGTCACGCCGCCGACAACGCGGGCTGCTATCACAGCTTCGACGGCGGCGACTTCGGCGGCGACAAGCCCGCCGTCGGCAAGATCGCATCAGCGGCGTCGAAGCCGATCGCCGGCGCGGCCGGCACGTTCCGCGTGTATGCGACGTGGGCCGATCCGCAAAACGGCGCACCGACGGCCTTGCGCGCGGTCGTCGACGGCGCGTGCAGCGAGATGCAGCGTGAGCTCGGCGATCCCAAGCTCAACTCGACCTGGTACGCGGACGTTCCGCTCGCCAACGGCTGTCACAACGTCTACGTCCTTGGCACCGCCGTCGGCGGGCAGCGCGCCGCGTATCCGACGACGACCGCGTTCACCATCAACGTCGGCAATCAGCCGAGCTGCCCCGAGTCGGTGCCGCAGCCGGTGGCCGCGTGCGACGGCAACGGCGCGCCGCCCGACATGACGACCGCCGGCAGCGACATGGCGACCGTCAGCAGCGACATGGCGACCGGCTCCACCGACATGGCCACGCCTCCCGCCGACATGGCGACACCGCCCGCGACCGCGCCGACCGTCTCGCTCGACGCTCCCGCCGACGGCGCCCGCTACACGCTCGGCTCGACGATCGTCGTCAAGGCGACGGCGAGCGCCGCGCCCGGTCGCAGCATCAGGAGCGTCGTCGCCAGCTGGACCCGCTTCGGCTACACGAGCACCTACCCGCTGACGCAGACGTCGCCCGGCCAGTGGCAGCTCTCGCTCCAGGTCACCCAGCGCGCCGGCACGCGCACCATCTCGGTCTCCGCCAGCGACGACGCCGGCAAGACGAGCACGTCGGCTTCGGTCTCAGTCACGGCGCAATAGCTGCTATCGTCGGGCGCGTGACCCGCGCGCTCGCGATCCTCGTCGTGATCTGCGGACTGGCGCGCGCCGCCGCCGCGCAGGACGCCTTCGAGATCCAGGTCTACGACTCCGAGATCGCGCCCCCCGCCGGCACGGGCCTCGAGATTCACCTCAACCACGTCGCCGTGGGCAGCAAGGTGCGCTCCGCCGACGGCCAACTCCCGAGCGATCGCGTCACCCATCTGACGTTCGAGCCGCACGTGGGCCTCGCGCGTTGGTGCGAAGCGGGCGCCTACCTGCAGACCGCGCTGCGCCCCGATTCGAGCTTCGACTACGCCGGCGTCAAGCTGCGCTGGAAGGCGCACATCCCGCGTCGGCGCCGCGGCTTCGGGTTCGCGCTCAACCTCGAGGTGGCGTCGATCCCGCACCGCTACGAGACGGTGGCGTGGGGCTCCGAGGTGCGCCCCATCATCGACTTCGAGTGGAAATGGCTCTACGCCTCGGTGAACCCGATCTTGGGCTTCGACTTCGAGGGCCCCGACGCCGGCATTCCGCACTTCGGTCCGGCAGCGACGGTGATGGTGCGCGCCGTCGAAGGCTGGTACATGGGCGTCGAGTATTACGCCGAGGTCCCCGACGTGCACCGCCTCTTCGCGGTCAGCACCATCGTCCACAAATGGTTTGGATTGCACGTCGGGGCCGGCTACGGGCTGGGCGCCGGCGACAAGTGGATCGTGAAGTCGATCCTGACGTTCGACTTGCCGCGCTGAAGCCGAGACCTACTCGGCGTGGTTGGCGAACGCGAACGGATAGCGAATGATGACCGGCTGGCCATCCACCGACGGCGGGAACTCGGCGCGCGACAGCGCCTCCAGGATGCACTGCTGCATCTTCGGCGCGTCGAGATCTCCCGAGTCGTTGGGGACGATCTCGCCCTCTTTGACGCGTCCCTTGCCGTTCTCTGTGACGACCTTCATCTCGACGACGATGCGGCCGGCCAGGTGCTCGTTGTCCTCGAGCGCCGCGTCGTAGCAGGCCCTGAGGTCGCCGAGCGTGTCGCGGATGACGCGACGAACCGTGTCTTTGTCGAGCCCACCTTCGATCGCCGCCTTCTCCGGTGCCGGCGGCCCTGCCGAGGTTGCCGGCTTCTTCGCCGTCGCCGGCGCGGGCTGCGCCTTCTTGGCGGCGGCCGCATTGGCGGCGTTGGCGCGTGTCACCAGCGGCGGCAGCTTCGGGGCGACCAGCGCGCGATCGCTCTTCGCCAGCAGGATCGGATCGTGGCCCTTCGCTTCGACCTTCGCGCCGCCGTCATGCACCGTCACCGCCAAAAGCGCCGAGAGCGCTGCTGCCTTCGGAATCAGGTTCCACATGGGGTTCCTCCTCAATTCGACCGCGACGTCGGCGCTCACCCCGAGCGCCTCCACCGCCGCCACATCGCCGGTCAGCCGCGCCTCGGGGCCCTCGAGACGCACGCCGCCCGACAACAATTCCAACGCGCCGTCACCGACGCGGGTTTCACTCTCTTCACCGAGGCGCGCGCGCACCGTGCCGAGCGCGGTGGTGCGCTCGAGCCGCGCCTCGCCGCCGCGCGCTACGGTGATCAGCGCACCGACGGGCAAAACGCGTCCCGGCGCGAGCGGCGCCGCATCCGCGTGCGCCGTCGTCATGCGCAGGGTCGTGTCGCGCGCCGCCACCGCCGTCCACGAGCTGTCGATGACCGGCGCCGACGGCGTGCGCGCGACCAGCCACAGCACCAGCCCGGCCGCCAGGGCGATGAGCGCCCCGACCGCCGCGATGCGCCCGCGCCCCCGGCGCTGCGCCGCCAACCTGCGCTCGACTCCGTCGGCAAATCGGTGCGGTGCTCGCGGCGCCGCGTCGCGGACCGCCTGATCGATCGGATCACTTGGCATCGACATTTCCCTTTCGCTCCTCGCCCGCCACGCCGAGCGCCCGCTTGAGCGCCTCCTTGGCGCGCGCCAGCCGCGACCGCACCGTCCCGACGGGGACGCGCTCGACGGCGGCGATCTCCTCGTAGTCGAGGTCGCTCCACAGCTGCAGCGCCAGCGCCGCGCGCTGCTCCTCCGGCAAGCCGCCCATCGCGCGCCTGAGCGCCCGCGCCTCTTGCGCCCGCTCGAGCTGCGCGTCGACGCCGGGCGCACCGTCGCCGAACGGCACGACGTCGAGCGCCACGGTCGGCCGCCTTCGCCGGTAGCGCGCGCCGTCGGTGCACAGCCGCCGCGCGATGGTCAGGATCCAGCCACCGAGCGTCGCCGCGCCCGCCGGATCGAAGCCGCCGATGGCGCCGTGCACCCGCACGAACGTCTCCTGCGCCAGATCCTCCCCGTCCGAGCCCGCCAGCGCCACGCAGAGCGCGAACACCCGATCTTGATAGCGCTCGACGAGGAGGCGGAACGCGCCGGCGTCGCCGCGCCGGCAGCGGTCCAAGGTGGCGCTATCGAGCTCCTCCGCCATCTACGCCCACCATCACGTCCGGCGCGCCAAAAAGTTCCCGCGCCGCCAACAGCCTGGAATCGGCGCTACTTTCGACGGCGTGTGATGGGAACCAGCTTGGGCGTCGGGGACTGCGGGTCGCGCGGCGGGTTGGCCGCGCCGCTCTCGTCGACGGTCCCGTCCTCCGCGGCGTCCTCGAAGATGCTGGGCCGCTCGTCGGCGATGAGCACGCCCATCTCGCGCGCCTCGCGCAGGGTCGCGCGCACCAGCGTCTCCATGTCGATGGGGTGATCTTCCGACGCCGCGAGGAAGGCGGCGCGAATGGCGGCGTTGCGGATGTTGCCGCCCGAGACCTCGAAGCGCCGTCCGAGCTCCGCGAAGTCGATGTCGTCGGCGATCTCGGCCGTCGCGGGAATCATCTTCTCCCACAAGGCGCCGCGCGCGTCGGCGTCGGGCTTCTCGAAGCGGATGCGGAAGGTCAAGCGGCGCTTGAAGGCGGAGTCGATCGTGTCCTCGAAGTTGGTCGTGAGGACGGTGATGCCGTTGAACGTCTCCATGCGCTGCAGGAGGAAGTTGACCTCGAGGTTGGCGTAGCGATCGACCGACGACTTGACCTCGGTGCGCTTGGCGAACAAGGAGTCGGCCTCGTCGAACAGCACGACGGCGTTGGAGCGCTGCGCCTCGTCGAACACGCGCGCCAGGTTCTTCTCGGTCTCGCCGATCCACTTCGACACGACGCGCGACAGATCGACGCGGAACAGCTCCATGTCGAGCTCACGCGCGATGACGCCGGCGCACATGGTCTTGCCGGTGCCGGGCGGTCCGGAGAAGAGCGCCGAGATGCCGCCGGCGACGGCGTGCTTGGAGCCGAAGCCCCACTCCTCGTAGACACGCTCGGCGTTCTTGGCGTAGCTGATCATCTCGATGAGCGCGTGGTAGCCGTCGACGGAGATGACCAGATCTTCCCAGCGGTAGGTCTTGTCGACGCGCACGGCGAGCGACTTCAAGTCGTGCTGCAGCTGATGGCGCGACGCATCGAGCAGGTCGGCGCGCGTCACCGGCGAGACGACGCCGTGCGCGCGCAGCGTCGCCGCCGAGACGGCCGAGCGCGACGCCGACTGAATGCGCGCGGCATCGAGCGCCAGCTTGCGACCGATCTCCGTCCAATCGACCTCCGGCTCGGCCGTGGCGTGCAGCTCCTCGAACATCTGTTGCCAGATCGACGCGCGCTGGGCCGGCGACGGGAAGGGCACGTGCACGCGCACCGCCTCGCCCGCGTCGGCGAGCGCCTCGTAGCGCTCCTCGATGCCGAGGAACGTGAGCGGCAGGTCGGTGAGGAAGGTGATCACCTCCGGCGGCATCTTCAACGTCGGTGACGCCATCACCTCGCGCGATTCGGTGTCGTTCGGCGAGCGCGGCGCGATGTCGTGCTTGATGAGCAGCGCATCGTAGTAGTCGAGGTAGGGAGCGGCGCCGGCGAGCAGCGCTTCGCGGCGCACCTCGGCCAGCCGCGCCGGGAGGATCTCGCGATCGGCGCCGTGCGCGCCCTGCAGCATGGCGCGACAGTCGGCGACCATCAGCTCCTGTCCGAGCTCCGCGCACAACCCTTCGGCGATGAACTTCTTGCCCACGCCGATGGGACCTTGCAGCTCGACCATCGTGCGGCGACCTTCGGTGCGCGTGGCCTGCAGGTGCGCGAGCAGGTCGACCTTGCGCTCCTCGGGCAGGCGCCCCAGCGGCAGCACGCGACGCGGCACGATGCGGTGCAGCCACGGCGGCGCCGCCGACTCCAGGTTGCCGAGCAGCCACAGCCCGAGGCGACGATCGATCTTGACGCGCAGCGCTTGCAGCGGAACGTCGCGCGGGAAGAGCGGATCCTCGACGGTGATGAGCGCGTTCTGGCGCAGCTTGCCGTCGGGGAGGAAGAGCATCGCGGCGTCGACCGCTTCGTCGAGCGCCTGCGTCGTCAGCTCGACGATGGTGCCGACCTGCAAGGACGGGCCGGCCATCTCGCCCTGCAGACCGCGGCAGATCGATCGAAAGAGCGGATCGAACTCGGCAGCGACGGCAACCATGAGCGCCGCGCGCTCGACCTGTTGGAGACCAAAGGTCGACTCCAGCCGCGGCAGTCGCAGATCGATCCCCGACGCGAGCGACAGCCCCACGCGCCGCTCCATGGTCACCGCGTCGGGCGGCGGACCGTCGGACGGCTGCCCCTGCACGCCGCCGACCGAGGACAGCGCGCGCGCCCGCACGAGGGCGATCTCTTCGAGCACATGCTCGCGGGTCGAGGTGTAAGGTGTCACAGCGTCGAGAACGTCGGACATCCGACGAGGGAGTGTAGCACGCGACGGAAGAGGCGGCGACGCGCCGGCGTCGAAGCGGGCCCTACTGGAACTCGTCGACGACGGCGCGCACCTCGCGCTCGAGCTTCTTCGTGAGCATGCCGACGCAGGCGACCGTCAGCCGCTCCGGGCGCAAGAGGCGCCGCGCCACCCGCTGCACCGCCTCGGGCGTGACCTGGCGAACGCGCTCGACCTTGGCGTCGACGGAGAGCGGGCCGAAGAACAGCTCGGTTCCGCCCCACCAGCCGGCCATGGCGTCGGGATCGTCGAAGCTGGCCTCGAGATCCCAGCGGTACCGCCTTTGCGCCTTGTCGAGCTCCGCTTGCGTGGGCGGCTCGTCGCGAAGGCGGGTCAACACGCCGAGCCCCTCCTTGACCAGCGCCGGCGCGTGGTTGTGCACGCAGGCGCCGTCGATCTCGTAGAGGCCGGCGTCGACGAACGGCTCGAGCGAGGCCGAGACGTAATAGGCGAGGCCGAGCTCATCGACGATGCGGCGATGCAGGCGCGTCGACATGCCGTCGTCGATGATGCGGCCGAGCGCGATGAGGGCGGGAAAGTCTGGGTCCGTCTCGGGGAACGCGCGGAAGAGCACCTGCACGTTGGTCTGGCTGCCTTCGCGCAGCACGTAGACGAAGCGCGCTTCGGTCTGCGACTCGGGCGGCGCCACCACCTCGAGCGCCGCGCCCGACGGCAGCGTGCCCATCGTGCGGGTCAGGACGTCGATGATCTCGTCGCGCTTCACCGCGCCCGAGACCGCCAGCACCATGTTGTGCGCGCCGTAGTGCGTGGCGAAGTGGCGGCGCACGTCGGCGGCGTCGAAGCGCTCGACGTTCTCGTACGGCCCCGTGATGCGATAGCCGAGCGGATGGTCGGGCCAGATGACGAGGCGCGAGATGTCGTCGATGTTGACGAGCTTGCCGTCCTCGTCGTGGTCCTCGTGCATCTCCTCGAGGACGATGCGGCGCTCGACGTCGACGTCGGAGAACGACGGCTGCTGGAAGATCTCGCCGAACAGCTCGAGCCCGGGCAGCAGCGTCTCGGGGTGCAGCGAGATCTGATAGAGCGAGTAGTCGCGCCCGGTCTCGGCGTAGAGCGTGCCGCCGAGCGCCTCGATGGCATGGTTGAGCGCGTAGGCGTCGGGGAGTCGCTTGGTGCCGCGAAACAGCATGTGCTCGAGGAAATGCGACAGGCCGTTGTCGCGCGAGGACTCGTAGCGCGACCCGACCCGCGCGTACATCACGATGGAAACCGAGTGGAGATGCGGCAGCTCGACCGTGACCGCGGTCAACCCGTTTGGAAGGACATCCTTGTGCCGCGAAAAAAGCATTCGATCTGGTACCATAAGCAGCGTGCCGTTTTTGAAGAAGGTGGTGGTCGGGGAGGATGAGGACGCCATCGCTCATCTGATCGAGGCGACCCTCGGGGACGCGGGCTTTCTATGCCTGCGCGGCCGCGACGGCGAGGCGGCGCTCGACCTGGTCCGTAACGAGGCGCCGGATCTACTGATTCTGGACGTCCTCATGCCCAAGATGGACGGTCTCGAGACGGTGCGGCGCTTGAAGGCGGATCCCATCCTGTCCAAGGTGCCGGTGCTGATGCTGACCTCGCTCAGCGACGTCGACGACAAGGTGCGCGGGCTCAACGCCGGCGCCGACGACTACCTCGGCAAGCCGTTCGATCTGCGCGAGCTCCTGGCGCGCGCGCAGGCGTTGGTGCGCTCGAGCCGACGCGAGCGCGATCGCTCGCCGCTCACCGATCTGCCGGGGCCGGGCGCCCTCGAGGAAGCCCTCGCCGGGCAGCTCGAGCGGGGCGAGCACTTTGCGCTCCTCTTCGTCGAGATCGAAGGGTTCGACCGGCTGACGCGCGCACACGGCTGGACCGCCGGTGAGGCGGTGGTCCGCGACCTGGCGGCGGCCTTACGCGCGGGCGTGCCGGCGGGCGCGTCGATGCTGGCGCATCTCGGCGGCGACGACTTCGCCATCGTGGCGCCCGGACCGGGCGCCAATGCGGTCGCCGACGCGGTGCACACCGCCGCCGACGAGCGGCTGCGGCCGTACGAGCTGCGCGCGGACATCACGCTCGTCGATTCCGACGGGGCGCGCAGCGTCGCCGACCTGGCGGCCAAGGTCGCGCAGGTGCGCGCCCACCGCCCGTGAGCGCGGTCGTCGCGTCGCTGGCGGGATCGACGCTCGGCCGCTATCGGCTCACCGAGAAGCTCGGGCAGGGCGGCATGGCGACCGTCTATCGCGCCGAGGATCCGACGCTCGGCCGCGAGGTCGCGGTCAAGGTCATGCATCCGTTCATCGCCGAGCGCTCCGAGGCGGGTAGCCGCTTCGAGCGCGAGGCCAAGGCGGTGGCGGGGCTGCGCCATCCCAACGTCATGGCGCTGCACGACTACGCTCCGGCGACGGCGGACTGTCCTGCGTACCTCGTCATGGAGCTTCTGACGGGACCGTCGCTGCAGCGCTTTCTCGTCGAGCACGGCGCGCCGTTGGCCGAGATCGCGGCGATGCTGGGGCTGCGGATCGCGCAGGCGCTCGGCGCGGCGCACGCGCGCGGCATCGTGCATCGCGACGTCAAGCCCGAGAACGTCATGTTCGACCATCACCGCGTGGTGCTGTGCGACTTCGGCATCGCGCGGATCGCGGCGGCGGAGGGCGTGACCGCGACGGGCGCGGTGCTCGGCTCGCCGGCGTACATGTCGCCCGAGCAGGCCTCGGGCCGCGACGACATCGACGCGCGCTCGGACCAGTTCTCGCTCGGTGCGCTCCTGTACCAGGTGGCGACGGGAGCGCTGCCGTTCTCGGGCAGCTCGCCGCTCGTGACGATGTCGAAGATCGTCAAGGGTGACCACGTGCCGGCGACGGCGAAGAATCCGCGCGTGCCGCCCTATCTCGAGCGGGTCATCGCGCGGCTGCTCAAGAGCCGGCCCGAGGATCGCTTCGCCAGCGTCGACGCCTGTGCCGACGCGCTGCGCGAGGGGCTCGTCGCCGATGGCTTCGGCGACGTCGACGTCGAGCTGGCGAGCTACCTGCGCGATCCGCCGGCCTACAACGCCAGCGCCGAGGGGCGCATCGTCGAGGCGGCGCTGGCGCAGGCCGAGCGCGCGCGCGCACGGGGTGAGCGGGCGCGGGCGCTGGGGGCGGCGAATCGGGTGCTGGCGTGGCGGCCCGATCACGCGCGGGCGCTCGAGCTGGGCGCCGGTCTGCGTCCCCGCGCGAAGCGGATGACGGTCAGCGCGGTCGCGGCGCTCGTCGTCGTGGTCATCGGCGGCGCGGCGGGCTGGATGAAGCTGCGCGTGCGCGAGGTCGAGCCCGCCGGGGCGGGTGCGCAGCCGCTCGCGAACGCGCCGGTCGCGACGACGGTGCCGGTGGCGACGACGCTGCCGGCGGGAACCACGCTGCCCACGACGCCGCCGCCTCCAGGCGCGACGACGCTGCCGGAGAAGCCGCACGCAGAGGCGGGCGTCGCGGTCCACAAGCTGTCCCACAAAGCGGGCGGTGCAGCGGGCGCGGCCCTCGGGGCTGCGTCGTCACCGCCAGCGCCGGCCCTGAAGTCGCCGACTCCCGAAGCGATCGCGTCCACGCCCACGCCCACGGGGGCGACCGCCGCCGCACCGCGCCCTGCCGCCGATGCCGCCGCGACCCTCGCCGTGGCCATCGCTCCGTGGTGCGACCTCACCGTCGATGGCCAGTCGCGTGGCCGGACTCCGCAGAGCGTCACGTTGCCGCCCGGTCCACATCACGTGGTCTGCGTGAACCCGGCCTCCGGCAATCGGCTGACCCGCGACGTCGACCTCGCGCCCGGCGAGCGCCGGGAGCTGCGCGAGAAGCTGTACGCGCTGGTGCGGGTCCAGCCGCGGCTCGCGCGCGGCGACGCGGTCGCGGTCGACGACAGCAATCCCGCGAATGCCGCCACGGAAGTGGCGCCGGGCCGCCGTCGCGTCCGGCTGTTCAAGGCGGGCGCCGAGATCGACAGCCGCTGGATCGACGTTCCGCCCGGCGGCTGCATCCTCGTAGACGCGCCGCGATTGGCGTGCGAAAAACCGTGACAGCCATGTCGCGATCGCGTCGCCGCGCGAGCACAAAGTCGAACGATTGCGCATGGCTCGCCTCTTGCTCGAGTGGCGCGTCGTGAACCGAGCCTGGCTCCTTGCGCCGATCCTTGCCGCGTCCGGCTGCCTCTTCGTCACCGACGTCAACAACCCGCCTTCCGTGCAACTGGCCTCGCTGTCCGCGTCGACGTTCGTCAAGGGCGAGCCGATCGATATCCGGGTCCGCGCCATCGACGAAGGCGCCGACGACATCAGCCTGCCGATCGCGTTCACCGTGGCCTCCGGCGACGCCACGCCCGTCGACAACTGCGACTACCTCATCGAGGCGCCGGGCCATAGCGCGACGCTGCGGTTCTTCCGCGCCGGCACCTTCGTCATCAACGCGTCGACGCGCGACCGCTACGGCTCGCCCTCGAACAGCGCCACGGTCACCGTCACGATCGTCGACGGGCCGCCCACCTACAGCGCCAACGCCAAGCCGGTGCCGACGCTCGCGGTCAACGGCTGCCACCTGTACAGCGCCGGCCAGGCCATCCCGCTCCGCCTCGACGGCACGGTCGCCGACGTCGACACCGATGCGCAGCGCGACGACTCGTGCGCCACGACCGAGACGCTCACCTATACCTGGCGCATCGTCGGCATGCCCGGCATGGCCACCGCCAAGCTGACGCCCGCGGTCGACGACGGCTGCCCCGACCCCGACGCGGCCGGTGGGACGACGCTGTCCGTCGCCGATCTGAAGCAGCAGGTCTGCCTGTGGACCACCAGCACCACCGGCACCGCCACCTCGATGTACAGCGTCGCGCTCGACGTCTCCGACGGCACGACCACCGTTGCGAGCCCCATCGCCAACATTCCGGTCGCGCCCGATCAGCCGCCCTGCATCACCGGGACGCAGCTGCCGGCGGGCAGCTACGTGGTCGATCGGACGGAGGTGCAGACCTTCCGCGTCACCGGCGTCGGCGACGATCTCGACAGCTTCGGCAGCGACAAGCTGAGCTTCGTCTGGAGCATCTGGCACGAAGGTGACGTCGACGTCGACGGAGCGCCGGTGTGGCACACCGTGCCGTCGCATTCCGGGTCGAGCTACTCGCTCGACGTGTCCGGCTTCGGCGTCGGCGAGAAGCTGCGCGTGCGCGTCGAGGCTGTCGATCGTAAGGGCACGCGCGCCTCGTGCGCGCTCACTGCCGACGACTGCGCCGTCACGTCGTGTGGTAACGACAACGCGACCTGCAATCAGTGGAGAACATGGCGTCTCGAGCTGCGCTAGCCTTCGCCGTCGTCGCGACGCTGGCCGGCTGCAGCGGGGACGACGCGTTCAATCCCTCCGTCGATCTGGGCGTGCACCCGACCGACATGGGCGCCGTGAGCGACATGGGCCGCTGCGCAATCCTCGACGTCAAAGCCGAGATCGATCCCAAGACCGGGATGCAGAAGACGACGGCGCCGGCGCTGCTCACCGCGGTGGCCCACGGGCAGGGCGGCGTCGATCCGACCTGGACGGTCGTGCGCGCGGGCGACAACACCGGCTACACGCCGACTGCGACCGACGTGTCGAAGCTCACGGTGCAGTTCCTGGCGGAGGAGCCTGGCACCTGGACCTTCAACGTCGATTTCGCCTCCGGCGCCTGTCGCGGCTCGCAGTCGGTGACGTTGGGAAATCCGATCGGGCGCAAGGTGCTCTATCGACTGCGCGCGCTGCCGCCCGAGTCGCGCAACCTGCCGTTGACCGACACGGTGGTGGAGCTCATCGGCGGAACGCCGGTGGTCAAGGACATCGCGCTCGAGAGCGGGACGCTCATCTCGGGGCAGCTCGTCAGCGGCGGCAACGGCACGCCCGGCGAAGTGCGGCTCATCGCCAAGGTTGGGCCGGACGCGGTGACCACGACCAATTCACTCGGCGCCTTCACCGTCGCCGTACAGCCGCTCGGGAGCTACAACGTCCTCTTGATCCCGGAGTCGACCGCGTTGGCGCCGCACCTTGGCGCCGAGACGCAGGGCGCGGCGTTGGGGAGCGCCGACTTCGTCGTCGGTCCCGGCGTGACCGTCACCGGCAGCGTAACCGATTCCAGCGCGACCAATCTCGCCGGCGTGCGTGCGGTGCTGCGCGCGGGGCCGCTGCCGAGCGGTGCCGGCACGACCGACGCGACGGGCGCGTTCACGCTGCACGCCCAGGCCGCGACGAATTACACGTTGTCGTTCGGCTCCGACGCCTGGCCGCAGGGGAGCGTCGCCGACGTGCCTGCCGTCGGTGGAACGACGATCGCGATCCAGTACACCGTCGCGCGCGTCGCGGTGGGCGCCACGGTCGTCGCCAGCGACGGCACGACGCCGGTCGCCAATGCGCGCGTCAGCATCAGCTCGCGGCCGCTCGGGACCATCGCCAACGTCACCGTCGCCGGCGGCGCCGCGCTGGCGGCGAGCGGGCGGGTGACGCGCGTCGTGCACACCGACGCGGCGGGCGCGCTGCCGGCGATGCTGCTGCCGGCCGGCACCTACGATCTGATCGTCGAGCCGCCGGCGCCGTCGACCGATGGGCTCACCGCGATCACGAAGGTGGTTGGCGGCGCGGCGAGCTGGACCCTGCAGCTCCAGACCCCCATCACGCTCGCCGGCACCATCACCGGCGACAAAGGGCAGCCGGTGGCAGCTGCCCGCGTCACCGGCGTCGAGATGGTCGGATTGGGAGCGGCACCGTCGACGTTCACCGACGCCAGCGGCCACTACGCGCTGAAGGTCGATCGGGGCACGCCGGTGACGGTCTGGGTCGAGCCGCTCGGAAGAGACAAGCTCGCCGGCACGCGCCTGCTCGTTCCCGCCGGCACGACGGCAGCCGACCTGGCGCTCGGACCGGGTCTCCTCGTCAGCGGGACGGTGCGCACGCCCGGCTCGCAGCCGCTGCCGGCGGTCGAAGTGGAAGCGTTCTGCTTTTCATGCGGCTCGGCGACGCCGGTGGCGACGTCGATCACGGGGGCGGACGGCATTTACAACCTCTACCTGCCGGATCCCGGCGAGCTCATCGTCGACGGCGGCGCCACCGACTAGCGCGCCGCTCGCGACGATGCGCTGTTAGGGGTGGTCGCCGGTCGTGTTGCTCATGGGCGAGGTCGTAGTGCCGCTGGTGCCCGAGGTGCCGCTGGTACCCGAGGTGCCGCTGGTACCCGAGGTGCCGCTGGTGCCCGAGGTGCCGGTACTCGAAGGCAGGCCACCGAACGTGCTCGAGGGAGCCGCGCCAAACGTCGGCGAGGTCGGCTGCGTGTTGGGCAGCGACGAGTTGCCCGTCGCCGTGCCGGCCGTGCCGCCGAGGTTGTTACCGGTACCGGTGGTCGATGGAATCTCGGGCGTCGTGGAGCGCGGGTTGCCGGTCGTCGACGGCACGTCGATGGTGGTGCCGGTGGCCGTGCTGCTGTTGAGCGAGCTACCCGACTGGCTGCCCGTGGCGCCGAGCGGATTCACCGTCGTGCCGGTGCCGGTCGTCGCGCCGGGCGTACTCGCGCCGGGCGTACTATTGATGCCGGTCGTGCCGCTGCTCGGGGTCGAACCCACCGTGGGAGTCCCGGCTGTGCCTGTGCCGCCGAGCTGCGCGACGGTCGGGTTGGCGCTGGTGGGAACGCCCGGTCGTGGCGCCGCCGGTTGCGCATGGTTGCGCACGAGATCCCCGAGCGGGATGCCCTGGACGCTCAGTCGGCTGCCGTCCGAGCGACCACCTGCCAGAGCGAGGAACGACGCTGCACCGAGTGCAGCGAGATGAATACGCATCGAGACACCTCCGTCCTCTACAACGTACAAGGGGCATGCCACTCAGGGGCGACACCGGACGCGCGAGGTGGACGTGAACCGATTGCGCGGCCTTGACACTCGCGGACGCTCGGTCCTCAATCTGTGCGTGCGCGCCAGCTTTGCACTTTTGATCGTGCTGTTGTCGTCAGCGACGGCGATGGCACGCCCCAAGGTGCAGGTCGCCCCCTTCTCCGTGAAGGGGGAGGCGCTCGGTTACTTCGGTCCCGAGGTGGCGCGCGCGATGACCGCGGCGCTCGAGGGTGCCGGCGTCGAGACCGGCGCGGGCGCGGAGGCGACCATCACGGGACACGTCGAAGAGCTGAGTGGCGAGCGGGTGCGCATCGCCGCGACGCTGCGGGGGCGCACCTTGACGGCCGAAGGGCCGCTCGAGGCTGCCGACGCCGTGGCGACGCAGCTCGCCAATCAGATCGCGCCGCTGCTGCTCGAGAACGATCCGGCCGCGCAGAAGGCGGCCGAGCGACGCGCCCGCGACGCGGAGAGGCGCGCGGCGGCGGTGCCTCCTTCGCGCCCGGCGCGGCTGGCCGCGTCGAAAGCGGCGGCGAAGAGCGAGCCGGCGGCGGCCAAGGCCGAAGCGCCCGTCGAGGGCAAGGCGACGCTGCCGCCCGAGACCAAACCGCCCGTCGCCGAGACCGACGTCAAGCCGGCGGCGAGCGAGCCCAAGGACTCGAAAGGGGCGGAGGCGACGAAGCCGGAAGCGAAGCCGGAGGTCAAGCCCGACACCAGATCGGACGTCAAGGATCCGCCCAAGCAGCCCGACTGGATCCCGCCGCGCGTCGACACACCGGCCAGGCCGGAGAGCCCGCCCGCCGTCGCTGCTGCGCCGTCCGCGCCGGTCGCGCCGTCGCCGTATTATGGCGGCTTCGTGCGCGGCCGCGTCGTCGCGCACGCGGTCTCGGATCCGCCGTCGTCGACGTACGGCACCGCCGGCACCATGGCGACGCAGGCGCTGTTCTCGTTCCTGCATCGGCGCATGCGCCTGTCGGTGATCCCGACCGGTGTCGGCGTCACCTCGACGGCAGTGGCCGCGGACGAGGGCTATCGCGCCGCCGCGCGCGCGGTGGTGATGGCGCGGCTCGAGTCGGTCGAGTATGTCGCGGGCGGCGCCAAGCTGCGGCTCGAGGTCGTCGTGGTGCGCGATGGGCGCGCGGTGATGCGGCGCGTGGTCGAGTCGGCGCCGAGTGATCCCAGTCGTCGCAGCTTCGGGACCGATCCGGTATATCAGTCGGTGACGATGGCGCTCGAAGCTCTGGTACCGGAGTTGGTCGGTGCGCTCGCCGATGTTCGCTAGGCGGGTGGTGGCGCTATTGCTGCTGTCATCAGGCGTCGCGCGTGCGCAAGCGGCCGACGGCGGCGTACCCGACGGCGGCGTTGCCGACGGCGGCGTTGCCGGCGGCGGCGTTGCCGGCGGCGGCGTGGCCGAGCGCGCCGTCGCCGACGGCACGGGGCGCAGCGCGCACGCCGGCTCGCCGATCGCGCAGGCGCTCGACGAGTTCGACTTCGGCGACTACGAGTCGGTCGTGACCCGGCTGCGCCCGATCGTCGACGCGCTGGAGCTGGCACCGCGCGACTTGCCACAGAAGACCGATCGCATGGAGGCGCTGCGCATCTACGGCATCGCCTGCACGCTCACCGATCGCAAGACGGCAGCGGAGGGCGCCTTCCTCCTCCTGCTCCGCGAGGAGCCGTCGACGCGCCTCGATCCAACGCTGGTCCGCCCCGAAGCAGTGGCGTTCTTCGACCAGGTGCGCGCGCGCCATCGCGACGAGCTCCTCGCCGCCTACCGCAAGACGCGCCCGCGCTACTACTGGGCTCTCGATCTGATCCCGCTCGCCGGACAGCTGCAGAATCGTCAGTGGCGGAAGGCCGTGATCTTCGGAAGCGTCGAGCTGGTGCTGCTGGCGGCCAACATCACCACCGGCGCGGTGCTCGACGCGCGCAAGGGCGACCACCGGGACTTCATGCCCGAGGGGCCGACCGGTCCCGACTATCGCGGCATGGTCCCGGCGATGCGCGGCGTCAACATCGCGTCGTTCGTGGCGCTGCTCGTGGTGACCGGCGCCGGCATCATCGACGCCTTCGTCGTCGGCAAGAGGCGCGTCGAGCGCGAGCGTCAGGTCGAAGCGCGCCTCGGGCTCTGAGCCGCCGCGACGCACGTCGTGACCCGTCGGGTGAGGCTTGCAACCCCCGGCCTGCAACCCCCAATCGCCCCCGGCCTCGGCGCGGCCGGGCGCGAGACGTCACATCTCTGCACGATTGCGGTCCGCCGCCCGAGGGCGCGCGCCCACGATTTATCTTGTAGCCCATTCCCCTGGGACGATACGATTAGGTGCTCACGTACGTGGGCAGGAGCTCAACGTAGGCGTGCGGCAACCGATTCCGTTCGGCAAATACGTTCTTCTCGAACGCATCAGCGT
The DNA here is from genome assembly GCA_028287105.1 of Myxococcales bacterium. Taxonomy (GTDB): domain Bacteria; phylum Myxococcota_A; class Polyangia; order Palsa-1104; family Palsa-1104; genus JAQBQH01. Next base: position 16,515 of record JAQBQH010000123.1, read on the forward strand.
GGGCGGCATGGCCGAGGTGTTCAAGGCCAAGTCGTTCGGCGTCGAAGGCTTCGAGAAGATCCTCGCCATCAAGCGGATCTTGCCGTCGATGGCGGAGGACGCCGATTTCATCGAGATGTTCATCGATGAGGCGAAGATCTGCGGGCAGCTGAACCACGCCAACATCTGCCAGATCTTCGAGCTGGGCCGCGTCGAGGATTCGCACTTCATCGCCATGGAGTACGTCTGGGGCAAGGACGTGCTCCAGCTGCAGAATCGCTTCCGCAAGCTGCGCGCGACGATGAAGCCGGAGATGGCCGCCTTCATCGCGGCCAAGCTGTGCGAAGGGCTCGACTACGCGCACAAGAAAAAGGACGCCGCGGGCCGGCCGCTGCACATCATCCACCGCGACATCTCGCCGCAGAACATCCTCATCAGCTACGACGGCGAGCTCAAGATCATCGACTTCGGCATCGCCAAGGCCGCGTCGCGCTCGTCGAAGACCCAGGCGGGCGTGCTCAAGGGCAAGTTCGGCTACATGTCGCCGGAGCAGGTGCGCGGTCTGCCGCTCGATCGCCGCTCCGACGTCTTCGCCATCGGCACGATCTTGTACGAGCTCCTCACCTCGGACCGCCTCTTCATGGGCGAGAGCGACTTCGAGACGCTGGAGAAGGTGCGCAACGTCGACGTGCCGCCGATCTCGTCGATCAACAAGACGGTGCCGCCGGAGCTCGAGCGCATCATCAACAAGGCGCTGGCGCGCGACGTCGACGAGCGCTTCCAGTGGGCCAACGAGATGCAGGATTCGCTGCAGGCGTTCCTGCTCTCGCGCGAGCCGGTCTTCACGTCCAAGCAGCTGTCGTCGTGGATGCGCGAGCAGTTCGTCCTCGAGATGAAGCGCGAGCAGCAGATCCTCGACGAGCAGCGCAAGATCGGCAAAGAGATCCTCAATACCAGGCCGGCGCCGCGCAAGAGCGACAGCATGTCGCCGTCCGAGGAGTTCGGCGGGTCGACGAATGTGCTCGAGGGGACCGAGCTGGCCGATCTGGTGCTCGCGGCGGAGCTGTCGTCCGAGCCCTCGGACCCATCGGACGAAGACGGCGCCGAGAAGACGACGGTGCAGCAGCCCTCGTTCGGCGCGCCTGCGGCCGCGTCACCGCTGCCCGAGCAGTCGACGCAGATCCTGGCCGACAACCTCCTCGCCAAGACGACGCCGCCAAAGCCGACCGCGGGCGAGACCACCGGGCGCGCCGCGACGGCGACCGAGCTGCCGGCGCAGCCGACCGTGATCCTCGACGGTGGAACCGGAGCGACGCAGCTGCCGAGCGCCGGCATGTACTCGTCGCCGCAGGCCCAGACGCTCCTGGCCCAGCCGGCGCCCGTCTTGCCGGCCGGTTACAACGGACAGGCGGCGAACGTGATCTTGTCGGACGGCCTGGGCGGCCGCATGACGCCGACGGGCGGGTCGGGCGTGCGCTCGCCGTCGACGGGAAACGTGGTGTCGCCGCCGCCGTACGCGCATGGCCCTGCCGGCTCGACGCTGTGGAAGGACATCGCCATCGGCGTCGGCGTCGCGGTGGCGGTGGTGGCGGCCGTCCTGGGCGCGCGCGCGATCTGGACGCGCGGCTCCAAGGGCACGCTGGTGGTGATGGTCAACGCGGCCAAGGCGGCCGATGTGTTCGTCGACGGCGCGATCCGCGGGCACATCGAGCCCGGATCGCCGCTGACGTTGCGCGAGATCCCAGCCGGATCGCACAACGTGAGCGTCAAGACCGCCGACGGACTCGAGTTCAAGCAGCAGGTCGCGCTCCTGGCGAACGACGTGAGCGTCTTGACCGCGGTGCCGCGCGCGGCGTCGACGGCGGCACCGGGCACCGGACATCTCAAGCTGAACATCACCACCGACGGCGCGCAGGTGTGGGTCGACGGCGCCCAGCTCGCCGACGGCGCGTGGAAGGCGCCCATCCCGCTGCGGGCCGACGTCGCGCACGACATTCGCGTGACCAAGCCGCTGCGCGAAGAGGTCAAGCTGGCGGTGACGCTGCGCGCCGGCGAGGCGGTCATGCGCGATGTCGATCTCTTGCCGGCCTACGGCAAGATCGCCGTCGCCAGCGAGCCGGCGGGCGCGGAGGTGTCGGTCAACGGCAAGCGCTCGGGCGTCACGCCGCTGACCATCTCGGACATCGATCCCGGCAAGCCCGCGCGCGTCACCGTGCGTCTCAAATCCTACGCCGCCGTCACCAAGTACGTCGCGTTCGAAAAGGGTCTCGAACAGGCGCTCGATCTGAAGCTGGTGACCGAGAGCGAGGCGCTCGCCGCGGGCGAATCGAAGTCGCGCTCGAGGAGCAAGGATAAGGACAAGGACGAGGATCTCGCGTCGGTCAAGGTCGCGTCGTCGTCGAAGACGATGCCGGCCGGCGTCGCGTCGCAGGAGTCGGGCTACCTCGTCGCCAACACGCAGCCGTGGGCGAAGGTGATCATCGACGGCAAGGACACCGGCAAGACCACGCCGATTGCGCCGCGCTCCAAGATTGCGCTCAAGCCAGGCAAGCACGTCGTCACGTTCGTGGCCAACGGCAAGAAGTTCAACTTCGACGTCGTCATCAAGGCCGCCGAAGACACGCGCCTCATCAAGCAGCTGGCCGACATGCCGCAGTAGCGCGCGTCAGCAGGAGTCAGGCCCAGCTTACAACGGCGTCGGGCGGCTAACCGCCGTCGTCGTCTTCGTCGTCGGTCGTCGTCGGTGAGGGCGCGTGCGGCAGCTGATCGGCCGTGCCGGGCAGCGTCAGATCGCGCAGCCCCTTCTCACCCTGACTGAGGCGGAACTTCACGCGCTCGTGCTGGCGCGCCTTGTATTTGGCGTGGCTGTTCTCGCCGGCTTCGTTGGCGCGCGCGGTGTCGGCGTCCATGACCTGGAACTCGGTCAACACGAAGATGATCGCGCCCAGCTCGTTCTCCTGTCCGGGCACGCGACAGAGAAACTGGTCGATGCGCACCGGCAAGTCGGCGACGAAGTTGATCACGCGATAGGTCGGCCCCGAGAACTCGTTGGAGCCGGCGTCGCCGGGCTGATCGGTGAGGTCGAGCTGCAGCTGGTCGCTGAAGCGTGCGTAGCCGGCCATGTTCTCGAGCATCTGCCGGAACGGGAGGATGCCATTCACCGTCTGGCCGGGGATGACGTAGTTGAACGGAATGAGCCGATGCAACAGCTCGTGCAGCACCGCCGGCAGATCGTCGAGGTTGCGCGTGATCAAGCGGAAGCGGAGCTTGTCGAAGACGTCGGCCGCGATGGTCGCCTTTTTGGCGAGGAGCTTGGTGACGACGCTGTCGCGCTCCTTGCGGCTCCACGCGAACTCGACGATCGGATATCCGGCCGCGCGGATCTCCTCGACGACCTTGACCACCTTGGCCTCGACGAAGCCGAACACCTCGTCGTCGGAGACGGGCAGCTTGAACAGCAGCTCGCGGCCGGCGAGGTGATGCATGACGTGCATGACCTTGAGTACGATGCAGGCGTACGTCTGCTTCTTGCCGCGCGAAGAGGCGAGCAGGAAGAGGTCGCGCGCCGCCATCGCGTGCGCCACGTCCTCGGGGATCCGGTAGCTGAAGTTGCGCGTCAGGTACTCGACGGCGTCGGCGCGCAGCTCCTCGAGGCGCTCGATGTCCTCGGGGACCGCGGGGTCGAACTCGTTGATGCGGAGGAAGCGATCGACCTCGGCCGCGTCGTTGAAGCCGAGGCGATGCCAGTCGATGACGGAGCCGCCGCGGAGGAGCAGGCGCATCGCTTCGACGTCGCCGAGGCTGGCTTCCAGACGCACGACCGCCGGCCGCACGCTCGTGGCGGCGGCGAGATTACGCAACGACTTGTCGTCGGCAGCCACGGTCGTCCTCGCCCCCTTTTAGCCCCGGGGGAGGGCGCGGGCAATCCAATTCGGCGCGCCCTACGCTGGTGGTCGCTGGGTGGCCGCGGCGCGGTCGTTAGCGGCGTTTCTGGATTGTGACGGTGACGACGAAGAGGCCGACGGTGACGAACAGGACTGCGACGTTGCCGACGACAGGAAGGATCATGCCCACATTATCCTACATCGGAGCTACTGACGGCAAGAACTATCTCGGAGCAGCCAGCGATCCCCTAAGCTGCACGACGGCCGGGTCGAGCTCCGACGGGTAGATCGGCCAACCGGGCGCCGCGGGGTTGACGAATGACCGCTCAGTCAGTACATTGACCCGTCGTTCCCACCCATCCTTTTCCAGCAAGGAGCGGAACCCATGTCTGACGCCGTTATCGTCGCTGCCGTACGGTCCGCCATCGGCAAGAAGAAGGGCGCGCTCGCCAACACGCGCGCCGATGACCTGCTCGCCCTCGTCCTCGCCTCCGTCGCCGAGCGCGCCAAGGTCGACCCGGCCCAGATCGAGGACGTCATCGCCGGCTGCGTCACGCAGATCGGCGAGCAGGGCTTCAACATCGCGCGCACCGCGGCGCTCATGTCCGGCTTCCCGATCGAAGTGACCGGCACGACCGTCAACCGCCAGTGTGGCAGCTCGCAGCAGGCGTTCCACTTCGCCGCGCAGGCGATCATGTCCGGCATGATGGACTCGGTGGTCGCGTGCGGCGTCGAGTCGATGACGCGCATCCCGATGGGCTCCGACGCCGCGATGGGCGTTCCCGGCGTGGCCCCCGCGAGTCCGTTCTCGCCGATGTTCAACGAGAAGTTCACCTTCGTGCCGCAGCACCAGTCGGCGGAGATGATCGCGGACAAGTGGGGCATCTCGCGCAAGGACTGTGAGGACTTCGCGCTCGAGAGCCACAAGCGCGCCGCCGCCGCGCGCGAGAGCGGCCGTTTCCGCGACGAGATCGTGGGCATCAAGGTCAAGGGCGCCGACGGCGCCGAGGCGACGTTCGATCAGGACGAGGGCATCCGTCCCGACACGACCGCCGAGAAGCTGGCCGGTCTCAAGTCGGTGGTGAAGCCGGAAGGCGTCGTCACCGCGGGCACCTCGTCGCAGATCTCCGACGGTGCGGCGGCCATCCTCGTCACCTCCGCCGCCAAGGCGAAGTCGCTCGGCCTCAAGCCGCGCGCGCGCGTCAAGATGATGACCGTCGCCGGCGTCGATCCGACCATGATGTTGCACGGCGTGATTCCGGCGACGCGCAAAGCGCTCGAGCGCGCCAACCTGAAGCAGTCGGACATCGGCCTCGTCGAGATCAACGAAGCGTTCGCGTCGGTGGTGCTGGCGTGGTCCAAAGAGCTCAACTGGAAGCTCGACAACGTCAACGTCAACGGCGGCGCCGTCGCGCTCGGCCATCCGCTCGGGGCTTCGGGCGCGCGCCTCATGACCACGCTGCTCCACGAGATGGAGAAGCGCGACGTGAAGTACGGCCTGCAGACCATGTGCATCGGCTTCGGCCAGGCCACCTGCACCATCCTCGAGCGTCTGTAGCCAGCCATACTGTACGGGTGATACAGTGCGTGCCATGCGCGCACTGCTTTTCCCCGTCGTGCTCACTGCGTTGACGTGCGTCACGGCGGCGGCGCGAGCCGACGACCTCGACGCGCTCGCTCGCGCCATCGACGAGAGCCCGCAAGATTCCAGGACGTACGACGCCTACGCGACGAGCGCCATCAAGGCCAAGCGCTTCGACGACGCCATCAAGAAGCTCAAGATCGCGGTCGCGCGCATTCCCGACTATCCCGAGGGCTACTACAAGCTCGGCTACGCCTATCGCCAGAAGAAGGAGTGGGCCGACGCGGCCGACTATTACCGTCGCTACATCGCGATGAACCCGGCGCGTACCGACACCTGGTACGGGCTCGGCGCCGCGCTCGAGGGTCTCGGGGACAAAAAGGGCGCCATCGCCGCCTACGACAAATACGTCGCCCTCGAGAAGTCGCCCGGCAAGCAGAAGTTCATCGATCAGGCCCGCGCCGAGGTGGTGAAGCTCGATCCGTCGCGGGCGCCGGTCGTCGTCGCCAACACGCCGCCGGTCTACATCCCGCCGCACGAGACCCCGCCGCCGTCGGCGCAGCGCGAGCCGGCCCAGCGCGAGCCGGCGCTGCCGCCGGTCGACTTCTCGCAAACGCCACCGACGCGCGCCGCCGCCGACCCGGCCGCGTTGCGCGCCCAGGCCGACGAGCTGCGCAAGTCGGGTCGCATGCCCGAGGCGGCGGCCGCGTACAAGCGCGCCATCGACGCCGATCGCGGCAACCTCGATCTCTACAACGACCTCGGCAACGTCTACTTCGCGCTCAAGCAGTACGCCGACGCCGCGCACGCCTTCTCCGATGCGACGCGCCGCGATCCGAGCTACGCGCTCGGCTGGTACAACCTGGCGCACGCGCTGCGCAAGGGCGACCGCCCGCGCGACGCCGCCGAGGCCTATCGTCAGTACATCAAGCTCAAGCCCGACGATCCCGATCCGTACTACGGCCTCGGCCAGACCCTGAAGATGATGGGCGACGCCTCCGGCGCGATGACCGCCTTCAAGAAGTACATCGCCATGGAGCGCCGTCCCGAAGAGCAGAAGTGGGTCGACAAGGCGCGCACCGAGCTGCAGGCGCTCGAGGCGATGCAGGCCAAGCCACAGTCGAGCGGCAAGATCGAGGAGAAGTCGACCGGCAGCTTTGGCGGCTTCGGCGGCGGCGGTAGTGGCATCGACTCGGAGCGCGAACACGCCGAGCGCGAGCGGCTCGACCGCGAGCTGCGGCGCGACGCGGTCATGCCGCCCAGCGACGATGACATGCGGCTCATCGATCCGTTCGAGCGCGGCCGGCTGCACGATCTCAAGGATCCGTTTCGCGCCGGCGGCGAGGACGACATCGTCAATCCGTTCGCCCACGACTCGCTGTCACCGTCGGCAGAGCGGCTGCGCCAGTACGAGCAGGCGCTGGCCGGCTATCGGCGCGCGCTGTCGCGTCACGCCGAGGACGTCTCGCTCAAGTTCGAGCGCGGTGTCGCCTCGGCGCTGTCGTCGAATGCGTCGTCCGCGCTCAAGGCGTGGAACACGGTGCCGCTCGAGGACTCCGAGGTCAAGGCGGCGCGCCAGAACGTCGAGCGCATCCGCACGCAGCTCCTGTCCCGTCGCTGAGTCGCTCCTTATTTGCGGCGCTTCTTGAGGCGCGCGCGCGTCGTGACGATCGACAGCCCGAGCAGCGCAGCGAAAACGCCCGCGCCGTAGAAGGCGAGCTTGGCAGCGTGCGCCTCGTGCCGTCCGTCGAAGATGACGCCGAACGCGCCCGAGGTGATGCCGAGCGCCGCGTAGATGATCTGGTGGCCGAGCGAGTAGATGAGCCGCGCGTGGTCCTCGATGCCCTTGAAGCGCATCTCCAGCTCGCCGCGATGCGCGCGCTGCACGAACTTCCGCACTTCGGCCGGTAGCGCGAACAGGGTCGCCGCCACGTCCTTGGTCGAGTCGATGACGAACGCCGACCAGTCCTTGTCCTTGCCGAGGACGAACTCCTCGAGATAGGGCCGGATCACCTGCACCGGGTTGAGCGACGGGTCGAGCTCCGTGCACAGCCCCATGAGCAAGAGCACCGTGCGCTCGAGGAGGATCCACTCCTTCGGGACGTGAAAGTGGTCGGCCAGATCGCGGATCGAGACGTCCATGCGCCGCAGATCGGCCAGGTTCTCGAGCGAGCGCTGCGGATCGAACTTCACATCCTTGAGCGAGAACGAGTCGAGCTGGATCTCCTCCTGGAACTTCTGATGCAAGAAGTCGATCACCTTGTCGAAGATGGCGGGATCGGCGCCGCGCGCGATGAAGCCCATCTCCTTCATCGCCTGCACGACCCGCGGCGTGTCGCGCGCGATGCCGGCCTGGATCAGATCGACGATGCCGCGCCGCATCTTCGGCGAGACCTCGGCCACCGCGCCGAAGTCGATGAAGACGATGGTCACGTCGCCCGCCGCCGATTTGCGCACCAGCAGATTTCCCGGGTGCGGGTCCGCGTGATAGACGCCGTCGGTGAAGATCTGCTGGCAGTAGGCGTGCACGACCGCGCGCGCCAGTCGTCCGCGGTCGACGCCGAGCGTGTTGAGGCGCGAGCGATCGGAGACCTTGACCCCGTCGATCCACTCGGTCGTCAAGATGCGCCCGGTCGAGAGCTCGCGCCGCACCGTCGGGAACGCCACGCCCACGCGATTGGTGAAGGCGGCGGCGATGCGCTCGACGTTGTCGGCCTCGCCGCGGAAGTCGAGCTCCTGCAGCACCATGGCGCGGATCTCGCGATAGAGCGAGTCCATCCCCTGATACGGCACGAACCACGAGATGACGCCGAAGATGCGCCGGAGCGCCCGCAGATCGATGGCGACGATCTCTTCGATGTCCGGGTACTGCACCTTGACCGCGACCTCTTCCCCCGAGGCCAGCGTCGCCTTGTGCACCTGCCCGATCGACGCCGACGCGATCGGCCGCTCGTCGAAATGCGTGAACAGCTCGTGCGGCGCCTTGCCGAGCTCCTCGCGGAAGCGCTGCTCGACCTCGGCGTACGGCCGCGGCGGCACCTGATCCTGCAGGCCCTCGAGCTCCGCGCGGAACTCCTCGGGCAAGAAGTTGGTCATGATGCTGATGAGCTGACCGATCTTGATGAACAGCCCCTGCAGCCGGGCGATCGTCCGATGCACGCGCCGCGCATTCTTCAGGTGCTTCTTGCGCGCCAGCTCATCGATGGCGACCGGCGAGCGGAAGCGCGACTGAATCTTGAGCGACAGATAGGAGAGGACGATGCGGAAAGTGGTCCAGTAAGCGGTCCAATAGCGCAGCCGGCCGCGCGGCGGTCGCCCAAATGCGACCGGCGTGATCGGCACCGATTGCGAGATCTCCACCAACTTCGCTGCGCGCTCCACCACGGGTGAAATTCTAACATCCGCCGAGATTTGCGGTAATCTTCGAGGATGGCTACGAGTGGCGAGCCGCACGATGCGCACCCGGACGAGCCGCCGCGCGACGACGGCGGAGAGGGGCCGCCCGACGATGACGCGCCGCCGGACGACGAAGCCTCCGCCGACAGCAGCCAGGGCGATGCGCGCGACGACCGTAAGGGCGACGACAAACGCGGCCGCCTCGAGGGCTTCATCCCCGACATCGTCAAGCGGACCTTCTACGCCGGCCTCGGCGCGGTGTTCACGACGGAGGAGGGGATTCGCAAGATCGCCAGCGACCTCAAGCTCCCCAAGGACGTCGCCAACTACCTCATTCAGCAGGCGGCTGCTTCGAAGGACGAGCTCTTCCGCGTGGTCGGCAAGGAGCTGCGCGGCTTTCTCGAGACGGTGAACGTCTCGGGCGAGCTGCAGAAGCTGCTCACCTCGCTGTCGTTCGAGATCAAGACGGAGATCCGCTTCATCCCGAACGACGAAGCGCTCGGCGGCGTGAAGCCGGACATCAAGGTCGGCAGGATGTCGTTCAAGCGCGGCAAGGACGACGGCAAGAAGCCGGCGGAGAAGGACAAGCCGGAGAAGGAAAGCTAGCTCGCAGGTCGGTCGCGGCTCGCGCCGATCCCGGTCAGTTACGCGCAAAGACGGCTGGGGTCGCGGAGGTAGCAAGGCGCGCTGCCGGCGTCGGAATCCGTCGCAGTCGCCGCTGCGCGGCGTGCTCCTCCAGCGGACCCGCTGATGTCGCGCTGCGCGCGACGCGGGTCCTT
>JAQBQH010000132.1 GCA_028287105.1 Myxococcales bacterium
TGCGCGCGATCTTCTCCTGGATCAATTGATACTCGGCGATCTTCTTGCCCCAGGTCTCGCGCTGCTGAGCGTAGGCGAGCGAGTCTTCGAGGCAGCGCTCGATGATACCGAGGCACATCGTCGCCATTCCCGTGCGCTCGCCGTGGAACACGTCGCGCGCCTGCTCGCGCGAATGCTCCTCCATCCGGCCGCCGAGCAATTGATCGGCGGGCACGCGCACGTCGGCGAGAAAGATCTCCCCGGTCGGCGACGAATGCATCCCCATCTTGTCCATCGGCTTCGACACCGACAATCCCGGCGTCGCCTTGTCGATGATGAACGCGTGAAACGGCCGATATCGCGAATCCTCGTTGCCTTCGAGCTTGGCGTAGATGACGAAGGTATCGGCGTAGGGGGCATTGGTAATGAACGTCTTCTGCCCGTTCAAGACGAAGGAGTCGCCGTCGCGCCGCGCGGTGGTGCGCATCGAGCCGAACGCGTCGGAGCCGGCGCCCGGCTCGGTCATGCCCCAGGCGCCAATCTTCTGCATCGTCAGGATCGGCAGCGCCCACTTCTGCTTCTGCGCCAGCGTCCCCTTGGCCATGATGGCGCCGCCGGCCAATCCGAGCGACGCGCCGAAGGCCAGGCAGAACCCCGGACAGACGCGCGACAGCTCCATCGAGACGACCGCCATGAGACCGGGATCGGCCATGGCGCGTTCTTTATTGCCGCCGCTCTTTTCTGGCCCCTGGTCGCCCGCCTCCTCGAGCTTCTTGAACTGCGCGCGGACCATCTCGTCCATACCGAACGCGGAAATGAGCTTGCGCATGATGTCGTAAGGCAAGATTTCGCCTTTCTCCATCTTGGCGACGTGCGGAGCCAGCTCTTTGTCCGCCCACTGGCGCAGCATCTTGCGCGCCATCTTCTGCTCATCGGTGAAGTCGAGCATTGGTCAATACCTCATACCGGCATGACGCCGTGCTTGCGCCAGGGTCGTTCGACGCGTTTGTTCCACGAGAGCTCGAGGCCGAGCGCCAACACCGCGCGCGTATCGCGCGGATCGATCACGTCGTCGACCAACCCCCAGCCGGCGACCTTGTAGATATCGATATGCTGCTGAATCGCCGCCGTCAGCTGCTGCTTGACCTCGGGCGGCGGATCGCCCCCGGGGAAGAGCTTGCGCGCGGCGATGCCGACCATGCCCTCGGCGCCCATGACGCTGATCTCGGCGCCCGGCCAGGCGACGATCATGTCCGGCTCGTAGGCGCGCCCCGCCATGACGAAGTATCCCGCGCCATAGCCCTTGCGCACGACACAGGTGAGCTTCGCCACCGTCGCTGACGCCATCGCATGCAGCATCTTGGCGCCGTGGCGGATGATGCCCTCGTGCTCCACCTTCGAGCCGACCATGAAGCCCGGCACGTCCATCAGGAACACCAGCGGGATGTTGAACGCGTCGCACAGCTGAATGAAGTGCGCCGCCTTGTCCGCCGAATCGTTGGTGAGGATGCCGCCCATCTGCTTCGGATTATTGGCGACGATTCCGCACGGCCGCCCGCCGATGCGCGCCAGGCCCGTGATGATCGCGCGCGCGAACTTCGGCTTGATGTCGAGGAGGCGCCCGTAGTCGACGATGCGCTTGATGACTTCGTACATGTCGTACGGCGTCCGCGTCGACTCGGGCAAGACGTCGAGCAGCTCCTCGTCGCGCCGATCGATCGGATCGGTGCACAAGATGACCGGCGGCTTCTCGTCGCACGACGACGGGAAGAACGAGAGGTACTCCTTGATCATGCCGATGCACTCGGAGTCGTCCTTGACCTCGACGTCGCCGACGCCCGACTTCTCGGTATGCACCTTCGACCCGCCCAGCTCCTGCTCGGAGATGTCCTGCCCGGTGACCGCCTTGACCAGCGGCGGCCCCGCCAGCGCCATCGATCCGACGTCCTTCAACATCGGCACGAAGTCCGCCAGCGCCGGGATGTACGCCGTCCCGGCCGCGCCCGGCCCGACCATGGCCGCGACGAGCGGAATGACGCCCGACATGATCACCTCTTCGCGGAACAGCGCCCCCGCGCCGGCGAACAGCGACAAGAGATCGCCGTTCTGCCCCGACTGCGGATCGATGCGCGCCCCCGCCGAGTCGATGAACCAGACCATCGGGATGCGATTGCGCAGCGCCAGCTCGCGCAGCCGCGACACCTTGACCTCGCCGGTCTGTCCGATCGATCCGCCCTTGACCGTGAAGTCGTAGGCGGCGGCGCAGACCATGCGCCCCTCGACGCGGCCGTAGCCGCAGATCACCGCGTCGGCCGGCGGCTTGTCGGCGCCGTTGTACGCCATCTGCGTGCCGTGGATCCCTACCTCGAACCACTTGGCCTCGTCGAAGAAGCGGTCCATGCGCTCGCGCGCCGACCACTTGCCGCGCTCGTGCTGCTTCTTCACCTTCTCTTCGCCGCCCATCTGCTTGATGGTGCGGCGGCGCTCCTCGAGCTCCTTGACGCGGTCGCGCATGTTGCTCATTTCGTGAGGCCCAGGATCTGCTTGGTCTCCTCGACCGTCGCCGGCGTGCGTCCCGCCGAGCGCGCCATCGACACCGCCTGCGCTACCAATTCGCCGTTCGACTTCACCATCTCCCCGGTGGGCAGGTAGAAGTTGTCCTCGAGCCCGACCCGCACGTTGCCGCCCATGCCGAGCGCCATCGCGGTCAGCGGCCAGGTCGCCTGCGAGATCGGCGTCGTCTTCCACACCGAGCCCTTGGGCAGATGGGTCGCGATGAAGCTCAGATGGTCGGGCGTGGCCGGCGCGCCGCCCATGACCCCGAGGACGATGTTGATGTCGATGGGCCCCTGCATGAGCCCCATGTCGATGAGCGGCTCCAGCGACGCGACGTGGCTGGTGTCGAAGCACTCGCACTCGGGCCTGACGCCGACCTCGTTCATCGCGCGCAGGTAGAAGATGATCTCGTCGAACGGATTGGCGAACACGAAGCTGAAGACGAAGTCTTTACGCTTCGCCGAATACTTGGCGTAGTTCATCGACCCCATGTTGAGCGCGCCGATGTGCGGCCGCGTCTTGAGCACGTGGTTGATGCGCTGCTCCTTCGAGAGGCCGACCGCCCCCGTCGAGAAGTTGATGATCACCGGCGAGCGCGCTTCGATCTCGCGCTTGTAGGCCTCGAACACCTTCTCGTCGTATGACGGCTGCCCGTCGTCGGTGCGGCCGTGGACGTGCACCACGGTGGCGCCCGCCTCGTAGGCGCGCCGGCACTCTTCGCCGATCTCGACGGCGGAGTAGGGGATCGCCGCGCACTGCTTCTTGGTGGTGACCGCGCCGGTGACCGCGCAGGTGACGATCACTTTATCGCCGAGAGCCATTGTTCTTCTCCTTCTTCTCGATCTTTACGGGCTTGACGAGCTTGACGGACCTGGCGGGCTTCACGGGCTTGTCGCTGTTGTCGCCGTTGAGCGCGGCGCTCCGGGGCTGCACGGCGCTCTGAACATTGAGCGCGACCTTGCGCAGAAGCCCGGTGAGCTTCTCCTGATCGGCCAGCGGCAGCTCGCCGAGCGCGTGACGCAACAGATCCCACGGCGACACCTTCGCCCGCTCGGCCACCCTACGCCCAGCGACGGTGAGCCGGATGATCCAGACGCGGCGATCGGCATCCGAGCGCGCCCGCTCGACCAGCCCCGCCGCCTCCATGCGATCGACGATCCCGGTGACGGTGGAGTTGTGGGCGCGAATCTCCTTCGACAGCGTGCCGAGCGACAGATCGCCGATCTCGTGCAGCAGCTTGACCACCGAGAGCTGCGTCGGCGTCACGCCACACCGCGTCGCCTCTTCCTTCGAGAGCCGGCGGCTCTCGGTGACGAGATAGATGATGGTCTCGACGATCC
>JAQBQH010000135.1 GCA_028287105.1 Myxococcales bacterium
CCCCGCCGCGCCGCCCATCGCCGCGGAGATCACCGTCGCCTTCGGCGATCGCGCGATCAGCTTTCTGCGGCCGCTCGTCTACAAGTGGGTCGATCCGGTCGCCGGCGAGCGGCTGCGCGCGCTCGAGGTCCTGCCGCCGGTCACGGTGACGCCGCGCGCCTCGCTGCTCGTGTTCGCCGATGCGGCGACGGTCAAGCCGCTCCTCGTGCGGCTCAAGGCGCAGCGCGACAAGGTCGACGGCGAGCTTCGCCCCGAGCTTCCGACGGGCTGGAGCGCCGAGCCGCCCGCGCAGCCGTTCTCGCTCGCGACCAAGGGCGCCGAGGTGGAGCTGAGCTTCCGCATCCACGCCCCGAAGAGCGAGGTGGTCGCCTCGCTCCAGCTCACCGCCACCGTCGCCGGCGAGCGGTACGCGCGCGCGCTCGGCCACATCGAGTACGCGCACATCCCGATTCAAACGCTGACGCCGCCCGCCGAGGTCAAGCTGGTGCGCGCCGACGTCCATCACAAGCGCACCCGCATCGGCTACATCCCCGGCGCCGGCGACGACGTGCCGGCGGCGCTGCGTCAGGTCGGCTACGAGGTCACGATGCTGAACGAGGAGGCGCTGCAGCACGAGGCGCTCTCCCGCTATCAAGCCATCGTCGTCGGCGTGCGCGCCTTCAACGTCGACGCGCGCCTGCCGTTCGCGCACGATCGCTTGATGAAGTACGTCGCCGACGGCGGCAACCTGGTGGTGCAGTACAACACGAGCAACTGGATCTCGAAGGTGCCCGCGGAGATCGGACCGAAGCCGTTCCGCATCTCACAGATGCGCGTCACCGACGAGACCGCCAAGGTCGAGATCCTCGACGCCGCGCACGCGCTCGTCAACAGGCCCAACAAGATCGCCGAGCGCGACTTCGCCGGCTGGGTGCAGGAGCGCGGGCTCTACTTCGCCGATCAGTGGGACAGCGCCTATCACGCCATCTTCGCCATGCACGATGCTGACGAGAAGCCGCAGAAGGGCAGCCTGCTCGTCGCCAAGCACGGCAAGGGGAGCTTCATCTACACGGGGCTCGCGTTCTTCCGCCAGCTCCCTGCCGGCGTGCCGGGTGCGTATCGGCTGTTCGCGAACATCCTGGATCATGGCGAGCGCTGAGCGGCCGCCCGACGGGGCCGCTCGCGCCGATGCCGCCGCTCGCGCCGCCGAGGATGGCGCGCGCGCGCCGCTCCTGGGCACCTGGCGTCGCTGGTACATCGTGGTCCTGGCGACGATGGCGGCGCTGGTCGCGCTCTTCGCCGCGCTGTCGTACCACTACCGATGACCACGCTCGACTGGGTCGTCCTCGTCGGTGCCATCGGCCTCATCGTCGCCTACGGCGCCTGGAAGACGCGTGAGGTCAAGACCGTCGACGTCTATCTGCGCGGCGGCAGCGATCTGCGCTGGTGGACCATCGGCCTCTCGATCATGGCGACGCAGGCCAGCGCCATCACCTTCCTCTCCATGCCCGGCCAGGCCTATCAGGACGGCATGGGCTTCGTGCAGTTCTACCTCGGCCTGCCGATCGCGATGGTCATCCTCTCGGCGATCATCGTCCCCATCTATTACAAGCTGAAGGTCTACACCGCGTACGAGTACCTGGAGACCCGCTTCGATCAGAAGACGCGGCAGCTCGTGGCGCTGCTGTTTCTCCTCTCGCGCGGGCTCGGCGCCGGCATCTCGCTCTACGCGCCGGCCATCGTGCTCTCGACGCTGCTCGGCTGGCCGCTGCGCTTGACCACGCTGGTCCTCGGCGCCGGCGTCATCGCCTACACCGTCTCGGGCGGCACGCGCGTCGTCAGCCGCACGCAGACCTGGCAGATGGTCATCATGCTCGGCGGCATGGCGGCGGCCTTCGCCTTCGTGCTGCACCGCCTGCCCCCGTCGGTGTCGTTCGACGACGCGCTCGGCATCGGCGGCGTCCTCGGCAAGATGAAGATCGTCGACTTCTCGCCGCGCGTCGACACGCGCTACACGCTCTGGTCCGGGCTCACCGGCGGGCTCTTCGTGCAGCTCGCCTACTTCGGCACCGATCAGTCGCAGGTGCAGCGCTACCTCTCGGGATCGCCGCTCACCGAGAGCCGCCTCGGGCTCATGTTCAACGGGCTGGTCAAGGTGCCGATGCAGTTCGGCATCCTCATGGTCGGGGTCCTGCTCGTCGTCTTCTATCAGTTTCATCGCCCGCCCATCTTCTTCAACCGGGTGGAGCTCGGCCGCGCCGAACAGAGCGAGCGCGGCGGCGACCTCAAGCGACTCGAGCGCGAATGGGATCAGGCGTGGACCGGCCGCGAGGCCACGCTCGCGGCGCTGCTCGAGGCGCGCCACGCGGGCGACGCAGCGCGGGTCGAGGCGGCGGCCACCAAGCTGCGCGCCGAGGCCGCGCTCACCGACGACCTGCGTAAGCGCGCCGTCGAGGAAATCGGCAAATCGCGGCCGCGCGCCGAGACCAAGGACGCCGACTACATCTTCTTGGGTTTCGTGCTGGCCGAGTTCCCCGCCGGCCTCGTCGGCCTGTTGATCGCGGTGATCCTGTGCGCCGCCATGTCGGCGACGGCGAGCGCGCTCAACTCGCTCGGCACCACCTCGGTGGTCGACTTCTACAAGCGGAGCTGGCGCCCCGACGCCGACGACGCGCACTACCTGCGCGCGGCCAGGGGCTTCACCATCTTCTGGGGCGCGGTGGCGGTGGTGTTCGCCGCGTCGGCGTCACTGTTCGACAACTTGATCCAGGCCGTCAACATCCTCGGCTCGATCTTCTACGGCCCGATGCTCGGCGTGTTCCTGATCGGCTTCTTCACGCGGCGCATCGGCGGGACGGCGGCGTTCGTCGGCACCGTCGCCGCGCAGGCGGCCGTGGTCGCGGTGTGGCTCGGCTCGTCGGTGGGCTTCCTCTGGTACAACGTCGTCGGCTGCGGCGTGGTCGTGGTCGTGTCGTCGCTGCTGGCGGTCCTGTCTAGCGGGCGCCGCTCGCCTGCGTGACCGTGCCGCGGTAATCGGCGACCAGCTTCTCGACGCGCGCCCGCAGCTCGTGGCTGTAGAGCGCGCCCTCCAGCTCGGCGCGAATCGGCGCGACCAGCGCGGTGAGCTCGGCCCGCATCGTCGCCGGCGCTTCGATGATGGTGAGCCCGCCCTTCTTCAAGGTGGCGACGGCGCGATCGTTCTCGCCGCGCACCTGCGCCAGCAGCTTCTTCTCGAGGACGCGCGCCTCTTCGAGGACGATGCGCTGCTGCTCGGGGGTGAGCTTGTCCATCTCCTTCTTCGTCACCACGGTCGCGCCGAGCGCGTAGCCGAAGTGCAGCGCGGTCATGTCGTGCAGCTTGGTGTGCCACTGCAGCGCCAGCACCGCCAGCGGCGTGCCGAACGCCGCGTCGATCATCCCCGTCGACAGCGACGGTAGGACGTCGGGCGCGCCGAGCGGCACGCCACGCAGCTTGAGCTTGGCGAAGAGCGCGCGGCTGATCGGATCGTCGGCCCACTCCCACATCTTGGTCTTGTCGAGATCGGCGCGGCTGCGGACTGGGATGTTCGAGAAGAGGTGGATGGGCCCGACGTCGCCCCAGTTCAGGAGCACGTAGCCCTTGTCTTCGAACTTCTTGCGCAGCTCCCGGTCGAGTTGCGCGCGCACGTAGTCGAGCTCCTCCCAGCTCTGCATCAAGAGCGGGACCTCGAGGACGCGCACCTCTGGCTGGATGAGACCGAGGCCGATCGAGGTGACCGCGGCGCCGCCGAGCTGACCGAGGCGCATCTTGCGCACCATGTCGCGCTCGTCGCCCGAGGCGCCGCCGGAGTAGAACTTGATGCGCACGGCGCCGTTGGTGCGCTCTTGCACGGCGCGATCGAACTCGTGGAAGAGGTTCATCCACAAGGTGCCCTCGGGGGCGAGCGTGGCCAGCTTCAGCGTGCGCGGCTCGTCGGCGCGCGCGATGGACACGGCGAAGAGGGCGACGGCGACGGCCAACGCAGGCTTGGCGACGCGGCTCACGAGCGCGACCCCGCCGGCGCCAGCGCCTTTTGCGCGTGCACCTCGAGCGACGACGCGCCGAGCTTCTTGCGCGTCAGCCCCAGGGCCTGCGCGAACGCGAAGTCGATGAGCCGCGCCGGCAGGAGCTGCACCAGCCGCAACAGCACGCGGCCGCCGAAGAAGGGCGCCACGTAGCGCACGCGCGGCCGGCGCGACAGCGCTGCTTTCTCGATGGCGCGCGCGATCACCTTGGGGCC
This sequence comes from Myxococcales bacterium, assembly GCA_028287105.1. Lineage (GTDB taxonomy): Bacteria > Myxococcota_A > Polyangia > Palsa-1104 > Palsa-1104 > JAQBQH01. Next base: position 4,238 of record JAQBQH010000135.1, read on the forward strand.
CGGCGCGAAGTCGTCGGCGCGCTTGGCGAGCTTGACGTAGGTCGCGTGGGCAGCGGCGTAGGGCGAGTCGCTGGTGCGATAGCTCTTGGCCTCGTCGACGGTGCGGGTGGCGAAGTTGGTGCGGATGGCGCCCGGCTCGACGACGGCGACCTGGATGCCGAAGGGCTTGAGCTCGACGCGCATCGCGTCCGACAGCGCCTCGACCGCGTGCTTGGTGGCGTTGTAGCCGCCGAAGAACGGCAGCGCGATCTTGCCGCCGATCGACGAGACGTTGACGATGCGGCCGCGGCCCCGGGCACGCATCTGCGGCACGAAGGCGCGCACCATGGCCACGAGACCGAAGACGTTGGTGTCGAACTGCGAGCGCAGGTCGGCGTCGGAGATCTCCGCGACCGGGACGGCGATGCCGAAGCCGGCGTTGTTCACGAGGACGTCGATGCCGCGGCCGGCGGTGAGCCGATCGCTCTCGGTCACGGCGGCGGCGATCGACGCCGCGCTGGTGACGTCGAGTCGCAGCGTGTCGAGCTTGCCGCCGTTGGCGATGCCGGCCGCCTCGGTGCGCAGGGCGCTCAAGGCGTCGACGCTGCGGCCGCTCGCGAGGACGTGATGGCCGGCGCGAACCAGGTGCAGCGCGGTGTAGCGGCCGATGCCGGCGGTGGCGCCCGTGATCAAGATGGTCTCTCGCGTTGCCATGGTCCGTTCTCCTTGGAATGAACGTTCATTCCGTAACTTGGCCAAAAAAGGGGGAGCTTCAGCGACGGATCGCCTGCCACATGCACTCTTCGGCGTGGTCGAAGGTCTTCTTGTCGAGGGTGACGAAGCCTTTGCGCGCGGCGTTGACCAGGCCCATGAAGCCGCCCCAGACGAGCGCGCCCAGGATCTCCGCCGAGATCTCCTTCAGCTGCTGCAGCCGCTTGGCGTTCTCGGCGAAGGCGTAGATCGGGATGAGCAGCTCCTGCTCGACGGCAATCGAGGCGGCGTCGAGGTAGCTGCCGTGATGGTGCAGCTCGAGGAAATCGAGCGCGCGCGGATGGCGCGTGGCGAAGCCGGCGGCGCGCTTCCAGATCTCGTGGAACTGCGTGCGCACCGGCTGCTCGACGGGGAAGCGCTCCATGATCTGGCGCGCCAGCTCGCGCTTCCACTTCTGGAAGAGCGCGTTGACCAGCGCCTCCTTGTTCTCGAAGTAGCGGTAGAGCGTGCCGGCGCCGACGCCGGCTTTGTCGGCGACCTGGGGGACGGTGGTGCCGTGGTAGCCCAGCTCGGCGAAGAGCTCCAGCGCCGCGTCGAGGATGGCCTCGCGCTTGGGGGAGTCTTCGTTCTCGGGCTTCACCTTCGCCATGGCGGTAGGGAATGAATATTCATTCCGCGCGCGGTTGTCAAGCGCGCTTCCGCAGTTTGCTCTGCGCAGGCTCGGTTTCGGCGCCGGGAGCTCGGCGTTTGATCGAGTGTTTCACGATGGTTGTGATGATCTTCAGCCCGGCGCCGAGGACCCCGCGCACGGTGCCGCTGATCTTCGATTTGCCGCCGCGCCGGCGGCGCCAGCTGGCCGGGACCTCGGCGATGCGCAGCCGTTCGCGGATCGCCTTGACCTGCATCTCCGCCGTCCAGCCAAAGTCGCGGTCGCACATCTCGAGCCGCAAGAGCGCGTCGAGGCGGATGGCGCGAAACGGGCCGAGGTCGGTCTGCCGCGCGCCGTAGAGCACGCGGATCATCGAGACCGCCAGGAGGTTGCCGGCGCGCGCCTGCGGCGTCAGCGCGAACCGCTCGACGCGGGCGCCCGGCAGGACGCGCGAGCCGATGACGAAATCGGCGCGACCTTGCCGGAGCGGCTCGAGCAGCCGCGACAGCTCGGACGGATCGTCGGCGCCGTCGCCGTCGAGGAACACCAGGACGTCCGGCGGCGGCTCGAGCGCGCACGCCGCCTCGATGCCGCGCAGGCAAGCGGCGCCGTAGCCGCGATGCGGCTCGTCGACCACGAGCGCGCCGGCGGCGAGCGCCACCTCGCGCGTGCGATCGGTGGAGCCGTTGTCGACGACGATGACGTTGCGCACGACGGTCGCGCGCAGCTCCGCGAGGACGCCGGGCAGCGCGGCCTCCTCATCGAGCGCAGGAATGATCGCGTCGACGATCATCGAACGCTGACGGTACCAGCTCTCGCCGACACTTTGGCGAAGGCGTTGAAGTCGGGCCGGCGGGTCCGACGCCGATAGGTGAAGGTGAAGCCGGGCCAGTTGTTGGTCTGCTTGCCGTCGGCGGTCTGATACCAGCTGGTGCAGCCGCTGGCCCACACCGAGCGCTCGAGCTGCTCTTGCAGCGCCTCGTTGAAGCTGTGTTGCACGTCGGCGCGCACGTCGAGGTAGCGCAGCTCTTGGGCGTCGAGCGCCTGCAGGCACTGCATGACGTAGGCGATCTGGCTCTCGAGCATGTAGACGATCGAGTTGTGACCGAGGTTGGTGTTGGGGCCGTAGAGCAGGAAGAGGTTGGGAAAGCCGCTCACCGTCATGCCGAGATAGGCTTCGGCGCCGGCGCGCCAGGCTTCGTCGAGCAGCCGGCCGCCGAGGCCGCGCACGGCCATCGGCGCCAGGAACTGCGTCGCGGTGAAGCCGGTGCCGAAGATGATCGCGTCGACCGCGCGCGTGCGACCGTCGCGCGTCACGATCCCGCGCGGCACGACGCGCTCGATCTCCTCGGTGACGACCTCGACGTGCGGCTGCGCCAGGGCCGGGTAGTAGTCGTTGGAGATGAGGATCCGTTTACAGCCCATCGGGTAGTCGGGCGTGAGCCGCGCGCGCAGCCTCGGGTCGGAGATGTTGCGCGCGAGGTGGCGGCGGAAGAGCGTGACGTAGAGGCGGAGCAGCGACGGAAATTGCAAGAGCGCCAGGCCGCGCGCTTCGTTCCTGGCGTAGACGCGCCCGCGGCTGAGCGCCAGCAGCCCCGGCACGCGTCCGAGCAGCGCGCGGCTGATCGCGCCATAGACGCGATCGGGCTTCGGGATGACGTAGGGCGCCGAGCGCTGGAAGAGCGACAGCTGCGCGACGCGCGGGACGATCTCGGGGACGAACTGGACGGCGCTGGCGCCGGTGCCGACGACGGCGACGCGCTTGCCGGTCAGCTCGTAGTCGTGGTTCCAGCGCGCCGAGTGGAACGTGACGCCGCCGAACGTCTCGAGGCCGTCGAGCCGCGGCAGCGCCGGGCGGCTGAGCTGTCCGCAGGCGCTGACGAGGGCCCGCGCCGAGATCACCTCGCCGCCGCCCGTCGTGATCCGCCACCGCCCTTCGGTCGCGTCGAAGTCGGCGGCGCGCACCTCGGTGCCAAAGCGGATGTGCGGGCGCAGGCCGTACTTGTCGGCGCAGTGGCGCAGGTAGGCGAAGATCTCCGCCTGCGGCGCGTAACGGCGCGACCAGTCGAACTTCGGCTCGAACGAAAACGAATAGAGATGCGACGGCACGTCGCACGCCGCGCCGGGGTAGCTGTTCTCGCGCCAGCAGCCGCCGACGTCGTCGCCCTTTTCCAGGATGACGAAGTCGTCGTCGCCGGCGCGGCGCAGCGCGATGGCCATGCCGAGACCGCCGAAGCCGGCACCGATGATGGCCACGCGGGCGCGGCGGTCCGTCATGCGCTCAGCATGCACGAAGAATTCTCGCACCGGTTACATCGAATTTACGCGATCCGTGTGAAGCAAATACGGTGAGGACCAAACGAGGAGCGCCCCGTCGCCGGCCGCGCGGCGACGAGACGAGAGAGAAGCTGTTCGCCGCCGCCATCGCCCTGTTCGCGGAGCACGGGTACCAGGCGACTTCGGTGGAGCGTATCGCGACCGAGGCGGGCGTGGCCAAGGGGACCTTCTTCGTGCACTTCGACTCCAAGGACGAGGTGCTGGTCGAAGTCGTGCGCGCGCATGCGCGGGCGGCGACGGCGGCGCGGACGCGCGTGCGGCAAAACGGCGGCAGCGCCATCGACGGCATGCGTGAGGCGATGACGACGCTGGCGCGGCAGGCGAGCGGGAGTCGCGCAATCGCGCGCGGTGTGCTGGCCGCTGCGCTCGAGAGCGAGGCGTTCCTCGCCGAGGCGTCGACGGTGGTCGAGCGCGTCTTCCTGGCCGATGCGCGCGAGGCGCAGCGCGGCGGGCTGGTGGCGCGCGCCGATCCGGCGGCGCTGGTGTCCTCGCTGGTAGCGGAATATCTCGGCACGCTGCTGCAGCTCGTCATCGCGCTGCCCGCGCAGCGACGGGGACCGACCCGCCGACCGGCCGCTTGATCGGCAGGCGGGTGACGAGACGTGACGAGCGGCCGTCGCGCCCTATACTTTGAGCATGGGCCACGATCTGATCGTGATCGGCTCCTCGGCGGGCGGCATCGAAGCGTTGTGCGCGCTGACGGCGGAGCTGCCGGCAGATCTGGCTGCCGCCATCTGCATCGTGCAGCACGTCTCGCCGACGCACGACAGCCAGCTGCCGCGCATCCTGAGCGCCGCCGGGCCGCTGCCCGCCGCGTTCGCCGACAACGACACAGCCATCACGCCGGGGCACATCTACGTGGCGCGCCGCGATCGCCACCTCATCGTCGCCGACGGCAAGCTCAAGGTCATGATGGGTCCGAAGGAGAACAACTTCCGGCCCGCCGTCGACCCCCTGTTTCGCTCGGCCGCGTCGAGCTACGGCGCGCGCGTCGTCGGCGTCATCCTCTCGGGCGCGCTCGACTGCGGCACCGCGGGGCTGCTCGCGGTCAAGCGCTGCGGCGGCGTCGCGCTGGTGCAGGATCCCGACGAGGCGATCATGGGCGACATGCCGCGCAGCGCCATCGAGAACGTTCCCGTCGACGCGGTGCTGCCGCTCGTCGCGCTGGCGGCGCGGCTGGTCGAGCTCTCGCGCGAGCCGGTGCGCGCGCGCATGCACTCGGTGCCGCGCCACATCCTCGAAGAGGTCAAGCTCGACGGCCTCGCTCCCGACGTCGACAGCATCGCGCCGATCGGCGTTCCGGCGGGCCTGACCTGCCCCAACTGCGCCGGGCCGATGTACGACGTTCCCGACGGCGCGCAGCTGCGTTTCCGTTGCCGCGTCGGTCACGCCTTCGGCGGTAAGTCGCTCTCGGCCGAGCAGCTCAACGTCACGGAGGGCGCCTTCTGGGCCGCGCTGCGGGCGCTCGAGGAGCAGGCGGCTCTGGCGCGGCGGCTGGCGACGCGCGCGCGCGAGCTCGGCCAGACACGCTCGGTCCGCATGTTCGAGGAGCGCGCCAGCAGCGCCGAGCACCAGGCGCGCATCGTGCGCGAGGAGCTACTGAAGTCGCTTACGCCGTCGGACGACGCCGAGACGGTCGCGAACGGGACGGCCGCGCTTCCCGTGAGCGTCAAGCGATGAGGAGGTCACCACCGGCAGCTGCAGCGTCAGCTCCGCGCCGCCGCCGGGGCGGTTGTCGGCGCGAATGGTGCCGCCGATCGTCGTGATCGTGCTGTAGGCGAGCGCCAGGCCGAGGCCGCTGCCGCTGGCGCCCTTGGTGGTGAAGAACGGCTCGAACACGCGCGCCAGGTGCTCGGGGGCGAAGCCCACGCCCTCGTCGGCCACGCGCACGGTCACCATCGAGCCCGTGCGGTGCGCCTCGACGACGACGGTGCCGCCGTCCGGCATGGCGTCGCGCGCATTGAGCAGGAGGTTGACGAACACATGCGCCAGATCGCCCGCGTCGCCGACGACGGGCGGAAGCTTGCGCGAGAGGTCGAGCTTGATGATCACGGCGGCCGGCGCGCGTGCGCTGAGCTCCAGGTGAACCAGCTGGACGGCGGTGCGGATGACCCGACCGAGATCGACCTCTTGCGCCGGCCGCGAGATGCGTCCGCCGAAGCGGTCGAGGCGGTCGAGCGTCTGGCGCATCATCGTGATGGCCTCGCCGACGCCGTCGAGGTGGGCGCGGTTGGCGCCGTCGGCGCTCTTCGCCACCAAGGCGACGCGCAGCGCCAGTGCGTTGACCGTGTTGCCGAGATCGTGCGCGATGCCGGCGGCCAGTCGACCGACCGCGCTCAGGCGCTCGCGCTGAGCGACGGCATCGCGGAGTCGAGACAGCTCCCGCTCGTGCGCCACCTCGGCGGTCACATCGTCCGCTCGCACGAGGCCCACCGGACCGTCGCCGCGCGCGACCACGCGTTCCAGGCGCACCCGCAAGATCTGGTCGCCGCCGGTGCGGTTGCACTGCAGCGTCGTGGCCTCGTCGATGGCCTCGTCGCCGGCAGCTTTCGACGTCGAGGGCGGAGCGAAACGCGCAAGCTCGGCGGCGGCCAACGTCCCGAGGTCCGGATACTGCCGCTCCCCGTCCTGGTCGCGCACCGTCCAGCCGCGGGACCGATCCCCGCGTGCGCTCGACAGCTCGCGCCAGCGCGGATTGGCCAGCTCCACGTGCCCGTCACGAAGCATCGCGATCGCGCTCGACGAGCTCTGCAGCGCGAACCAGCTCAGCCGATGGGTGGCGGAGTCGGCACGCACGCTCGTATCCAATCGCTGCAACAGGTGCCGGTAGCGCTCCTGCAGCTCGCGATAACGTCGCTGCAAGAGGTCCGTCGGGGTCGCGCGCTCGGGCGGGCGACGCTTCATTTGCGCGACTTGCGTTCCTTGGCGGGAGTGGCCGCTTTCAACGACGCCACCTGCTTCTGCAACAGCGTCTGCTTGGTCAGGTCCTCGAAGATGAGGACCGCGCCGCGGTTGAGCGTGTCTTCCATGATCGGTATCGCCGCCAGCGTGCCGATGCCCGTGGTCCCGATCGGGAGCTCGTATTCGACGTCGTCGGTGCGCAGGGCGCGGCCCTCGGCGAGAGACTTACGCGCCTTCTGCAACAGGGAGCGGCTGAGCGCCGCGATGTGCAACGTCCACAAGGTCTGGCCCACCGCCTCACCCTCGGCGATGCCGAACAGCCGCTCGGCGGCGAGGTTCCACATGATGACGCGGCCGTCGGTGTCGATGACGATCACCCCCGCCGAGAGGCTGCGGACGATGGTCCGCTGCGAGAACCAGAAGCGGTTCATCTCCTCGGTGCGATGGGCGAGCTCACGATTGGTGGCGTCGAGCTCCGCGTTGGTCGACTGCAGCTCTTCGTTGGTGGTCTCGAGCTCCTCGTTGGTCGACTGCAGCTCTTCGTTGGTCGTCTGCAGCTCCTCGTTGGCCGACTGCAGCTCCTCGTTGGTCGTCTCCAGCTCTTCGTTCGAGGACTGCAGCTCTTCGTTGGTGGTCTGCAGCTCCTCGAACGCCGACTGCCGCTCCTCGTTGACCCGGCGCAGCTCTATCTCGAGGTCACGGAAACTGGTGACATCTTCGACGACGTAGACGAGGCCGCTCAGCACGTCGTGGGCGTCGCGCATCGGCCAGACGTTGATCGCGAGCAGGCGCTGGCGGCCGTCGTTGGCCTCGGTGAAGGAGCTCTCGGCGCGCTCGCGGTCGACCTTGCCGTCGCGCACGGCGATCGACTTCTCGATCAGGAGGTCGCCCGAGAGGCCGGCGAGGTTGAGCGAGGTCAGCCGCTTGCCGATGACGCTCGCCTCGCTGCGCGACCAGAGCGTCGCCGCCGCGCGGTTCCACATCGTCACCGTCCCGTCGAGGGCCGTGCCGATGATCGGCACGCGCATGGCGTGCAACATGTCGCGGTGGAATTGATCGACGTCGCCCAAGGGCTCGCCTCCCCCGTCGCGGTGCTGCGACTCCTGCTCGAGGAGGCCGACCAGCCGCTCTTGGGCCATCGCTCCTTCGCGCTGGTGATCCTTGCGGTAGATCCGCCGCGGCAGATCGATCGGCTCGAAGATCTTGGCCGCGAACGGAATCAGCTCGCTCTTGCCCAGCGTCAAAACGCCGTTGCGTCGCAACGCATAGTGGAAGCGCGTCAGCACCAGCTTCTGCAGGCTCCCTTCGAGGTAGATGAAGACGTTGCGGCACAAGAGGAGATCGAGCCGCGAGATGGGCGCGTCGGAGACGAGGTTGTTGACGCCGAAGACGACCTTGCGGCGGATCTCCTTGATGACCGAGTAGCCGGCGCCATCGGCGACGAACCAGCGCTGCAGCATCGCGGGCGGCACGTTCTCGACCTGCTGCGCGGTGTAGTGGCCGCGCCGCGCGTAGGCGATCGCCTCCTCGTCGAGGTCGGTGCCGAAGATCTTGAGCTCCTCGTTGACGAAGGAGGGGCCGATGGCCTCCGCGAGGAGCATGGCGGCGGAGTACGCCTCCTCGCCGGTGGCGCAGCCGACGCACCAGACGCGCATCTCCTGGCCCGCGCGCTTCTCGGCGAGGAGCTGCGGAATCACGCGCGTGGAGAGCACGTCCCATACTTCGCGGTCGCGGAAGAATGACGTGACCTTGATGAGCAGCGACGAGACGAGCGCGTCGATCTCGGTCGGATCGCGCGTCAACAGGCTGGCGTAGTCGTTCGCGCCCTTGCACTTCCTGTCGATCATGCGGCGTTCGATCCGCCGCTTCAGCGTGGCGCGCTTGTAGTCGCGAAAGTCGAAGTGTCTCGTGGAGCGGATTCGTTCGATGATCTCTTCGACGAATCGGTCCTTGTTGCGCTCGGAGGCCACCCCGTTGGCGTACTCCCTTTGCCGACGGTCCGCAACCGCAACTCAGGTGCTCACCGGACGGCGACGGCCGTAAACCTGCCCACAATGTCGATCATGGGCAAACGAGCCGACCGCGACTCGGCTCGCCGCCCGGCGCGGCTGGTCGTCATCGGCGCCTCTATGGGCGGCGTCGAGGCGTTGCGGGCGCTGTTCGCGGCGGTGCCGCGCCCGATTGCGACCGCCTTCGTCGTGGTCCTGCATCGCTCCGGTGGACCGGACGTGTTGTCGGACATCCTGGCGCGCGACAGCGGCCTTCCGGGCGCCTCCGCGCGTGACGGCGAGCGGCTGGAGCCAGGGCGCATCTACGTGGCGCCGGCCGGGTTTCACACCTGGATCGAGGGCGATCGCCTGCGGGTCACTCTCGGCCCGCGCGAGAATGGTCAGCGGCCGGCCGTCGATCCGCTGTTCCGTTCGGCGGCGCGCAGCTGGGAAAACCGCGCCATCGGCGTGGTGCTCTCGGGCGCGCTCGACTGCGGTGCTCGTGGGCTCGCCGAGATCAAGGGACGCGGTGGCCTGGCGATCGTGCAGGACCCGTCGACGGCGATCAACCCGCAGATGCCCGAGAGCGCGCTCGACGCCGTGTCGGCGGACCACGTGGTCCCGCCCGAGGCGATCGGGCCGCTGGTCGCGCGGCTGGTGAAGAAGGCGCCGCCGCGTCGCCGCGCCGTGCGCCGGCCTGCGAGCGAGAAGCCGAGCGGCTTCATGTGCCCCGAGTGCAACGGCCCCATCTCGGAGGCCGGGAGCGAGGCCTACCGCTGCCGCGTCGGACATCGCTACTCGGCCGAGCGCTTCTTCGACGAGAAAGAGCTCCGCCTCGAGAACGCCCTGTGGGAGGCGCTCAACGTCATGCAGGAGCGGATCGAGCTGTCGCACCGTATGGCGGCGCGCGCCCGCGACAAGGGCCACACCACGACGGCGGGCCGGTACGAATCGCGCGCCGGCGACACGGCGGAGAACGCGGCGCTGCTCCGCGACCTCATCTACCGGCTTGGTGGCGCGCTCCCCATCGACGAGGCCGCGGCCGTGGCTGTCGACGAGGTCAGACAAAAACGCGGGCGAAAGCGGGCTCGGAGCGTATGATTGGCCGATGAGCGCACGATGAGCCACGATGCTCGCTCGGGATCGCGTGCGCAGAACGATTCCGCGTTGGCGGCGCTGGCAGAGGCGCAGCGACAAGAAGCGGCCGCCTCCGAGAGCCTCGCCGATCTATTCGAGCAGGTCGCCGACGCGGCCAACGAGCGCTCGCGGGCGTTGAAGGTGGGAGCCAAGGCGTCGGCGGCGCTGGCGCGCACCATCGACGACGAGGTCGAGGCGGAGCGCACCCAAAGGCAGGCGCGGCTCCTCGAGAAGCAGTCGGCGCAGGCAGCGGCCGAGGCCGGATCGGCGCGAATGCGCGCCAAATCGTCACGCGCCGAGGCGCGCCGCGCGCTCGCGCAGGCGGCCACCAACGAGAGCTTCCGCGTCGTGGTCAGGCGGCCAAAAGGCCGTGGCGCGCCGCGAGGCGGATGAGCTCGCCCACGTTGTGCACGTCGAGCTTGCGCATGATGCGGGTGCGGTGGGTCTCGATGGTCTTGACGCTGATGAAGAGCTGCTTGGCCATCGCCGCGTTGGTGTGACCGCGCACGATGAGGTCGAAGATCTCGCGCTCGCGCGACGACAACAGCGACAGGATGCCGGGGCTGGTGGTCGTCGACGCCGTGTGGTCGGGCAGAAGATCGCGCGAGAGCTGCGGGGCGAGATAGGTGGCGCGGCCGGCGGTGGCGCGCACCGCCTCGATCAGCTCCTCTTCGGACTGATGCTTGAGCGCGTAGCCGGTGGCGCCGGCGGCAAAGGCGTCGGTGACGAGATCGGCATGCTGATGCATCGTCAGGATCAAGACCGGCTGCCGCTGCTGGCGCCGCTTGAGCTCGCGCAAAAGAGCGAGGCCGTTGGAGCCGGGCAGCGTGATGTCGAGGATGATGAGATCGCTCTCGAGGTGCTCGAGGAGGTCGGCGGCTTCGCGAAAATCGCTCGCTTCGCCGACGACGGCGAGATCGGGATAGCCGCCGAGGATGGCGCGCAGCCCGTCGCGGAAGAGGCGATGGTCGTCGACCAGGATGATTCTCGTACGCGTCATGGGTCCTTTTCTCTCGACACGAGCCGCCCGATCGACTGCGGCGCTCGTGCTTGGCTCAGGCCACAACCTGAAGGTGGTGTAAGACGCTTTAGCACGACTGATGTCGGCGCGACATCCTTCGCTGTCAACCCCCCAGCCGACAGGCGTTTCCCGAGGAGTCGGCGTGCGCTTGCCCCTCGGATGAGCGAGCTCGAAATTAAGTTCAAATAAGTATCTTCAAAAGGGATGGTATATCGGCCGGGATCGCGGGAAACTTCGCTGATGGTAGCCGTCCTCATCGAGCGGGACCGGCGGCTGGCGCAGCGCCTGGCCGCGGCCCTCGGCGCCCGCGGCGTTCGCACCCGCGTCGCGCATGGCTACCGTGAGGGCCGCGCGCTGCTCCGTCGCGTTGTACCGCAGGCGTTGTACGTGTCCGAGATGCTGCAGCGTCTGAGCGGCGGCGATCTGTTGGCCGAGGCGGGTCGCGATGACCAGCTGGCGACGCTGCCGACGCTCGTGCGCGTGACCAACGAGCGGTCGCTGTTCGCGCGCGCGATGCGCAGCGGTGGGGCGCGCACCATCGTGGCGCCCTTCGACGTCGAGCGTGTGGCGGCGATCCTCGTCGCAATGATGACCGAGCCGCACGACTCGTTCGCGCGCCGTCTTCTGGTGAGCGCCTCCCACCTTCGCGAGCACGCGCGCGACCTGCGTGACCGAACGCTCCGCCAGACGAGGCGCACGCACGAGCTCATCGGCGCGGCGAAGAAGTTTGCCATGACCACCGCCAAGCGGCGCTGATCGCTCTTCTCGACGTGAACCGACGGGCGGGTAGCCCGCCGCAACCTCTACGAGATTGGGAATACTCGTCGCACCGGATGGAACCGCGTCGCGTGACGTGAGATGAGTCCATGCGGGGTGGAGGGTCCAATGGGCAAGATGCGGGTCCCTGATCTGCGTACGGCACAGATCGTTCACGATCTCCGGCAGCCGTTGGCGGCGATGCAGCTCTGGCTGGACATGATCGGCCGCGATGGCGACGCTCGCAGCTGCGCCAGCCATTGCCAGCGGTCACTGACGCGCATGCGGAAGCTGATCGATCAGCTGCTCCATCCGCCCGACGCCGACGACGTCGTGGAGGTGGCGCTCGCCGTCGTCGTCGAGGAGACGGTCAAGGAGCTGGTCGGGCTGGCGGAGGCGCGCTCGGTGCGTCTGGAGCTGCGGGTGCGGGCCGCCCCGACCATCGTCGAGCAGCCCGGCGCGCTCTATCGCGCGCTGGCCAACGTGCTGGAGAACGCGATTCGCCATACGCCGGCCCACAGCGTCGTCCGCGTGGAGGTCGATGCCCACCCCGAAGCGGGCGAGGCCATCCTCGACGTCATCGATGCCGGACCGGGCGTGCCTCCCGAGCTGCGCGAGACGGTGTTCGACCCGTTCTTCACCACGCGCTCGAGCGGCAGCGGCCTCGGGCTGGCGACCGCTCGCTCGATCGTGCGCGCGCATGGCGGCGAGGTGCAGTTCGTCGACGATGCCGGCGGGCATGTGCGCATCGTCTTGCCGTGCAGCGTCGCCAGCCGCGGGCCGGCCAGCGCCGACGGTGCTACAATTCGTCCGTGAAACCGCTCGCACAGCCCAAGGTCATCATCCGCCATTGCGAGAGCTATGACCCGCAAGCGATTCGCGCCATCGTGCGCGACGGTCTGCGCGCGCTCGACTTGAAGCCGTCGGGGCGCACGTTGGTCAAGCCGAACCTGGTCGCGGCCGGCAAGCTCTTCCCGCACGCGCACGTGCGGGCGGAGTTCGGCGAAGGCGTGTTGCACGCGCTCAAGGACGTCGGCGGCGACGCCATCACCGAGCTGGCCGTGGGCGAGCGCTGCGGCATCACCATCCCCACCCGCGCGGCGTTCGAGCAGTCCGGGTTCGAGGCGATGGTGCGCCGCGTTCCCGGCGTCAAGCGCTACTACTTCGAAGAGGAGCAGCAGGTCGAGATTCCGTATCGGCACGAGGGACGGCTGCGCGACTACGTGTTCACGCCCGCGCCGATCGCGCGCGCCGACTTCTTCGTGAACATGCCGAAGTTCAAGGCGCACCCATGGACGACGGTGACGTTCGGCTGCAAGAACTACATCGGCATTCAGGACGATCGCCATCGGCTCATCGACCACGATCACCGGCTCAACGAGAAGATCGCGGACCTGCAGTACATCATCCAGCCGCAGTTCCTGGTCATCGACGCCATCACCGCCGGTGAAGGGCGCATGCTCACGCCCAAGCCGTTTCCGCTCAAGCTCGTCATCATGGGCAACAACCAGATCGCGTTCGACGCGGTCTGCTGCGCCATCATCGGCGTCGATCCGCGCACGGTCGATCACATCCGCATCCCGTCGGAGCGCGGCTTCGGGCCGATCGACCTGGGGCAGATCGAGCTAAGCGGGGACGTCACGCTCGACGAGGCGAAGAAGCGCGCCACCGGATTCGAGGTGGGTCTCGTGCGCGTCGAGAAGTACTTCGAGGGCACGGCCATCACCGCCTACGCGGGCGCGCCGCCCGACGCGGAGAAGACGGATTACTGCTGGGGCGGCTGTCCGGGCGCGATCGAGGAGGCGGTCGAGATCCTGCGGGTGTTCGACAAGGAGTGCGATGCGCGCATGAAGCGCATGCACATCGTGTTCGGCGCCTATCGCGGGCCCATCGACGTCAAGGCGGACGAGAAGGTCATCTTCATCGGCGACTGCGCGAACTGGGAAGGCAAGCTCGGCGATCAGCTGGTGCAGATCAAGAGCGTCTACAAGGATCGCGGGACGAAGGATCCGCATCACGCCAAAGGCAGCGACATCTACGGCAAGATGGTGTCGGTCAATCGCGCGCTCAGGCGGTCGCACAAGGATCCGTACGTGCGGCTCGAGGGCTGCCCGGTGAGCGTGGCGGAGCAGATCCTGGCGGTCGTGAAGCTGGGCGGCACGAAGAATCCGTATTTCGAGCCGGCCGAGGCGGTCGGGTTCAATCGCGCGTACCTGACGTGGCGCATCGTCACGATGTTCAAGCGGCTGTTCGGCAAGAAGTACCAGAAGGCGGGGCCGTGCTTGCGGGGGCATGCGATGCCGGCGCTGGGGGCTAGCGACGAACCCAAGGCGCTTCCTCCTCCTCCTTAGTAGCGCGAGCTGAGGGCAGGGGGGTCGCCGCGGCGGGGCGGCGAAAGGGGCGCGACGGCGGACGGGCGCGCTACGCCGGCGGCCGTACCGGCCGGCGGCACGTCCGCGCCCTCGGGTCGTCGCTGGCATCGCCGCTGCGCCGCGAGCGCTCCTCGACGCCGCCGTCGCGCCCCTTTCGCCGCCCCGTCGCTCTTTGCCTGCGCTCGCGCAACCAAGGACTCGTCGCTAGGGGGGCGAGGCGCTGAGGTGGGAGCATGGAGCGGGGGGCATGGAGGGTTGTCCATGGGTGGGAGGCGGGCGTGGGGGATTTCGTGGGGGGTCGGGCGGGATGCGCGGGGTTGGGGGTGGCGCGGAGGTTGCGAGGGGGTGGGGTGTGGATGTGCGGGGGCCGTTGAAGGTTGGGGGGTATGTGTTGACGGACCTGCTTGGGATGGGGGGGATGGCGGCGGTTTATTTGGCGCGGAGGAAGGGGGACGGGGGGGCGGTGGTGGTGAAGGCGCTGTTGCCGGAGCATTGCGGCAATGCGCGGATCGTCGGGATGTTCGAGAACGAGGGGCGGATTGCGGCGCAGCTCCGGCACGGCAATGTGGTGCGGGTCAATGGGTTCGGGCGGCTTGGGGATACGCAGTATCTCGAGATGGAGTATTTGCCGGGGTGGAGCTTGTTGGAGCTGTGGGAGACGCTGGCGGCGCGGCGGGCGCGGCTGCCGGTGGGGATCGCGCTCGCGCTCTTGACCGATGCCTGTCGCGGGCTGGCCTATGTGCACGCGTTCGTCGACGACGAGGGTAGGGCGCGGCCGATCATCCATCGCGATGTCTCGCCGGCGAACGTGATGATCGGGTACGACGGCTCGGTCAAGCTGGTCGACTTCGGGATGGCGCGGGTGACGGACGGCGAGACGCTCGCGATCGACACGTTCCAGGGCAAGCTGGCCTATCTGTCGCCGGAGCAGATCGAGCGCCGGCAGCTCGATCGCCGCGCCGATGTCTTTGCGCTCGGGGTGACCCTGTACGAGGTGCTGACGGGGCAGCGGCTCTTCGGCGGCGGGTCGGATCGCGCCACGCTCGAGCGGGTGCTGACGCTCGTCATCGAGCCGCCGTCGGCGCGCAATCGCGAGGTGCCGCCGGCGCTCGATGCCATCGTGATGCGCGCGCTCGCGCGCGATCCCGATCAGCGCTATTCGTCGGCGGTGGCGATGCTCGCCGCGCTCGAGGCGCTGGCCGCGACGGCGGCGTCACGCGCGCAGGTGATGCGCTTCCTCGCTACGCTCGCGCCCGACATGTTCACGCCGGTCGAGCCGCCCGCGCCGGTCGTCGCCGCCGCCACCGCGGTCGATGGCTCGCTACGCCATCGCTGGCTCGTCTTTCAGCTGACGCTCAGTCTCTTGTGGCGACAGCTCGATGCCTGGATCGCCTTTCAGCGCAGCCGCGCGCTCGACCGCACCGCGCGCCGACATTCGTCGCGCCTCTGAGGTAGATTCGTCGGCGTGAGCGGCAAACGGCTGACGTCGAGCGATGCGATGTTTCTGTATATGGAGACGCGCGAGACGATGATGCACGTCTCCTCGATGCTGCCGTTCTCGCCGCCGCCCGACGCGCCGCCCGACCATCTGCGGCGGCTCATGGACGAGATCCGCGCCTCGCCCATCGTACACCGGCCGTTCAACCTGAAGCTGCGCACGCCGGAGCTGCTGGTCAATCCGCTGCAGGCGTGGGTCGAGGATCGCGACGTCGATCTCGAGTACCACGTGCGGCGGTCGGCGCTGCCGTCGCCGGGCGACGAGCGTGAGCTCGGCATCCTGGTCTCGCGGCTGCACGGTCAGCCGATCGATTTTCATCGGCCGCCGTGGGAGGTGCATCTCATCGAGGGACTGGAGGGCGGGCGCTTCGCCCTCTACGTCAAGGTCCACCACGCGCTCGTCGACGGCTACAGCGCCATGAAGATCCTCGCTTCCAGCTTGAGCCACGACGCGAGCGATCGCACGCGCCCGCTCTTCTTCTCGCTGGAGGAGCCGGCGCGCGTGCGCTCCGACGGCGAGTCGGGTGGCCTGCACTTCCCCGAGCTCCTGGCGGCGGTGCGCGCGCAGGTCGGCACCTCGAAGAGCGTGCTCAAGGCGCTCGTCAACATGGCGCGCTCGTCGCGCTCGAGGGAGCTGGTCTCGCCGCTGCACGCGCCGACCTCGATCTTGAATCGGCGGATCTCGCGCAACCGCCGCTTCGCCACGCAATCGTTCGAGACCGCGCGCATGCGGGCTGTCGCCAAGGCGGCCAACGGCACCTTGAACGACGTCATCCTCGCGATCTGCGCAGCGAGCTTGCGAAAGTATCTCGGCGAGCTCGATGCGCTGCCCGACGCGGCGCTGGTGGCGATGGTGCCGGTGAACGTGCGGCCCAAGGACGACGCGGGCGGCGGCAATGCCGTCGGTGCGATCCTGGCGTCGCTGGCGACCGACGTCGCCGATCCGAGCGAGCGGCTGGAGGCCATCATCGCCTCGACCCGACGTGCCAAGGAGCAGCTGCAGGGCATGTCGAAGGCGGCCATCATTCAGTACAGCGCGCTCTTGACCTCGCCCTTCATGCTGCAGCTCCTGCCCGGCGCGATGGGGCGCGTGCGTCCGGTGTTCAACCTGGTGATCTCGAACGTGCCGGGGCCGGAGCAGCCGCTCTATTTTCGCGGCGCGCGGCTGGAGGCGGCCTATCCGATGTCGATCCCGGTGCACGGCCTGGCGCTCAACATCACCTGCAACAGCTACGCGGGCACGCTCGACTTCGGCTTCATCGGCTGCCGCGACACGCTGCCGCACCTCCAGCGCCTGGCAGTGCACGCCGGCGACGCGCTGCCGGAGCTGGAGCGCGCCATCGCGTAGCCGCGCGCGCCGCGGTCACCAGCCGAGGCGCATCTCGAGGAGCAACGTGCCGAGCCCGAGCGCCGTCGTGGCGATGGTGATGACCGCGCCGTAGCGCAAGAAGCGGAAGAAGCCGATGTGGTTCTCGGGGCCGGCCAGCTCGAGGACGATGAGGTTGGCCACCGACCCGACGATGGTGAGGTTGCCCGCCAGCGTCGAGCACATGGCGAGGCCGGTCCATTGGTACTCGGGCCGCGCCAGCGTCGGCACGAAGTGGCGCGCCACGAGCACGTAGGGCACGTTGGAAAAGATGTTGGCGCCGAGCTCCGAGAAGAGCCCGAAGGTGACGAGCTGCCGCGCTGCCGAGGTGCCGACGTACGGAGCGACCGCGCCGTAGAGCCGGGTCAGGAGCCCCGTCTGCGCCGCGCCGTCGATGACCACGAAGAGGCCGCCGAAGAAGAGGAGCAGCGGCCAATCGATGCGCGAAAAGACCGGCCGCGGGGCGGCGCGCGCGATGAGCGTGAGGATCGCCGCGCCGGCCAGCGCCATCCCCGGCATCGACCTGCCGGCGACGAATCCGACCACCACCGCGACCAGGACCACCAGCGATTTGGCGACGAGGACGCGGTCGAGCTGCGGCACCTGGAGCCGCGGCTGGCGCAACGGTCCCGGCGGCAGATCGCGGCGGAACATCCAGGCCAGGATGAGGGCATCGAGCGCCAGCCCACCGAGCGCCACCGGCGCCATGCGCATCGTGTAGTGCGTGTAGGAGAGCCCCGACGCGGTGGCGATGATCATGTTCTGCGGATTGCCGGTCAGCGTCATGACGCCGCCGATGTTCGAGGCCGAGGCGACCGCCAGCAGATAGGGCAGCGGCGGCAATTCCAGCTCGCGCACGACGGCCAACACGATGGGCGTCATCATCAGGCAGACGGTGTCGTTGACGAGCACCGTCGAGGCCAACCCCGCGACGGCGATGACGATGAAGAGCAGGCCGCGCGCGCTGCCGGCATGGATCGCGGCGCGATGAGCGACCGTGCGAAAGAACGCCGCTTCGGCGAGGTAGGCGGCGATGATCATCATGCCGAGGAGCAGCGTGATGGTGTCGAGGTCGATGGCCGCGTAGGCCTGCGGCAGCGTCAGCGTCCCCGAGAGCACCATGAAGACCGCGCCGCACAGCGCCGCCGAGGGGCGGTCGAGGCGCAGCCCCGGGATGCGCTGACCCGAGATGACGAGATAGGTCAGCGAGAAGATGATCAGCGCGACCGCCACCGCGCGGTTACTTGCCGGTGAAGCGGGCTGAGCGTCGCTCCATGAACGACATCAAGCCCTCCCTTGCGTCGTCGCTGCCCATGAGGGCGCGCACCTGATCCATGAGCGCGCGGGCCGCCTCTTCTTCGACGAGCGACTTCCGCGCGTTGGCGATGGTGGCGCGCACGCCGAGCGGCGCCTGCGCGGCGATGGTCTCGGCGATCTGGATGGCGCGCTCGAGCTGCAGTCCCGGCTCGACGACCTCTTGCACGAGGCCGATGCGATGCGCCTCGGCGGCGCCGAACTCCTCGCCGGTGAGGAGCCAGCGCATGGCGTTGCCCCAGCCGGCGGTGGCGACGAGGCGGAAGGTGGCGCCGCCGAACGGGAAGATGCCGCGCTTGACCTCGATCTGGCCGAAGCGCGTGTTCGACGCCGCGACGGTGATGTCCTGCGCCAGGATGAGCTCGATGCCGAGCGTCAGGCAGCGGCCGTGCACCGCCATGACGGTCGGCTTGGTGCGCGCCTTTCCGTGAACGCCCCACGGATCGATGTCGCCGGCGCCGAGCGCGAGCTCTCCTTGCGCGATGGCGGGCGCGACGTTGCCGAGATCGAGGCCGGCGGTGAAGTGCTCGCCGTTGGCGAAGATGACGCCGCAGCGGACGTCGTCGTCGCGCTCCATCTGGCCGAACGCGTCGCCGAGCTGGCGCAGCATGTCGACGTCGAAGGCGTTCATCTTGGCGGGGCGATTGACGCCGATGAGGAGCAGGTGGCCCCGCTTCTCGGTCGTGATCTTCTGCTCGCTCATTGCATCTCCTTGGACGGTGCGCATCGTAGCCGAGGGCGCGACCGCGCGACCACCTACTTCTTGGGGCGTCACGTCGTCGTTCGGCGCCGCTCTTTTTTCTACGAAGGGTTAGGATCGCGTCATGAACGGACGAGCGGCGGCGGTGGCGAGATTTCGTGAGCTGCATGCGTCGGGATGCTTCGTGATGCCGAACCCATGGGACGCGGGCAGCGCTGTGTTCCTCGAGCACCTCGGCTTTCCCGCCGTCGCCACGACCTCGGCCGGCGCGGCGTTCGCACGCGCCAAGCCCGACGAGGTGTGGGCGGTTCCGCGCGACATGATGCTCGCGCACATCGCGGAGGTCGTGGCGGCGACGTCGCTGCCGGTGAACGCCGACTTCCAGGCCGGCTATGCCGACGAGCCGGCGGCGGTGGCCACCAACGTCGCCTTGTGCGTCGCGACCGG
The DNA here is from genome assembly GCA_028287105.1 of Myxococcales bacterium. Taxonomy (GTDB): domain Bacteria; phylum Myxococcota_A; class Polyangia; order Palsa-1104; family Palsa-1104; genus JAQBQH01. The sequence goes on from JAQBQH010000135.1 coordinate 23,413, forward strand.
CGTGGCGGGGCTGTCGATCGAAGACAATACGGGCCACGTCAAGACGCCGCTCTACGATGCGACGCTCGCCGTCGAGCGCATCAAGGCGGCGCGCGCGGCCATCGACGCGTCGGGGAGCGGCGTGCTCTTGACGGCGCGCTGCGAGGCGTATCTCGTGGGCACCACCGATCCCGCGCGCGTCGCCATCGATCGGCTGGTCGCGTTCGCCGAGGCCGGCGCGGACTGCCTGTTCGCGCCGGGCGTCAAGTCGCCGGACGAGATCGCCGCGATGGTGCGCGCGGTCGCGCCGAAGCCGGTCAACGTGCTGGTCTCGGCGCCCACGGCGACGCTGTCGGTGCCGCGGCTGGCGGAGCTCGGCGTGCGGCGCGTGTCGGTCGGCTCGGCGCTGGCGCGCGTCGCGTGGGGCGCGTTCATCCGCGCCGCCCGCAGCCTCGCCACCACCGGGTCGTTCGACGGCCTGGCCGACGGCGCAGCGTTCGCCGAGCTCAACGACCTCTTCTTGAAGCGCGGCTGATGGAAGCGCGGCTGATTGAAGCGCGGCTGATTGAAGCGCGGCTGATTGACGCGCGGCTGAGGGTCAGCCGTCGTCGTCGGCTGCTTCGTCGCCGTCTTCCAGTCGCTCCTCGACGATCGCATGCGCGACCCACGCCGCCGCCTCGCCCGGTTTGGCGCAGACCGCATCGGCCGCCTCGGCGACAACGAACGACCAGCGACGGTGCGCGCTCGCCCACTCGATGAACTGCTCGCCCTCGTCGCCGACCGCGCGCGCGGCTCTCGCCCAGCCGTCTCGCTGCCACGCTTCACGATCGCCCGTCGCCTCCGCGACGAGCGCGTCCACGACTGCATCGAACGGCTTGGCTTCCGCGTCGCGCATGACCTGGCGACAGGTGTATCTTAGAATGGTGCGCGCGTCCTGTCGCCTGCTCTCCATCCTGCTCCTGCCGTCGGTGGCGTCGGCGACCACGTATCAGGTCGGCGCCGCCCGTACGCAAAAGTCGCCGTGCGCGCTGGCGCAAGCGGTGGCGCTCATGCCCGGCGACGTCATCGAGGTCGACGCCGGCACCTATACCGACCAATGCCAGCTCACCGCCTCCGGCACGGCCGCCCAGCCGATCGTGATGCGCGGCGTCGCCGGGCCGCGCCCGGTCTTCGACGCGACGGGCAAGGATCTGAGCGGCGCCGGCCCCGTGCCGCGTGCCATCTTCCAGTGGAACGGCGGCAGCTACTGGGTCGTCGAGCACCTCGAGCTCGAGAATGCCGCCAACACCAGCGGCGCCAACGGCAGCGGCTTCCGCGTCACCGCCGGCGGTCACGACATCACGCTGCGCGACCTGTCGATCCACGACTGCCAGGACGGCGCGCAGTCGGACGGCGCGTCGACCATCACCATCGAGTCGAGCGAGATCTTCCACAACGGCGCCGGCGACGGTCAGAGCCACAACCTCTACCTGCAGGGCGAGAGCGTGCGGCTCATCGGCAATCACATCCACGACTCGGTCGTCGGGCAGAACATCAAGCTGCGCACGCGCTACATCGAGATCCTCTACAACCTCGTCGAGAATTCCGGCAACTACGAGATGGACCTCATCCAGGGGCCGACCACCTCGATGCCGAATGCGAACGCGATCCTCATCGGCAACGTGGTCGTGCGCGCCGTCGACGCCGGCGTCAACGGCAACAACGGCCAGACCATCGTCTTCAGCTCCGACGATCCCAACGCCGTCGGGCGCAACGGCAGCCTCTACGCCATCAACAATACGTTCATCTTGCGCAACGCCTCGAACAAGCTGTTCCACGTGATCAGCCCGGTGGCCGGGGTCAGCCACGTCTACCTCTTCAACAACATCGTGCACGCGACCGTGGCGGGGACGTCGCTGACGTTCGACACGGCGACCGCGGACCTGGTCAGCGGCTCGAACAACTTCATCTCGACGGCGGTCGGCGGCGTCCCGGCGACGGTGACGACGACGATCGGCGGCGCGGATCCCGGGTTCGCGGCGACGGGCGACTATCGCCTGGCGGCGGCCTCGCCGGCGATCGACGCCGCGCTGGCGAATCCGATGTTCGTCGACGGCGCCGGCATGATGCAGTCGGGCGTCCCGACGCTGCATGTGGCGGCGCCGCTCGGGACGAGCCCACGGCCGGTCGACGCCCGGCTCGACGTGGGCGCGTTCGAATTCGGGTCCGGTACGCTGCCCGGCGACGGCGGCGTCGAGGTGGGCGACATGGCGGGCGGCGGCGG
>JAQBQH010000139.1 GCA_028287105.1 Myxococcales bacterium
GTCGCTCCGAGCAAGGAGACGTTCGCCACCCTCGCGGCAGGAACCGCCCCCGTGCGCGAGTCAAAGAGCGTGAGCAAGCCTGAATACGTGGCGTGCAGCAGCGAGCGTACGTCCGCGGACTGGGCCATCCACATTCCGTCGTACACCGGATGCATCACGACGGCATCGGGCGTCCGCCACAAACGGATCGAATTGCCGATCCCGGACGCGCTGAAGAACCGGCCATCGCGCGTGAAATGGACCGACTCCGGTGAGACGTTGTCGCCGGCCGCGATGACACGCTCGAGCGTCCCATCGAGGTGCCAGATACGAAGGGTGCGATCGCGACCGCCGGACACGATCCGGTCCGAAGATGGCGTGAAGCGCGCCGAAGTCGCCAGCGCGTGATGCCGTCCGACGATACGAAGGCTGCCGTCGGCGAGGTCCCAAAGGCGCACAGCATCATCCGGGCCGGCGATGGCCAAGCGGTTCCCATCCGGCGCGATTTCGGCCGCGTAGGCGCCCGGCCCCTTGCCGAGCTCGGCTGTCGGAAATGGAATCTTCATGACCGCGTGGCTGACAGTGTCAAGGACGCGTACCGTGCCCTGGCAGCGGACGCCGATGCGTCGCCCGTCGTCGCTGAAGCTGAACGCACCCGCGCGCAGACAGGGCTCGTTCCATTCGTGTAAGGGGACGCCGCTTGGGAGCGAGATCAGCGTCAAGATACCACCGTGCCCGACCAGGGCCGAGCGACCGTTCGGAGCCACCTCGAAGTAGGTGAGCGGCTCCTTCCATGCGCCGACCTGCTGCGGCGGCGCGCCGTTCAGTGGAACTCGCCACAGGGCGTAGCCGGCCATGACCATGGCGCTCTCCGGGCCGAGCACGCTCGAGAAACCCATGGTCCCGTCGGTGGCCCCGGTCGGAAGCCACTGCACCTCCTGTCCGCGAATCCGCCAGACGGCGATGCGTGTGGAGCCGGTCCACGCGAGCACCGTGTCGGATCCTGCGAACGTCGCCCCCAGTACCGTCGTTGTGGTGATCTTCGTTCGAGCGACGAGGGCGCCGGTGGCGACGTTCCATACGCCGAGCTCGTCGGGGGCGGCCATGGCTGCGGCCAGCTTGCCGTCGCTGGAGAAGGACCACTGCGGGCCGGGGATGCTGCGCGGCTGTTGGATGACATGGCGGGCTGGGGCGGCGTCGACGGCGCGGAGGGCTAGCTCGCGGGCTTCGGGCCAGTCGGCGGCGTGGGCGGGGTAGTTCTTGAGCCAGGCGAGGGTGGCGGCGGGCTCTTCGACGAGGGCGGCGCGGGCGCGCTCGAGGACGAGGCGTTCATAGCTGGTGCGGGTGTGATTGCGCTCGACGACGATGCGGCGCAGCGCCACGGCGGTGCCGACGAGGAGGAGCGCGACGAAGGCGAGCGACAGCAGCACGGCGGTTCGATGGTGCGCGGCCCAGCGGCCGGTCAGCGCCCACCATGAGTAGCGATGCGCGCCGACACGCTGGCCGGCGGCGAAGCGCTTGAGCTCGCGGACCAGCTCGCCGGCATCCTGATAGCGATCGGCGGGCGACGAGGCCATTGCCTTGTCGACGATCGTCGCGAGCTCGGCGGGAACGCCGGACACGCGTCGAATCGATGGCGCTCCCTGCGCGACGGCCTCGGCGATCTTCGCGGCGGGGACGCCCGCGTGCGGTGCCCTGCCGGAGATCGCGGTGTAGAGGATCGCGCCGATGCCGTAGATGTCGCTGCGCTCGTCGGCCGGCTCGCCGCGCGCTTGCTCGGGCGCCATGTAGGCCGGCGTTCCGACGAGTACGCCGTCATGGGTTTGCGCCACGCTCTCCGGCGACGGCATCGCGACGCCGGCATCGTCGGTCGCGTCGAGCTCCTTGGCGAGGCCCCAGTCGACGACCATGGTCTCGCCGAAGTCGCCGACGACCACGTTGTTGGGCTTGAGGTCGCGATGGATCACCCGTCGCTGGTGCGCGTAGGCGATGGCTTCGGCGACGGTGATGACGTTGGGCAGGAGCGCCAGCCGCTCCTCGAGAGTCGGCCGCTCGTCGATGAGCGCCTTGAGCGGCCGTCCGTCAATGAAGCGCATGGCATAGAACGGACGCCCGTCGGGCCAGCGGCCGGCTTCGTAGATGGGCACGATCGCGGGATGCTGCAGGCGAGCCGTCACGCGCGCTTCGCGCAAAAAGCGCTGCTCCGTGCCGCGGTCGTCGCGCAACAGCTCCTTGACGGCGACGGTGCGGCCGAGGCGACGGTCTTCGGCGCGCAGCACGCGGCCGATGCCGCCGCGCGCGTGCTCCGCGACGACCGCGTAGTGCTCCGCCGGCACCGTCGTCAGGTCGAGCGCGCGGTCACTGGCGACCGGAAGGTCGTGGGTCTGCGTCTGCGTCACGTCGAGAACGGCAGACATCGAGCGATCGCGTCGCACAGGCTGGTCGGCCATCCCCGTCCCATAGCACGAGCCGGCGACCACGATCGACTCGTCGGCCTCTAGCCGAGCGAGCGCTACGGAAAACGCCGCTCGGCGGAACGGCGCACCGCATGCATTTCACCGAGGGGCAACTCTTCGCAAAGGAGCGTGAGATGACCATGCTATCGACGACCGCTTGGGTGGTACACGATCTTGGACTCGCCTCAGCTTTCGGCGGGTCGCTGTTCGGGAAGTTGGCGCTGGAGCCGGCGGTTCACGAGGTGTCGGACGAATCGGAGCGCGTGCGCGTCGAAGACCGCGCCTGGAAGCGCTTCTCCATCTGGAACACCATCGGGCTGGCGGCCATCGGCGTGACCTGGTTCACCGGGCGCAAGATGCTGTCAGGCAGAGAGGTCTCGCGCGTCGCGCGCGGGTTGACCATCACCAAGGATGCGCTGGTCGGGTCCGCCGTCGGTGTCGGGCTGGCCACGACGATCCTGGGCCGATTGCTCGCCCGTGCCAAAGAGCGCGACCTGGGGCAGTCGAGCTATGGGAGCGGGCTGGCCACGCCGTCCCACGAGGCGCACAAGCTCGAGAAGGCCGTCAACGTTCTCGGTGACATTCAGCTCGCGCTCACCGCCGGCCTCCTCGGCGTGACGTCGGTGCTGGCGATGGAGTCGAGCAAGTCGACCAAGTTCGGGCTGCGGTCGCGCTTCCTACCGTAGTCAATCTGCCCGTAGTCAACCTGCGTCGATCGCCCTAGCCCGCAGAGCGCGGGCGCAGCTGAAACACCGCATCCTCCAGCCATTCGTTCAAGAACACGCCGTCGGGATCGAGCTGCGCGCGCAGCGCCAGGAAGTCGTCCATCTTCGGATAGCGCGCGCGGATCGTCTTCGGGGCCGTGATGTATTTCCCCCAGTGGGGCCGCGCGCTCGGAATGGTGAGCATCGCGTCGCTGTAGGCCTGATAGAACGGCTCGATGCCGGGCGTTCCGCGGCAGGTCACGATCTCGATGTCGCACATCGCGCGCCCGTGCGCGGGCGAGAGCCAGGCCGCGGAGGGGCCGATGAAGCGGCAGTGCACGACCATGTTGACCGGGTACTTCTTGTCCCGCGCGAACCGCTCGACCAGCTCCATCGAGAGCTCCCACGCGTGCTTGGTGTCCTCGAGCGCGACGCCCCACGACATGTCCCAGCAGCGCGGATAGGCCGCCTGATAGTGAAACTCGACCGACGCCGGCTCGATGGTGAAGCCGGGCGTGACCGCGAAGAAGGGCGCCATCTTCATGGCGAGCGGCGTCAGCGCGGGCATGACGTTGGCCACGAACGGAATGACCCACTTGCCGGAGAACATCGTCGCCGCGTAGTCGAGCGCCGAGCTCACCTTCTGCTCGCAGGTCATGAGATCGCGCGTCTCGGTGGTGCGGTTCATCAGCTTGCACCACATCATGTCGCTGAAGGGAAACCAGAAGAGCTCGATGAAGTGGTAGCTCGAGTAGAGATCGTCGAGGTTGGCGAGGACGTGCTGGCGCGGGATGAAGCGGTCCTCGACGTTGACGTTGTAGGCGGGGGCGCAGCGCAGCGTGATGGCGTAGATGACGCCGAACGCGCCGAGCGCCACGCGCGCGGCATCGAGGCGATCGACGTTGCGCTGATCGAGCTCCAGGACTTCGCCGCTGGCGGTGACCAGCGTGAGCGAGACGACGTCGTCGGAGAGCGTCGAGGCGTGAAAGCCGGTGCCGTGGGCGCCGACGCCGATGGCGCCGCCCATCGCCACGCCCTGGAAGATGGTCGGGCTGATGAGTGTCAGCCCTTCTTTCTTGGTGAGGGCGACGAGGTCGCGCATCGAGATGCCGGCTTCGATGCGCACGGTCGGCTGGTCGCCGCTGCGGTCGACGGAGAGCATGCGATTGAGGCGCGACAGGTCGATCAGGCTTCCCGTCGTCGGGACGAGCGGGCTCCACGAGCAGCTGTTGCCGATGGGGCGAATGCGACCGCGCGGCGCGGCGCGGCGTACGGCGGCGACCAGCTCGTCGAGGGTCTCGGGCCGATAGAGGTCGGCGGTGCACGAGAGGTTGCCGTTCCAGTTGCGCCACTGATATTGGGGGGTGGGTTCCATGTCAGATGTTGATGCTGTTCGGCACGAGCGAGGGGAGAACGTAGAGGTACGGGCGCGCGCGGCGGCTGTTGCGCTCGGAGATCGTCCGTTCAATCTCTTCCAGATCGCGCTGCAGCTGCGCGATGGCCGGCGCCGCCGCTTTGACGCGGCTCAATGAATAGGCCGAGTAATCGCCGAAACGGTCATATCGATAATTGGCAATCTGATTGTTCTGGAATTGATCGGCGCCCTGCGGGAAGGGCGGCAGCGTCGCGATGAGACGCTCCTGGGTGATCGGTTCGCCATTCTCGGGCGGCGGGAGATATGCGGCGCCGGGGAACGCGGGGATATAGGTGAAGTAATCGGATTGCGGATAGTGCACGGCGGCATGACCGGGGCCGGTGGTGAAGAGGAACTGCGCCAGGAGCTCGATGAGCGCGTCGAGGGTATCGAGCCGCGGCGTGGCCAGAAGGCCGCGCAGCCGCCCGCCGTCGTCGGCCTGCAGCTCGTTGACGAACGCCTGCAGCTCCCAGTCGCGCCTGACCGCCTCGTCGTCGCGATACCAGAGACGCACGTAGCTGTCGACGAAGCGGCGGATCGGCGCCAGCCAGAGGCGCGAGTCGTCGCGCCAGGGAAACTCGGCGGGCACTTCGGCGACACCGCGCGCACCGATGTCGGCGTCGAAGGCCTGTTGGCGCACGGTCCAGCTGTTGTACGAGGTGATCATGATCTGCCGCGTCTCGGAGAGCTCGCCGGCGTAGATCTCGTCGAACACCGAGCCCGCCTTCTTCATGAGATCGAAGGCCGCGGAGTTGACCGCCAGCGTGTAGGCGAGGTGCGGCTCGAGCAGCACGTAGAGCGGATGGTTCGGCGAGAGCTGGCGATGCGCCGACACCGAGAACGGCTCGGCGAGATAGTGATGGCGATAGAGGTGGCTCGACATCGCCTGCAGGTTGAACTCGGCGATTTCGACGTAGGTCTTGGCCAGCTCCCACGCATCGCCCGCGCCGCGCAGATAGAGCGGGTTGGGATCGCGCGCGCCGTTTTGATCGATCAAGATCGCCACCGGCACGAGGCTGCAGAAGGGATCGACGCCGGGCCGCTGGCAGAAGAGCGCCACCGGCGCCGGCATGTACTTCTCGCGCCAGCGGGTGTCGCGCTTGATCGGCAGCGGCGGTAACAGCGACTGCTCGAGGAGCGTGTAGTCGGCGGCGAAGAGGTTGCCGTCGCGCAGCTCGTCGGCGAGCGTGCGCTCCGGCCCCATGACGCTCTTGAACTGCTCGTCGCTGATGGGCAGATGCGCGGCCAGCCAGGCGGCGTCGATCACCCGCTGGAGGAGGAGCGGATTGGGTCCGTCGATGCGGTTGCGCGCGAACGCGCAGTCGCGACGGTAGTTCTGCACCTCGGCCGGCGGCGGCAACCCGAGCGGCGCCGAGAAGATCTCGATGTACGCGCGCAGCTTGGGCGCGCGCCGCAAGGTCAGCTTCTTCCAGGCGGTATCGAAGACCGAGGCCAACAGCTGCGGCAGATAGGGCAGCGCCCATTTGAGCCCGTACTGCTCCGAGAATGGAAACTTGGCGGCGACGGCGATCGGCGTGAGCGGGTTGGCGCGATAGTCGGGCGCCAGATATTCGTAGCCGGCGCGGATGGTCTGGAGCCAGCGCGCGCGGCCGATCGGATCCTTGGCGTCTTGCGGCAGCGACGGTACGCGCGCGCCTTTGGGCGCGAACGGCACGCGGTGGCTGAAGCGCCACACCAGGCCGCAGGGCAGGAGGAAGTAGGGGAGGTTGACGAGCAGGAAGAAGATCGGGTGCGCCACGCTGCCGGTCATGTAGTCGGCGATGGTGTAGATGACGGTGTTGACGGCGAGCGCGCCGGCGAACACCAGCGACGGGATGCGAATCCAGTTGCCGCGCGTGAGCCACGCATAGATCGATAGGAGATAGAACGGGCCGTAGATGAAGACCGAGATGCCGGTCTGCACCTGCACCCACGGCGGATCGATGAGCCACAAGGGATCGGTGAACGACGCCCACCAGTAGCTCGAGCGGATGATCGGGCAGGGACTATCCGCGCTGAGCGCGACGTGGAACGCCGCCAGCGGATCGACGAGCGCCGAGGTCATCGCGAACGCGGCGAAGAGAAGGATGAAGAGCCAATCCCAGCTGTCAGCTCGCGACATGATGGACATCCTTGGCTGCGGGCGGAAGCAGGCCCGGCGCGTGGCTGGCGGTGAAGCGCGCCGGATCGGCGACCGCGCGGCTGCGCAAGAACGCGTCGGCGCCGGCGACGAGCGCCGCGCCTTCGTCGTTGTCGCTGAGGAGGCCGAGCCAGCGACGGGCGTAGGCCAGCTCCATCTCGACGCCTGCCGATTCGAAGGCGTGCAGCGCCTCGCCCGCGTGCGCGACCGCGGCGGCGCGATCTCCGCGTGCGGCGCTGATGCCCGCCTGAAGTAGCGCGGCCTGCCCGAGCGCGTAGGCGTAACCCTCTTTGGCCAGACGGCGCGCGTCGGCCTCGGCGAGCTGGATGAGCGCGGCCTCGCGGCCGGGCGCCTCGGCGCGCGCCTGCAGCGCCAGACCCGCGCGCAAGGTGTAGATGGCGACGCGGAAGGCGGCCACCCGCAGCATCTGCGAGGAGGCGATCTCGGGCCAGGCCTGCTCGACGCGGCGCAGCCCATCGAGCGCGCGGCCTTCGTAGAGATCGCAGTAGCACTCGAACTTGAGCGCGGTGATGCGCACGTAGTGGTCACCTTCGGGGCCACGCGCCAGCGCGTCGGCGATGCGCGCGCGGCACGCCTGCGCGTCACCGGCGGCGAGCAGCGGAATGGCCGAATAGAGCCGCGCGTAGACCTCGGTGTAGCGGTTGCCGGTCGCGCGCGCCTCGGTCATGGCGCGCTCGGTGCGGCGGCGCAGCTCGTCGAAGCGGCCGAGCAGCTGCACGGCGAGGATGCCGTTGAGCTGCGCCTTCTGCTTCTCGGACGTGACGCCCGACGCGCGCGCCAGGAGCGCGACCGCCTCGTCCCAGGCGGTCAGCGACGAGATCCAGTGGCCCGTGCCGTGCTCCACGAAGGCCGACCAGAGAAGGAGGAGCCCGCGCATGGTGGGCGTGCCGACGCGCTCGGCGATCTCGCGGGCGCGCGCCAGCATCTTGTGGCCGTCGCGGATGTTCTGCATCGCCAGGCCCGTGCCCATCGAGGCCAGCCCTTCGACGATGCGGTTGGGCTCGCCCGCGTCGAGCGCCAGGCGGAGCGCGCGCGCGTTGAAGCGGGAGGCGAGCATCGGATCGCGAAGCAAGAGGTTGCGGCCCGCCGAGATGCAGATGTCGATGCGCACCAGCTGCGCGCGCGGGATCTCGCGCCAGTGGCGCTCGTGGAACTTGAGGCCGCGCAGCTTGATGCGGAAGAGGTCACCAGCGAGGGCGAGCACCGCGCGCGTCGGGCTCTTGGGGCAGCTCACGTCGACGGAGCGGCAGAGCTCCTCGAGGATGCGCATGCCGTCGTCGGTCATGCCGCCCATGAGGTACTGCTCGCAGGCGAGCCGCTTGAGATCGAGCGCCTCGGTGGCGTCGGCGCCGCCGGCGGCTTCGAGATAGCGCGGCGCCGCGTCGGCGCAGCGGCCGGCGTTGGCGAGCGCGTCGGCGTGCTTGCGGAGGAGGCGTCGCGCGTTGGCGCTGTCGCCGCGCTTCCACTCGAGCACCTTGCCGTAGAGGTCGGCGGCGTCCTCGAAGGCGAGCGCGCGCGCGGCCTCTTCGCCGGCCTGGTAGGCGTAGTCGGCGGCGCGGTCGAGCTCACCGGCCTGGCGCAGGTGGTTGGCGATGACGCCGGGGCGGGCGCGGTTGGACTTGACGAGCGCCTCGGCGATCGCGCCGTGCAAGAGCTGGCGATCGCGCGCAGCGAGCCCGGTGACGACGATCTCGCGGATGCGATCGTGGTAGGGGGCGATCTGCTCGCGCCCGTCGAGGTAGCGGGTGCGCACGAGGTGACCGGCGCGCAGACGATTGAGCATGGTGCCGTCGATGGAGTCGAGACCGGCGGCCTGGCGCGCGACGTCGACGTCGACGGGCTGCGCGGCGACGCCGAGCACCTCGACGAGCCGCTGCCACTGCGGTGGGAGCTCGCCGATGCGCCGCTGCACGACGCCGTTGAGCAGCACGTTGCGCTCCTCGGTGTCGAGCGTGTCGTCGTGGTCGCGAGGCGTCGCGTCGCTGCCGCCCGCGCGCGCGTAACGGACCAGCTCCTCGACGAACAGCGGGTTGCCGCCGGCCTCGCGCGCGATACGAGTGAGCGCGCCCGGCTTGACCGGACGGCGCTGGAGGAGCGCGGCCGCCAGGTCCTCGCAATCCTCGGCGGTGATGCGGCCGAGGAAGATGCGCTGCTCGTCCCGTCGCGGACCGGAGACGACCTCGCGCGCGGAGAGCTCGCGCAGAAACGGGCTCGCCTCGTCGTCGTCGCGGTAGGCGAGGATCAACAAGATGGCCGGCGCATCCGGCTGCTGCATGAGATCGTGGATGAGGCCGACGGAGTCGACGTCGCCCCAGTGGACGTCGTCGAGATAGATGATGAGCGGCCGCTCCGTCGTCATGCGCGCGAGGAGCTGACGCAAGACGGCGGCGGCGTGACGGCGCACCTCGAGCGCGGGGCGTTCGTCGGCGCCGGCGCTGTCGGCGGCGTGCTTCAGCGCACCGACGCGGCGCAGCGTCGGGAAGAGGCAGGCCAGATCGTCGGCGTCGTCCGGCAGGATGGCGGCCAGCTCGCGCGCCGACTTGGCGGCGAGCAGACGGCTGAGCTCGTCCATGGCGCCGTCGAGCGCCTTGAACGGCAGCGACTCCTGCGCATAGGAGCGGCCGCGCAAGACGACGGCGCGGTGGGTCTCGCCGACCACCGACGAGAAGTGCTCGAAGAGCGCGGTCTTGCCGATGCCCGAGTCGCCGTGGAGATGGACGGTCGTGGCGCGGCCGCCGACGGCGGTCTGGAAGGCGTCGAGGAGCGACGACATCTCGCGTGCGCGACCGACGAAGGCGCGCGGCGCCTGCTCCTCGGTGGCCTCGCCGGCGCCGGGGCCGCCCAGCGCGCGAATGATCTCGGGGCCGGTCGGTCGCGTCCACGGGTCGACGCGCAGGAGCTGGCGGCAGAGCGCGTCGAGCTCCTCGGGAATGCGCGGATCGAGCGCACGCGGCGCCAGCGGTTCGCCCTTGAGCTTGTTGAGCGCGAGATCGGTGACGGTGCCTTCGAACGGCGCGATGCCGGTGAGCGCTTCGTAGAGGACGACGCCGAAGCTGTACCAGTCGCTCGGTTCGGCGACGATGCCGCCCACCCACTGCTCGGGTGACATGTAGTGCGGCGTGCCGACCACCATGCCGTCGCCCTCGTCGTCGGGGTGCGACGCGGTGACCAGGCCGAAGTCGAGGACCACTACGCGCCCCTCGCCGGTGACCAGCACGTTCGACGATTTGATGTCGCGGTGGAGCAGGCCCGCGCCGTGAAGCGCGTGGAGCGCGCGCGCGAGCTGTCCGAAGATGGCGCGCAGGTTGTCGAGATCGGGGAGCGCCAGCGGTACGCGTCGCTCGGGCGGCCCGCTGCTGTGCGGTCGCGCCAGCACTGTCTCGTCGCCCGGGCCGACGGGCTGCCCGGGCCGCAGGTGCTCGAAGAGGTGGCGGCCCTGCACCAGCTCCATCGTGAAGTAGAGATCTTGCGCGACCTGGAAGAGCTCGTAGAGCGACACCAGGTTGGGGTGGATGACGCCGGCGAGGGAGCGGAACTCCTTCTTGAAGCGATAGAGCGCCTCGGGCGTGCGCAGGCGCAGGCGCTTGAGCGCGACCGGCATTCCGAATTCGCGATCGAAGGCCGCGTAGACCGTGCCGAAGCCGCCTTCGCCGAGACGTCGCTGAATCTCGAACCGACCGTCCCCCGTGAACCCCTCCGCCTCCATTCGCGCGTGCACCCCCGGGGGGAGCGTACCAGTCCGCGCCCGGCAGGGCTAGTAGATCGCGCCGGGTGGAAGCTCGTCGGCGACCTGGAAATATTCGCAGAGGAGCCGGCGTCCACGCAGGCGGTCGTAGTGGTAGGTCGCTTGCAGCGGATCGTAGGCGGCGTCGGGGCCGACGACGCAGGCGCGGCGGCGGGCGAGCGGCGTTGGCTCGCGGCGACAGGGGGCGGCGCAACCGTCACATTCGCGCGCGGGGGCCGGGCCGGCACCGAGGCTGTCGGGGAGCTCCTCGGGCGTGAAGACGGCGGCGCGCAATCCGAACCACGGGCCGAAGCCGGCACCGACGAGGATCCCGAGCTCGCTGGGCCGCCCCAGCCCGGCCAATTCGGCGAGGCGCATGAAGTCGAGCCGCTCGGGGGCGTGGAAGGTCGGGAAGACGACGCGACAGTCACCGAGCAGCGAAGCCAGCGCCCCGAAGCGGTCGGCCGTGAACGCATCGAGCGGATGCGGCTCGGCGGCGAGGCGCGCGCGCGGATCGACGGCCAACCAGCGCAAGAACGCGTCCCAGTGGGCGCGGCCGCCCGTGCCGGTGACGATGATGGAGCGCGTGGCGGCATGGAGAGTGGCGGTGCGCCAGGCGGGCGGCGCGGCGGCGTCGTAGCGGGCGCGGGCGACCACGCCCCAGGCGTTGTAGCCGTCGGGGGCGAGCGCCAGCCGCAGCCGCTCGTCGAGGCGCATGCCTCTATCGTGCGATCAGTTTTGCGTGATGTCGATGAAGCAGACCCTGCATGGGCTAGCGTGAGCCTCGAGCGGCGGCTCAAATGTTTGTGAGCGGAAAAGGGGCGCGCCCGGCAGGCGGATGGAGCCGCGGGGCCCGCCGGACGCGCCGAGCCTCGTCATTGCGATCGCCGTGCCGTCGCGCAGAACGCGCCAACTGGCTGATTCGGCAGCGAGCGCTCCGTACGCGCACGGAGGTCTGGAGACCGCGGCCGACAGGAGTGATGCCCGCATGGTGCACACGGGACTACCAGGTGAATGCGCGATGGCACTCGCTGCAGTCGAAGCCGAAGGTGCGGTGGTCGCTGTGCGCGGAGTCGGCGCGCTGGCGATCGCCGCGATGGCAGCTCACGCATTCGGTGCGCACGCCGGTGAACTGATCGTTGACGTGGCAGTCGCGGCACGGCGTGGTGAAGTGGCGGCCGCGCAGCGGGAACTCGGAGCGATCGTGGTCGAAGCGCACGATGCGCCAGACGTCGGCGCGGTGGCATTCGCCGCAGTCGAGCTGCGCGCGGCCGCGGTGCGGGTCGCCATGGCAGGTGCGGCAGTTGGGATCGAGGTGCGGCACGCGCGCGGCGTCGTGGCAGGTGGTGCAGCGCACGGCGAGGTGGCGGCGGTCGAGCGGGAAGAGCGTGCGCGCGTGATCGAAAGGCGGCACGTTGCCAAAGCGGGTCGGCGTGTGGCAGCGCGCGCAGTCACGGCCGAACTGATCGCCGTGGCGCGGGCTGTGGCAGGTGGCGCAGGTGATCTTGCCGGCGGCGGCGCGCAGGCGCTTGCGATCGGGACCGTGGCACTGGGCGCAGGCGACTGCGTCGTGGGCGCCGGTGAGCGGAAAGCCGGTGAGCGCGTGATCGAAATCGGCGTGGCGGCGCCAGCCGCTCGGGTCGTGGCAGCGCGCGCAGTCGCCGCCGAAGCGGCCGCCGTGGCGGTCGACGTGGCAGGTGGCGCAGGCGCGCGGCGTGTCGACGAAGCGGCCGGCGGCGTGGCAGCTGGTGCACGCGAGGGCGCCGTGCTTGCCGTCGAGCGCGTAGCCGAAGTCGGCGGCGTGGCGCGCGGCGTCGATGGTCGATGGGCTGAAGGCGCGCGTCGAGTGGCAGTCCTTGCAGCCGAAGCGCGGCGAGAACGTGTGTGGCGCGGCCGTGTCAGCCGTGCCGGCCTGTGCCAGGAGGAGCTTGCCGATGCCGGCGCGCGCCGCGTGCTTCGAGAACTGGCCCGCGTGCGGATCGCCGTGGCAGAGCGCGCAGCCGTCGGGGCCCGGCGCGAAGTCGCCCTTCTTGAACCGCGCGTGGCAGCTCTCGCAGCGCACGGCGGCGTGCTGGCCGTCGAGTAGGAAGCGGGTGTCGTCGTGCGAGAAGCGCGGTTTGCCGAATCCGCCGACGTCGTGGCACTTCGCGCAGGCGCCGAAGTCGCCGTGGCGCGGCACCGCGTGGCAGCTCTCGCAGGCGCGCGGCGCGCCCTTGAAGGCGCCCTTTTTCGTATGGCAATTCTCGCACGCCACCTCGAGATGCTTGCCTCCGATGGCGAAGCCGACGCGCGGCTGATTGTGATCGAACGTCCGCGTCTTCCACGAGAGCGCCGAGTGGCAGCGCGAGCAGGCGCCGAGATCGTCGTGCTTGCGCTCCTTTTCGTGGCAGGCCGCGCAGGCGAACGGCGTCGGCTTGAACTTGAACGCCGGATGGCACGCGAGGCACGGCGCGGTCTGGTGCTTGCCGGGCAGGATGCAGCTGCAGAAGTCGTGCTTGAAGGTGGCCGACTTCCAATCCTCGACGGTGTGGCAGCTCTTGCAGGGCGCCTTGGTGCCGCCGTGCTTCTGCTCGTGGCAGTCGCCGCACGAGGTGGTCTCGACGAGGTGGGCGCCGCGCGTGTGGCACTGCTCGCAGCGGAGACCGGTGTGGCCGCCGGTCATCGGCACGAGGTGGTCGGCGATGCTCTTCGTCGCCGGCTTCCACGCAGCCGGCGCGTGGCACGAGCTGCACGACGGGCCGAGCTTGCCCGCGTGCGCGTCGCGATGGCAGCCGGCGCAGCGGTCGAGCGGTTGGAGGTTGGTCCAGCGCGGTCCGTTGGCGACCCCGTTGGCGACCTTGGTATGGCACGACGCGCAGGCGACGTGGAGGTGCTTGCCGGCGAGCGCGACGCCGGTGCGCGCGGCGTGATCGAACGCGCGCGTGTCGACGGGCGGTGAGAGCTCGTGGGCGCGGCCCTTGTGGTCCTTGTGGCAGCTCGCGCACTTCTTGCCGTCGCGCGCGAAGGCGGCATGCGTCCCCACCTTGCTGGCGATGCGTTTTTGCGTCCCGGCGTGGCAGGCGAGGCACGAGGTATCGGGAATGCCCTTGAACGGGACGTGGCACTTGTCGCATGCGTCGTCGAAGCCGGCGTGCGGCTTCGCCAGCGGACCGGGCGAGGCCAGCGACTGGAAATCGGCGCGCGCGCGGGCGCCGCAGACGAACGCGATGTAGATCGCGACGAGGATAACGGCGAGGCGCTTCATAGCGCGGCCCCCACCTGCACGAGCAGGCGCAGCTGCGCGGCGTCCAGGTTCTCTTCGACGTCGAGGCCCGCGAACATCTTCCAGAACGTGGCGAAGGCGCGCACGAACACGATGCGGTTGACGTCGAGGACGTAGGGGAAGAGCACGGTCGGCGCGGTGCCGCTGTCGCTCATGCGCTGCTGTGAAAAGAGCAGGCCCGAGCCGATGCCGTCGGTGAAGGTGAGGCCGGCGCGCGCATCGAGCCACGGACGCACGAAGGCGAGCCCGGCCGAGTAGACCACGCGATTGTGGATGCGGCGCGACATGGCGTCGTCGAGCGGGGCGTCGATGCCGCGGTTGACGTCGACTGCGACGGAGGCGAAGGCGCCGAGGCCGCGGCGCCACAGCTCGTCGGAGCGCGCGCCCAACGCCAGGTGGTGCTCGACGTCGGTGTTGGCGCGGGCGCGCAGGCGATACGAGGTCTCGACGCGCAGGCTGCGCCAGACCAGCCAGACCGCGCGCGCCTGGTGATCCTGGAAGCTGCCGTCGGCGGCCTCGACGGGCGTGCCGGCCGGCGTCAGCGACAGGAGGTGCGACTGAAAGACGCGGACGCGCTCGAAGTTGAACGTGTACTGCAGACGCAGCCGCTTGAGCGGCCGATATTCTACGAGCGCATAGACGTCGAACGCGCCGAGCGTCGAGATGCCGAGCGTCGTGGCGCCGTAGGGGTTGGTGGCGTCGAACCGGATGTCGTAGCGCGTGCCGAAGCTGGCGCCCGCCGACAGGTACACCTTGTCGTGCGGGTAGAGCGCGACCTGCCCGTCGAGGAACCACTCGTCTTCGATGTGGCGCTCGAGGCGGTTCTTGCCCGAGGACGGGATGCGCTCTTCGTGGAGGTCGATGCCGTCGCGCGCCCAGGTGAACGTGAGCGATCCCGAGACGAGCCGGTGGGCGGCGAAGAGCGCGGTGCCGGCGAGCGGCAGCGCCGTCGGGGACGAGTCGGTCATCCAGGCGTCGCGTCGTCCCGTCGTGAAGGCGCGCAGCCCGCCGTAGACCGATTGCGACAGCCACGGCGTGTAGCGCGCGGTCAGCATGGCGCCGTCGGCGATGAGCCAGAAGCCGCCCGGCGTGCGAAACCGCCCCAGCGTCACGTCGAGGCGGCCGCCGGCGAGGCGTCGCGCCGTCGCCGACAGCTCGTACAGATTGTTGTAGGTCGAATTGCCCAAGAGTCCTTCGCGGCCGCTGAAGTCGAGGCGGAAATCCCAGCGACCGCCGACGTTGCGCGCGTCGATGCGCGCCGAGAGGCCGATCTCCGCGTCGCTGACGTCGTTGAACGATGGATCAGTGGTCAGGAGGAAGTCGGTGCCGGCGAGCATGCGCACCTCGGCGGCCTCGACGCGCGCTGTCGCCAACAGCAACAGCGCCGCCGCCAGCCGCCTCATCCGCCGCCCATGCCCGCGGCGTAGATGTAGTGCGCGACGACGTGAAGGATGACGGCGCCGAGGAGGACGAAGGTGAGCGGCTTGTGAAAGAGGTGCCAGTTGCGAAAGAGCCGCTCGGCGCCGGTGAGCACCGCCAGTCGGCGGGCGAGCGCGCCGCGACGGCGGACGGCGGCGGCGAAGCGTCGCGTCTCGTCGCTGGCCGCGCCCGTGTGCGTGCGCGCGTCGGCCCGGAGCGCGCGCGAGAGCCCGCGGAGCGCGCGGCGCGTGCGCAGGTCTTCGCGGATGAGCTCGCGGAGCGTCATGCGGCCGGTCAGCGGCACCGCCTGCGAGTGCGCCGCCAGCGCGTCGGCGATCGCGGCATGCGCCGCGGCACCGTCGGCGACGAGCGGCTCGAGCGCCGCCAGCTCCGCCTCGACCTCGCGCGCCGACAGCCGCTCGCCGGTCAGCCCCTTGGGAATGAACGAGTAGAGGTAGCGACCGAACGCGCCCGACACGACGACGACCGCGGTGAGCGCGATCGTCGCGCCCGAGATGCTCTGCAGCGTGTGCAGGTGCAGCGAGTGGAAGGTGACGAAGAGGGCGCCCTGCAGCCCGAGGAAGATGTGCAGATGCAGCCAGCGCGAGAGCTTGCCCCACGACGACAACGCGCGCACGCGCTTGCGCACCGAGTAGACGTGCATGGCGAGCATCGACGCGGTGCCCGCCCAGCCGATGCCGTGGCCGATGCGATCGGCGGCCGACAGATCGTGTGTCGCCCAGAGCCACGCGAGCAGCGCCGCTTCGACGGCGAGCAGCGCGTAGCCGGCCGCCGGCAGCACCACCTCGGCCGGTGGCCGGATGGAAGCAGCCGACGACGCTGCCTGCGCGTTCGCCCGTGTCACGCGTAGCCCCCGCGTCGACGGTAGTGGATCGCGATCAGCGGCGCAAGGTATGATGGCGCGTCATGGATCCGATGACGCTAGTGGGGGTCGTCGTCGGAGCGGCCGTGCTGGGCGGGCTGGCCTGGTACTTTCGCTCGGCCGGCGCGCGCCAGAAGCGGCACGAGGCGATCGACGCGCGCTCGACGGCGATGGGCCACGAGCCGGTGTCGCTCCATCCGCGCATCGACGAGCATGCGTGCATCTGCACCGGCGCGTGCGTGCAGGTCTGTCCCGAGAAGGATGTGCTCGGGATGATCGACGGCAAGCCCAAGCTCATCAAGCCGTCGGCGTGCATCGGCCACGGCGAGTGCATGCGCGCCTGCCCCGTCGACGCCATCACGCTCGTCATCGGCACCGAGAAGCGCGGCGTCGAGCTGCCGCTCCTCGGCGGAGACTTCCAGACCAAGGTGCCCGGGCTCTACATCGCCGGGGAGCTCGGCGGCATGGGGCTCATCCACAACGCGGTCAATCAGGGCACGCAGGCGGTGCGCGCGGCCGCCGAGGCGATCGCGGGCGCGGCGGCGTGCGGCGACGCCGAGACGTGGGATGTCTTGGTAGTCGGTGCCGGGCCGGCGGGATTGGCGGCGGGGCTCGAGGCCAGGCGGCGCGGGCTGCGCGCATGCGTCGTCGATCAAGAGGAGCTCGGCGGCGCGATCCGCTCGTTCCCGCGGCAGAAGATCGTGATGACCGCGCCGGTGGAGCTGCCGGGGTACGGCAGGGTGTCCCTGCGGCGGACGACGAAGGAGGCGCTGCTCGAGCTGTGGCAGGAGGTGGTCGCCAAGAGCGCGCTGGTGATCGACGCGCCGGTGAAGGTCGAGGCGATCGAGCGCGGCAGCGACGGGATCTTCGCAGTGCGGACATCGACGGGGCTGCGTCGGGCGCGCAAGGTCATCCTGTGCATCGGGCGTCGTGGGACGCCGCGCAAGCTCGGCGTGCCGGGCGAGGCGCTCGACAAGGTGACCTATCGGTTGATCGAGCCCGAGCAATATCGCGGCACGCGCTGCCTGGTCGTCGGCGGCGGCGACATGGCGGTCGAGACGGCGCTGCTGTTGGCCAAGGAGGAGGGGACCCGCGTGACGCTCGCGCATCGCGGGGCGGCGTTCGATCGATGCAAGCCCGAGAACGTCGATGCGCTCGAGGTGGCGAAGGCGGCGGGGCGCGTGGACGTGCGGCTGGCGTCGGTGCCGTCGCAGATCGCGACCGACCACGTGATGCTTGGTGCCGATCGCGTCGACAACGACTTCGTGTTCGTGTGCATCGGGGGCGAGCTGCCGACGCGCTGGCTCAATCAGATCGGCGTCGAGGTGCAGACGCTGCACGGCGAGGCGCACCCGGCGATGCGCGCATGAGGTCGGCGCGGAGGGAGTCGGCGTCGGTCTGGCTCGGCGTGGCGCTGGCGGTCGCGCTTGCGCCGGCGCCGGCGTGGGGCTGGGGCGCCGGGATCTCCGGCTACTCGGGCCACAACGGCGCGACCTGCACCGAGTGCCACTTCGGCGGCACCGCACCGTCGGTGCTGCTGCGCGGACCGGCGATTCTCGTGGCCGGGCAGGCGGGCCTCTACACGCTCGACGTCGTCACCGGCGCCTCGACGGCCAAGGTCGGCTTCGACGTGGCCGCCTCGGCGGGGTCGCTGTCGACGGTCGCCGGTCAGCCCAACGAGAGCTGGATCGACGACGGCGAGCTGGCGCACACCAAGAACTGGCCGTCGGGCGAGACCGTGCAGCTGCAGTTCAGGTTCACCGCGCCCGCCGATCCGGGACCGCTCACGCTCTATCTCGCGGCGCTCCGCTCCGACGGCGTCGACGATCGCGGCGGCGACGGGACCGCATCGACGACGCTCGCGGTCGACGTCGTCGCCTCCGAAGAGCTGGACGATCTCGGCGACAGCTTCGATCTCGCCATGGTCGACGCAGTCTCGGGCGCGACGACGGTGCAGGCTACACCCCGTCCTGACGCCGGGCCGCCGCGCGACGAAGCGCGTTGGGCCTGCGACTGCCAGATCGCGCGCGCCGCCGGCTTTCCCGACGCCGGCTCGCTGCTGCTCCTCATCGTCGCGATATCTATATGGAACCTCGCGCGATCAAGGGTGTGAAGGAAAGTGGGCAGATGAGACATCCATACCCATGAGCGTTCGGCTTCTCCTTCTATTAATGGGGCTTCTAGTCGGCGGCTGTGACGGCGCGGGCAATCCGAACCACGGCGGCACCGACGGCGGTGGCGGTGGCGGTGGCGGCGGGGCGGGCGGCGGTGGCGGCGCGGCGGGC
>JAQBQH010000085.1 GCA_028287105.1 Myxococcales bacterium
CGGTGGCGACGGAGAATTGCGACACCGTGGCGTCGCCGCCGTTGGCGACGTAGGCGAAGCGCCCCGACGGCTCGACGACGATCGCCGTCGGCCCGGCGCCCGCGCTCACCGTCGCCGGCGACAGCGCCGTCAGCTTGCCGTCCGCGCCGATGGCGTACTGCGCGACGCCGGTGCCGAGGGCGGCGTAGGCATGCGTGCCCGAGGCATCGACGGTCACGGCGGTCAAGCCCGCGCCGACGGTGACCGTGGCCGGCGCGAGCGCATCGAGCCGCCCGTTGCCGTCGACGGCATATTGCGAGACGGTGCCGTCGACCGCGTTGGCGACGTAGGCCCATTTTCCCGCGACATCGGTCGCGATCGAAACCGGCTGCTTGCCGGTCGCGCTCTTGCCGGCGTAGCGGAGCCGCCCGCTGCCTGTGTCGAGCGCGAAGCTCCCGACACTGTTGTCGCTCTTGTCGGCGACGAGGACGAAGCGCACCACCGGCGCGCAGCGCACCGCCACCGTCGACACGCTCGCGCCGCCCGCGATCGTGCCTTTGCCGTTGGCGACGGCGCAGATCTGCGGCGGGCTGGTCGGCTGCGTGAGGATCGAGACGTCGTAGCTCGCGTTGTCGGCCAGCGGCGTCGCGAACGTGAAGGCGCCGCTGGCGCCGACGGTGAGGTTGTCGCCGCCGCGGTTCTGGAGGACGAGCCCCGAGCCAGCCAGGCCGGTGATGCTACCGCCGACCGTCGGGCCGGGGCTGGCGAGGTCGCCGCCGCTGCTGGCCATGTCCATCGGCTGGCCGTGGCCGTCGCCGCAGCCGGCGAACGCGGTGAACGCCAGCAGCCACCCTGTGGGCCACCCTGCCAGGACGATGAGCCGACGAGTCGCCATCTCATCAGGCTCGTCAACCTCGCCGCCGCTGTCAACTTTGCAGGGGCGGGTCGCTTTGCAGACGCGTCACGGCGTCTTGTCGGCCTTTAGCGTCACGCGGGCGTGACCGTCGCGATCGGCCGGCAGCGTCAGCTGCTCTTCGCCGTAGCCCTGTTTTGCGACGACCCAGTGCTCGTCGCCGGATTGCAGCTTCTTTTCGAGGCGGCAGGGCGTCACGCAGATCGATTTGCCGTCGCTGTAGACGTCGGCGCCGTCGGGATCCGAGTCGATGAAGAAGTGCGCGCTCTTCGGGCGCGCCTCTTCGGTCGCGCGACGTGCGCGCAGGACGAGGAAGAAGCCGCCGAGACCGAGCACGATGGTGACGACGAAGGCGCCGGCGAGGAGGATGGGGGTGCTGGCGCGACTTCGCCTCAGCTGCGGCATGGCCAGCTCGTCGGCGGAGTGCGCGCGCGTGCGCGACAGATCTTCGCCACCGGAGCTCGGCGGCGGCGTGGCGTTGGCGCCCGGCGGCGGCGTGGCCGGATCGAGGGTCGTCGCTTTGGCGTCCGGCGGCGGCGTCGTCAGCGGCGGTGGCGTCGGCGTCAGAGCCGCTCCCTGATGCGGCGGCGCCTTTTTGCCGTGCGGCGGCGTCAGCGCGGAGAGCTGCGCCGCTGCTGCCGCGGCGCTGCCAATCGCCGTCGCCTCCTCGGGCGCGAGCCGGCGCGATTCACGCCCGGCGCGGATGGCGTCGAGAAACTCTTCGGTCGTCTGGAAGCGCTGCTCCGGCGCCTTGGCCAACAGGCGTAGGACGAGGTCGTCGACCCACGGCGGCAGCGACGCCACCACGGAGCTGGGATGCGGCGGCGGCTGATGCACATGCGCGGCGAGCAGATCGCCGAAGTTGCCCTTGTCGAACGGCGGCCGCCCGCACAGGAGCAAGAAGAAGATGCACCCCAGCGCATAGAGGTCGGCGCGGTGATCGATCCCCGGCGTGGCCATACACTGTTCGGGCGACATGTACGACGGCGTGCCGATGATGCTGCCGGCGCGCGTCTGCGGCGCGTCGATGCCGGGATCGAGGATCTTCGCGATCCCGAAGTCGAGGATCTTCGGCTGCACGCCAAAGGGCGCCGCCGGATCGTCGACGAGGAAGATGTTCTCGGGCTTGAGGTCGCGATGCACGATCCGCTGCGCGTGCGCGGCGCCGAGCGCGTCGGCGAGCTGTTGCACGAGCGCCAGCGCGCGATCGAGCTCATAGCGCCCACGGCGCCCGATGCGATCGCGCAGCGTCTCGCCCTCGAGCAGCTCCATGAGGATGTAGGCCGTACCGTCGGTGTGCTGCCCGAAATCCCAGATGCGAACGATGCCGGGGTGCACGATCTGCGACGTGGCGCGCGCCTCGTTCATGAAGCGGCGGGCGATCGATGCGTCGCTCGTGAGCTCCTTGAGCAGCACCTTGACCGCGATCTTGCGCTTGAGCAGCACGTGCTCGGCGACGTAAACCGACCCCATGCCGCCCTCGCCGAGCTTCGACATGACCCGATAGCTGCCGAGCTGTGTTCCGAGCATTCGCGGCGATGCTACCACTGCCGGGGAAAAGCTCGCTTTCGCCGGGTCCCATCCGGCTAGCTCTACGTCGCGCGGCGCGATAAAATGACCGGGGATAGGGGAGACGCTGAGCATGGTGGCCGCGGAGCTGCGCAGATTGAAGGACAAGGCGGCGCGAGCGGCCGAGAAGCGTCAGTACGACAAAGCGGCCCAGCTGTACCTGTCGATCGCCGAAGAAGAGGCGGGGGATCCCGATTGGAGACAGCGCGCCGGAGAAGCCTTTCGTCGGAGTGGCGACGATGCGCAAGCCATCGAGCAGCTGACGCTGGCTTCGACCGCGTACGCGAGGCGCGGCTTCGCTGCGAAGGCGATCGCGGTGTGCAAAGCGATCCTGCAGATTGCGCCCAATCATCGTGACGCCCACAAGATGGTGACCGACCTCGAAGCGCGGCGGCACGGCCACGTCGGACGCAGCAAGAAGCCCACCGTTCCTCCTCCCATGGTCAGGACTCCGGCCGGCGACCATGAGCTCACGGCAAAACCGTATTCGCCCGACCCCTTCAATCGGGCGCGTGCGTCCGTCCGGAGGCTTGGCGCCGTCGGTGAGCCGCTCATCGACGGCAGAGGACGTGCCGAGCTCGTGCGGATTGAAGATCGCGAGCGTGGCTACACGCCGGTGTCGCTGCGGCCGGATGCAACGGCCGAGCCTTCACCGTCGAAGCCGCCGCGGCCAAAACGCACCACGAGCTCTTTTACGATCATCGACCGCAGCGACTCCGGTGCATACGAGATCAAGCTCGAGAATGACGCCACGCCGGAACGCGTCCCGACGGGTGACGAATCGGTTGCGGCGCCAGCCAGGAAGACGCGTCCGGGCAGGAAACGCCGGACCACTTCTCGATAGCTGCCTGAACACCGTCATCGGCGCTCGGTTGCTTTTGTCGGCGATCTAAATCGTGTTTTGGTTGTCGGCGACAAAGACGTGCGCGTCGTCGAACGAGCGCAACGAATCCTCCATTGTCGACGCGTGGAATAACGTTGATCGGCGCGCCGTGCTTGATCAGAATCGATGCACCGTCGCGCCAGCGACGGGAACATGATGGAACCGCTTCAGGTAGTCGGCAATCTTCCGGGGGCCAAATGGCAATTCTGCCGGAGGTACAGAATCCTGCTCACGACTTCGGACGGTGTCGCTTTCGCCGGATTCAGGGGCGTCCGGGACTGATCGCAAAGCCTTGTGTCGCCTGCTCGGCGTAGCGCTTCTTCCATTTGGATCGCGCGCGCGCGCGCGATCCATCACGACAGCTAACCTACGCGTTCACGTGCTGGCGCCGGGAACGTCGCCTCTGGGCATTGCATCGTCGAAACGCGCGACGATGGCCGTGACGTTGTCTTGGCCGCCATTGTCATTCGCGAGCGTGACCAAAAGTCTGCACGCGCGTTCGGGATCGGGCTCGGTGTGCAGCACGGTCGCGATCTGTTCGTCCGTGACCATCCCGGTGAGTCCGTCGCTGCAAAAGAGGACGACGTCGCCGGCAACGATGGGCACCTTATGCACCTCGGGCTTGAGACCCGGCTCGGAGCCGCCGACCGAGTTGGT
>JAQBQH010000187.1 GCA_028287105.1 Myxococcales bacterium
GACCGGCAGCCCGTCGGCGCCGCAGCCGTCACGGCCGCCGAACCTGATGCCGTCGCGGCCGTCGATCCCGGTGGCCGCCTCGCGCACGAGCCCCTCGGCGCCGCAGCCGCAGGTGCCGCGTACGCCCGTCACCGGCATCGGCGGGCGGCGCGGCGGCTCGGGCATCGCGCATCCCTACGGCGGCGGCAATCCGACCTCGGAGGGCGTCGTGGTGGCGCGTCCGGCCGTGATCGTCGGAGACGCGAGTGGCACCGCGCCGCGCCCGATCGTATCGGCGCCGCGGCAGCGCAGCTTCACGCCGACGCCGCCTTCGTCACACGCGCCACCGCCGCCCGTGGCCTCGAAGACACCGACGTCCGACAACATCTTCGGCGGCGACCTCATCAGCGAGAAATCACTCGACGAAGTCATCCTCGCCTATCTTTCAGAGGACCTGAACGAGAAGTAGCCTTATCTTCTAGACCATGGCCGTCGACGTCAAAATCTACACCACGACCTATTGCGGATATTGCAACGCGGCAAAGTCGCTCTTGAGTCAGCGCGGCGTGCCGTTCGCCGAGGTCGACTGCACCAACGACCCCGATGTTCGCAAATGGCTGATCGACCAGACCGGTCAGCGCACCGTGCCGCAGGTCTTCATCGGCGGCATTCCAGTGGGCGGTTTCAACGAGCTGTCGCAGCTCGATCGCGGGGGGAAGTTGCAGTCGATCCTCGCCGGCGATGCCTCGCCGCCGTCGGTGCTCTGATCAGTTTGCAGTAGCCTGAGTCATTGACACGGACGCGCGCGGGTTACTAAGGTGCGCCCATCATGCGCGCAATTGCGCTCCTCGTATTGTCGTTGGCGTCGTTTGGCGTTGCGGGCTGCCTCGAGATCGATGCGGTCGACGGCACGCTGATCTGCTCGAACGTTCCCAACCGAGCCTGTCCCGAAGGCTTCTACTGCGCGCCCAACAACACCTGCTGGCGTGACGGCCACCCGTTCCTCGACATGTCGAACGTCAACGATATGTCGGTGCCGCCGTTCAAGCCGGCGGACCTGAGCTCGCCGGATCTCGCCGAACCGACCGACTGAGCCAGCTAGGCGACGCGCCAGCGGGTCCCCGCCGGCGTGTCCATGATCTCGATGTTCTTCGCCGCCAGCGTCGCGCGAATGGCGTCGGCCTCGGCGAAGTTCTTCTGCTTGCGCGCTTCGTTGCGCCGCACGATGGTCGCCTCGACCTCGGCGGCGTCGATGCCGAGGAGCGCGCAGCGACGGGCGCGGTGGGCGTCGAGCCAGCCGCGCGGCTCGGCGGCGGCGAGACCCAGCTCGTCGGAGGCGACGCGGAAGTCGCGCGCCAGCCGCTCCAGCGTACGGCGCCGCACGTCCTTCGGCGCATCGAGCTTGCCGTCGAGGATGCGGTTGGCGAGCTGGAGCGCTTCGTTCCACGCGGCCAGCGCCTCGGCGGTGTTGAAGTCGTCGTCGAGCCCCTCTTGCAGGCGCCCGAGCCAGCCTTCCGCTTCGGGCGCGACCGCGCCATCGCCGGCGGGCTTGCCGACGGCGAGCTGATCGCGCAGCCGCTCCATCGTCAGGTACGCATACTCGCAGCGGCGCTCCGCGTCCTCGAGACCGGGGAAGCGCAGCGTCGCGGTAGCCGGGTCCTCGCCGTCGATGACGAGATCGTAGGCGAGCGGGTTGCGGTACTGCGTCGTCATGAAGAAGTAGCGCAGCGGCTCGCCGCCGTGGCGCTCGATGACCGCGCGGATCTTGAAGGCCCGTTTGAACAGGATCTTCATCGACGCGTCGGACTTCGAGATCTTGCCGCCGCCGAAGTTGAGAAAGCCGTTGTGGGTCCAGACGCGCGCGAAGGTGCCTTCGCCGTTGGCGCCGATCGACTGGGCGCGCTCGTTCTCGTGATGCGGGAAGATGAGGTCGACGCCGCCGCCGTGGATGTCGAAGCTCTGGCCGAGATAGCGCTCGGCCATGACGGAGCACTCGATGTGCCAGCCGGGGCGGCCCGCGCCCCACGGCGATGGCCACGACGGCTCGCCGGGCTTGGCCGCCTTCCACAGCGCGAAGTCGAGGGGCGCCCGCTTCTTCTCGGTGTCGACCTCGACGCGCGCGCCGGACTCGAGCTGATCGAGCGGCTGTCCCGAGAGCGCGCCGTACGACGGCAGATCTTTGACGCTGAAGTAGACGTCGCCGTGCGAGGCGTAGGCGACGCCGTTGGCGATCAGCTTCTCGCAGAGCGCGATGATCTGCTCGATGCTGTCGGTGACCCGCGGCTCGTGCGTCGGCTCGAGGCAGCCGAGCGCATCGACGTCGGTGTGGAACTCCTGCGTGAAGCGCTCGGCCAGGGTCGCCGGATCCTCGCCGATTTCGCGGGCGCGATTGATGATCTTGTCGTCGACGTCGGTGATGTTGCGGACGTAGGTGACGTCGAAGCCGCGCGCGCGCAGATGACGGAACATGACGTCGTAGGCCACCTGCTGGCGGCCGTTGCCGACGTGCAAGAAGTCGTACACCGTCGGGCCGCAGGCATAGATCCCGACCTTGCCGGCGACGAGCGGTTGGAAATCGATCTTCTTGCGACTGAGGGTGTCGTGGATGCGTAGGTTCATGTCACGAGCGCGATGAACGAAGCGCGCGCGCAAGATACCATACGTTGAAGGCGGCGAAGGCGAGCAGCAGCGCGCACAACAGCGGCGCCCACCAGTAAAGCGACGGCGCCTCGCCCTCGAGCAAGATGTACGCGTCGGGACCGATGGTCACCGGCGCCGGCACGCCGACCGCCTTGATGCGCGCGAACGGCGCCTTCTCGCGAGCGCCGATGACGAGGAGATCGCCTTCGAGCTTGAGGTCGGCGCGCGTGACCAGGTAGCGCTCCTCGCGCGGCTGAAAGACGAGCTCCTTGTCGGAGAGCTTGCCGATGATCTCGTTCTTGCGCGCCTCGGGCATGGGGACGATGAAGAGGAACTCGTCCTTGGTCTCCTCCCCCGGCGAGGGCTCGAGCTGCATGCGCTCGAGCTCATGGCGGGCGTCGGCCAGCGACGGGAGCTTGTCCTTCGACAGGTAGACCTTGAGCTCGCCGGGATGGTCGACGTCGACGACGACGTTCTGCGAGCCGGCGACGGTGAGCGGCTCGCCCATGCGGTCGCGCAGCTCGTCGCCGCCGCCGGTGAGCGCCGCCTTGAGCGAGTCGAGCGCCACGTAGCGCGTGACCTCCGTCTCGCCGTAGTACTTCCGCAGCGACGTGGCGTAGGGCACGGCGTCGAAGCGGCGCAGCCGGCCGGTCCAGCGCTCGGCGAGATCGTTGCGGTAGGTGGTGTCGCCGGCGCGAACGAACATGCGGCCGCCGCCGCCGAGGAGGCGGAAGATGGTCTGGCGGTCATGCTCGCCCTTGGGCTCGACGTAGAGCGCGTAGCGGCGCTCGGCGTGGCCGGCGACGGTGACGTAGCTGTCGTCGTCGAGCGGCGCGCCGCGGGCGCCGAGGGTGCGCACGTCGCCGAGGTCGGTCGGTTGGCGCGGGCGAAACGCGTAGCGGACGTCATCGCGCAGGTGCCAGGCGAGGACGGCGGCCAACGTGATGACGGCAGCCGCCACCAGCGGGTTCTTGCCGCGCGGCGCGGACGGGATGGCGCCGAATTCGTCGTCGCTGTCGCCGGGTGGGGCGGGCTGGTCGGACATTCCTGGTCTCTCTGCCAAAAGTAGCACAGGGATCGACACTTGGGCGCCTGCGAAGTTCCAGCGATTGACGGGCGACACACCCTTTGCTAGCGCTACAGCGATGCGGATCCGCGTGATGGCGCTGGCAGTCGTGGTCATGGCGGGCTGCGCCAAGGGGCCGAAGACCCCCGAGCAGGCCTTCTTGAAGCTGGAGCGGGCGGTCGCCGCCGGCGACGGGGCGGGCGCCTACGAGGTGCTCGATCAGCCGACGCAGTGGGCGGTCCAGTCGACGTTGAAGGACCAGCGGCTGCAGCGGACGATCATCAGCGCCAAGTACCCGGAGGCGGAGGCGCAAAAGGCGTTGGCGCAGCTGCGGGCGGCCGAGGAGACCGATCCGGCGCAGTTCTTCAAGCGGGTCGACGACGAGCGGCACGTGGTTCAGGCGTACCGCAAGCGGCTGGGCGCGGTGTCGGGGCCGATCAAGAGCAAGATCGACGGGCCCGACACGGTGTGGGTGGTGCGGCAGCAGGACGGGATGCCGTTCCGCTTCGCCAAGAATCGCGACGGCACGTGGGGCTGGAGCGAGCTGCGCGGCGATTGGGAGCTGGAGAAGGATCGGGCGCAGCACGCGGTCAAGACGGTGCAGGAGAACGCGAAGCTGTATCAGAAGACCGAGGGACAATGAGCGGAGTGACGCAGGGGAATGCAGCGAAGGGCGCGCATCGGATCGCGGTGATCCCCGGCGACGGCATCGGGCCGGAGGTGACAGCCGAGGCGGTCAAGGTGCTGCGCGCGGTGGCGCCGGTGATGCGGCGGCCGGTCGAGCTGCAGGAGTTCGATTGGGGCGCCGAGCGCTGGCTGCGCGACGGGACCACGCTGCCCAAGGGGGCGATGGAGGAGCTGCGCGACGGCTACTCGGCCATCTTGTTCGGCGCGCTCGGGGATCCGCGGGTGCCGGAGCAGGTGCATGCGCGTGACATCTTGCTCGGGCTGCGCTTTCAGCTCGATCTGTACATCAACTTGAGGCCGGTCGAGCTGCTCGACGAGCGCTTGACCCCGCTCAAGGGTAAACGGGTTTCCGATATCGATATGCTGGTATTCCGCGAGAATACCGAGGGATTGTACGCGGGGGTCGGCGGAAACTTCAAAAAGGGAACGGCCGACGAAATCGCAATCAACGAGGATATCAACACGCGCAAGGGCGTCGAGCGCATCTTGCGGGCGGCGTTCGAAGCGGCGCGCGGGCGGCGCAAGAAGGTGTGCATGAGCGACAAGGCCAACGCGCTGACCTACGCGCACGGCCTGTGGCAGCGCACCTTCGCCGAGCTCAAGAAGGAGTACGCCGACGTCGAGGCGACCCATCTGTACGTCGACGTGGCGGCGATGGAGATGGTGCGGGCGCCCGAGCGCTTCGATGTCCTGGTGACGTCGAACATGTTCGGCGACATCTTGACCGATCTCGGCGCCGCCATCGTCGGTGGGCTGGGGCTGGCGGCGTCGGGGAACATCCATCCGGGGCGCTGCTCGCTGTTCGAGCCGGTGCACGGCTCGGCGCCCGACATCGCGGGCAAGGGGCTGGCCAATCCGCTGGGGGCCATCTCGTCGATGGCGATGATGCTCGAGCACATCGGCGAAGGCGCGGCGGCGGCGCGGGTGCAGGCGGCGGTGGCGCGCGTGGTGACCGACGGGGCGGTGACGCGCGATCTGGGCGGCATGCTGTCGACGCCGGCGTGCGGGGATCGGGTGGCCGATGCCGTCGGAAAAGCCGCCTAACAAGCAACAGGGAGCGTTCGACTTCACCGGGGCGCGGGAGCGCGCGGAGCCGGAGCCGACGCGCGAGCCCGATCGCGCGCCGCCGATCGCGCCGGCGCCGTCGGTGGAGAAGCCGGGGGCCAAGGAGGCGCCGCGCGTCTTCACGGTCTCGGATCTCGTGCGCGGCGTGGCGCGCACCGTCGAGGGGCGCTTCGGCGCGGTGCAGGTCGAAGGCGAGATCTCGAACTTCTCGGCGCCGCGCTCGGGGCATCTGTACTTCACGCTCAAGGACTCCGAGGCGCAGCTGCCGTCGGTGATGTTCCGCTCGCAGGCGGAGCGGCTCAAGTTCCAGCCGCACGACGGGCTCGTGGTGCGCGCGCGCGGGCGCTGCTCGATCTTCGAGGGGCAGGGCAAGTTTCAGCTCTACGTCGACGGGCTGGAGCCGGCGGGGCTGGGGGCGCTGCAGCTGGCGTTCGAGCAGCTCAAGAAGAAGCTGCACGGCGAGGGGCTGTTCGCAGAGGCGCGCAAGCGGCCGCTGCCGAAGTGGCCGCAGCGCATCGGCATCGTCACGTCACCGACGGGGGCGGCGGTGCGCGACATCCTGCGCATCGCCGAGCGGCGCGGGCGTGCGCGCTTCCTCGTGTCGCCGTGCCAGGTGCAGGGAGATTCGGCGCCGTTCGAGATCATCCGCGCCATCCGGCGGGTCGAGGGCTACGTCGACGTCGTGATCGTGGCGCGCGGCGGCGGGTCGGCCGAAGATCTGGCGGCCTTCAACGACGAGGCGCTGGCGCGGGCCATCGCGTCGTGCCGCGTGCCGGTGGTGAGCGCCGTCGGACACGAGGTCGACTACACCATCGCCGACTTCGTCGCCGACGTGCGCGCGCCGACGCCGTCGGGGGCGGCGGAGCTGGTGGTGCCGAGCTTCTCGGAGCTCGAGCATCGGCTCACCGAGACGGGCAAGCGGCTCATGCGCGCCGGCACGCGCGTCGTCGGGGAGGCGCGGCTGCGCATCGACGCCGAGCTGGCGCGGGCTGCGCAAGGGCTGCGCAATCAGCTGGGCAAGCGGCGGCGCACGCTC
Source organism: Myxococcales bacterium (assembly GCA_028287105.1). Lineage (GTDB taxonomy): Bacteria > Myxococcota_A > Polyangia > Palsa-1104 > Palsa-1104 > JAQBQH01. Next base: position 6,474 of record JAQBQH010000187.1, read on the forward strand.
GAGATTGATCAGCGGCGGATGGCGGCGCTGCATCCGCGGGCGCGGCTGTCGCGCGATCGCGCCGCGCTCGACGAGCTGGGACGGCGCATCCTGCAGCATCCGCCGCTGCGGCTGGAGCGGGCGCGCGGCGACCTGGAACGCCTGGACAAGCGGCTGGCCTCGCGCGTGCAGCAGGTGGTGGCGGCGCGGCGGCGCGATTTCAACGTCGCGGTCGGTAAGCTGGACGCGATGTCGCCGCTGGCGGTGCTGGAGCGCGGCTATTCCTTGACCCGTAAGACCGACGGCAGCGTCGTCACGGACGCAGCTCAGGTGAAGCGCGGCGATGAGGTTCGCGTGAAGCTGTCGCGCGGAGAGCTCGAGTGCGTTGTACAATCGGCCGACCCGGAAGGAGCCGACGAGTAGATGGAGAGCCCCGATACGACCGCGCCCATCATGCCGCGCGCGGTGCTGCTGGTCGACCCGCACAAGCCGTCACGCGACAAAGGCGCCGCAGTGCTCGACGCGCTCGGGTTCGAGCCGCGCGTCGCCAACGACGCCTTCGAGGCGCATGCGCTCATCGACGGATCGGCGGCGGTGGTGGCGTCGCATCCGGCGGCGCTGGAGCTCTATCCGCGGCTGCGCACCATGGGGATCCCGTTCGTCGCCTCGCTCTCGACGCGGCAGGCGCGGCCGACGGCCATCGCGCATCACATCGGCGCCGATGCGTTCGTCATCCGGCCCTACAAGAAGGACATGCTCGGCGTGGCGCTGTTCGCGGCGGCCAACGCGCGGCTCCTGCGTGACCGGGCGGTGCGGGCGGAGATGGCGCTGGCCGACCTGAGCGGGGTCAAGCGGCGCGACTCGACGTCGGGGATGCTGCACATCGATCTCTTCAAGACGCTCTTACCGCTCGAGATCCGGCGCGCGCGGCGGCACGGGTATCCGATCGCCATCTGCGTGGTGTCGATCGATCCGCTGCCGAAGGCGCGCGAGGTGACGGCGGAGATGGCGCTGGCGTGCGAGCCGTTCATTCGCGGCGCCGTACGCGACGTCGACCTGGCGGTGCGCTACGGCGACGGGCGCTTCCTCGTGTTCTTGCCGCACACCGATCTCCGCGGCGCCGAGGCCGTCGGGCGGCGCATCGTCAACGAGATCCGCAACTGCCGGCTGCGCGCGGGCGGGGTCGAGCTGATGCTGACGGCGTCGGTGGGCATCGCCACGCCGCGGCCGGGCAAGCCGCCGTCGTTCGCGCGGCTGATTCGCGACGCGCACATGGCGGTCAAGGCGGCGCAGCTCAAGGGCGGCGATCGCGCGGTGGTCCGTTGAGCGCTCGTCGGGTGCGGTGGGGGCGCGCGTGAAGCTCGGCGTGATCGGGTGGCCGGTCGCGCACTCGAAGTCGCCGCAGATGCAGACGGCGGCGCTGGCGGCGCTCGGTATCGACGGCGAATATCACGCGCACGCGGTGGCGCCCGACGAGGTCGAGCAGTTCATCACGCGCGCGCCGGCGCACGGGTTTCGCGGGGTCAACGTCACCATTCCGCACAAGGAGGTGGCGTTCAAGCTGTGCCAGCCCGACGAGCTGGCGGCGCGGGTGGGCGCGGTCAACACGCTCGTCTTCGAGGGCGGCGCGGTGCGCGGCCACAACACCGACGTGCACGGCTTCGTCGAGCTGGTCAAAGAAGCGGGCGGCACGCTCGAGGGCAACGTGGTGCTGCTCGGCGCGGGCGGAGCGGCGCGCGCGGTGGCGGTCGCGGTGCATGGGCGCGGCAAGTGCGCGGTGGTGTCGCGGACGCCGCGCTCGTTCGCCGTCGACGGACACGCGCTGACGGTGACGCCGTGGGACGAGGCGCTCCTGGCCAAGCTCTTGTCGCGCGCCGATCTGATCGTCGACGCCACGCCGCGCGGGCTCGACGCGACGCTGCCGGCGATCGATCTGTCGACGGTACCCAAGCACGCGGTGGTCCTCGATCTGGTGGTGGCGCGCGCGACCGCGCTCACGCGGGCGGCAGAAGCGCAGGGGCTGAAGGCGACGGCGGGCGCGGCGATGCTCGTGCATCAGGGCGCACGCGCGTTCGAGCTCTGGACCGGCCAGCCTGCGCCCGTCGAGGTCATGCGCAGCGCGCTCGAAGCGGCGCTGTGATCGCAGCGGCGCTGCTGGCGCTCGTCGACGTCTTGACCATGGCGCCGCGCTTGAAGCTCGAGATCCGGTACGCGACGGCCAACAACTTCACGCACCAGAAGCTCTACGCGCACGCGCGCTGCCTGCTCCACGACGCTGTCGCGCGACGGCTGGCCGAGGTGGAGCGGGAGCTGCGGGCGCGCGGCCTCGGGCTGCGCCTCTACGACTGCTATCGGCCGCTGCATGTTCAGCGTCTCATGTGGAGCATCAAGCCCGACGTCGACTACGTGGCTGATCCCAAGGTCGGCTCGCGCCATAACCGTGGCGCCGCGGTCGACCTCACGCTCGTCGACCGGCGCGGGCGGGCCGTGGCCATGCCGAGCGACTATGACGAGTTCACCGAGCGCGCCCATCGCGACTTCGCCGGCGGCACCGAGGAGGCGCGCGCCAATCGGCGGCTCCTCGAGGAGGTCATGGGGCGCCATGGCTTCGTGGGGTTGCCGACGGAGTGGTGGCACTTCGACGCCGCCGAGTGGCAGACGTATCCGCTCAGCGACGAGCCGCTGTGATATGGTCGTCGGGTGAAGACCATCGTCGCTTCGCACAATCCGGATCTCGCGCACGACTTCGACCGCGACCTCTTGCGGCGGCGCGATCTGCGATTGGTCACCGCGCGCGATACCGAGGACCTGGTGGCGCGGCTGCGCGAAGGGGCGGACCTGTGCTTCATCGATCGCGTTCTGCCCGACGGTGATGCCGCCGCCGCGGTGTCGGCGATTCGCGCCGACAAGCGCCTCGACGACATCCCGCTCGTGATGGTGACCGCCGCCGGGGCGCCCGACGGCGATCGCGCCACGGCCCGCGCCGCCGGCTTTGCCGATATCGTCGAGCTGCCGGCGCCGCCGGGCACGCTCGGGCTGCTCGTCGGTCGGCTGCTCGGCGTGCCGCTGCGCGAGGACGAGCGCTTCGCCGTGCGCGTTCACGTCTTCTCCGCCGACGGCGGTACCGAGTCGCCCGAGAGCTACATCGGCACGTCGGTCGATCTGTCCGAGAACGGCATGCTGCTCAAGGCGCGGCGTGGTGCCGAGGCCGGTGCGGTCCTCGGGGTCCGCTTCGCGCTGCCCGGTCGCGCCGGCGAGCTGTCGCTGCGCGCGCGCGTGGTGCGCGCCGATGCCAACAGCTTCGCGCCGCAGCAGGCGCTGGCGCTGGCGTTCGAGGAGCTGAGCGCCGCCGACGCCGCCGCGCTGCGCGATTATCTGCGCGTCCTGCTCGGCGGCAAGCCGTTTCGCTGGCGCACGGTCGAAGAGCCGGGCCGCACCGTCATCGAGCTGTACGGCGTCTTGCGCGCGGACTCCGATCTGACGGCGCTGCAGCGGCTGAGCGGCGCGGTCTGGCTGCGCATGCGCGAGTTCCGCCGCATCAGCTCCGACAGTGTGCAGAAATGGATCGACTTCGTGCGCTCGCTGCCGTCCGAGCAGAAGCTGCACCTCATCGAGGTGCCGATTCCATTCATCCACCAGGCGAACCTGATCACCAACCTCCTCGAGCGGCAGGAGGTGGAGTCGTTCTACGCGCCCTACTCCTGCGCGGCGTGCGGCATCGACGAGGAGCGGCTCGTGGACGTGAAGAAGGATCTCGACGGCGGCAAGAAGCGGCAGCCGCCGCCGATGAAGTGCTCCAGCTGCGGCGGGGCGCTCGCGTTCGACGAGCTGACCGAGCAGTACTTCGCGTTCTTGGACAGAAGCTGACAGCCGACCAAAAAAAAAGCCCGGAGGTACGCTCCGGGCCTTTTGACTGTCAGCTGTTCGCTGTCAGCTGGTAACTGTTTTTACAGGTCGTACGGACGAACGGTCGAACGGCCGTTGCCCTTGGCGCGCTCGGCGGCGCTCGCGAGCATGTCGTGCACCTTCTGCGACAGCGCCTCGATGAGATCGCCCGAGGACATGCAGCCGGCGTTCTTGACGACGTCCTTCATCTTCGAGCCGACGATGAGGATCTCCTTCGAACCGCCCTTGCCCGCCTTCTTCGCGGTCTTGGTTCCTTTTGCCATGTGTGATTCCTCCATCCGGGGGAGCAGCGTTGGCGTTTGCGTAAACGCGCGCGCTCGACAGTTTCGCAGCATTCTACGGTTCGATCATTCGAAGGCAAGCGTTAAGTGGCAGCGGATCGCCAATTCAAAGATTGTCGGATCTCACGGCCAGTTGTTCCAGGTGAAGTAGCCGATCACGATCGCGATCGCGGTGAGCGTCCACGCCGCACCGAGCGCGGCGCCCCGTTCGCTCGGTCCTTCCGTCGACGAACGGCGCGAGACGATCATCATCGTCGCGCCCGCGGCGATGAGCGCGCCCGCAATTCCCCACACGATCTGTCCCACGTAGCCCATCGGAATCGGCGTCGAGTTGGCGGCGAAGAACCAGCGCCGCGCGACCGGGTCGTAGAACGTTCTTGGGAGGTGGGCGTAGATCGGCAGCGTGTAGGTGATGGCGAAGCCGATGAGCGCCGCGCAGGAAGCGTAGTAGGCGCGCGCCCTCACACCGGACCTCCGACGCTGCGATACGACGCGGTGACGATGCCGACGATGGCGCCCATCCACGCCGTCCCGCACTGCACCATCGACAGGCCGAGATAGAGCCAGAGCGTGCGCGGCTCGTCCTTCGGGTGGGCGCGGCGCGACAGGATGAACAAGATGACGCTGGCGGCGCAGCCGAGCGCGACCCAGTGCTCCTTGATGTCGAAGATGCGCGCGATCGGTGACAACGAGGTGACGACCGACGGCGCCGGCGTCGGCGCGACGCCAACGAGCTGATGCTGCTCGGCGCGCATCCTCGCCTCGGCGGCGATGGCCACCGGGTTGTCGAAGTACTCGGCGCGCACGCGCACCTTGTAGGTCGGGTAGAGCAGGTTGCCGAGGACGAAGGTGGTGACGAACGCCAGCGCGCAGATGCCGGCGAAGCGGCGCTCGGCGGGGGCGCGGTTGTAGCGGCCCCACAGATAGTGGCGGCACCAGAGAAGATGATGCGTGGTGGCCCCGACCAGGACGGCGGCGGCGATGGCGTGGAAGATGAGGAGCGGCCGCGCCAGCGACTCGAGGAAGATCACGCGGCTACTTTACACCAGAGTGTGCGGCGAGGCGTGGACGCAGACTTACTCGACGTTGCGCAGCGGGTGGCGCAAAAAGGCGGGGATGTCGAGCTCCGTCTCCTCGGCGCCCGAGAGCGCGGCGGCGAGGCGCGGTTCGACCTTGGCGGCGCGCTCGGAGCGTGACTGCGGCGGACCTTCGGTGCGCATCGATGCGGTGACGGGGGTCTGATCGGCGCGCAGGGGCTGCTCGCGCATCGCCTGCTGGGTCTTCATCTCGACCATGTCGTGACGCTGCACGGTGGTGCCCATGGGCGGGATGTGCGGGCGTGCCGCGGCCGGGATGCCGGTGTAGGGCATCGCGATCTGCGTGGCGCGCTTGCGCTCGGGCATCGCGTGGTGCGGCAGCGAATCCTCGATGTGCATGACCGCGCGATCGAAGCCGGTGGCGATGACGGTGATGCGCACCTCGTCGACGAAGTTGGCGTCGATGACGGAGCCGAAGATGATGTTGGCGTCCTCGTGCGCGGCTTCCTGGATGAGCGTCGAGGCTTCGTTGACCTCGAAGAGCGTGAGGTCGGGGCCGCCGGTGATGTTGATGAGGATGCCGGTGGCGCCGGTGATGCTGACGTCCTCGAGCAGCGGCGACGAGATGGCCTGCTGAGCCGCCTCGATGGCGCGGCGCTCGCCGGTCGCGCGACCCATGCCCATGAGCGCGCGCCCCATCTCTTTCATGATGGTGCGCACGTCGGCGAAGTCGACGTTGATGAGGCCGGGGATGGTGATGAGGTCGGAGATGCCCTGGACGGCGTTGAGCAGGACCTCGTCGGCCTTGCGGAAGGCGTCGAGCATGGTGGTCTTCTGACCGGCGATCGAGAGCAAGCGATCGTTCGGGATGGTGATGAGGGTATCGACGCACGCCTGCAGCGTGGCGATGCCCTCTTCGGCCTGCTTGCGGCGCTTGCGCCCTTCGAAGCCGAACGGCTTGGTGACGACGCCGACGGTGAGGGCGCCGCACTCGCGCGCGACCTGCGCGATGATCGGCGCGGCGCCGGTGCCGGTGCCGCCGCCCATGCCGGCGGTCACGAAGACCATGTCGGCGTTGGAGAGGATTTCGGTGAGCTTGGTGATGTCCTCGAGGGCGGCGTTGCGGCCGATCTCGGGGTTGGCGCCGGCGCCGAGGCCCTTGGTCAGCGCGCCGCCGAGCGCGATCTTGATCGGCGCCTGGTTCGACTCGAGCGCCTGGATGTCGGTATTGGCGGCGATGAAGTCGACGCCTTCGAGGCGCGATTCGATCATCGTGTTGATTGCGTTGCCGCCGCCACCACCGACGCCGATCACCTTGATCTTGGCGCGGTTGCTAGGCTCGTCGTCAAACTCCAGAAGCGCCATCGATGGACCTCCCCACTCGGTGTGGTGGTACGAGTTTCCGTCGAGGCCGAGAGTGCTCCAAATTTTTTGCCCGCTTTTTTTCTCAGGTGAGACGTCGCGCCAGGGATCGCGGGGGTTCGGGAGCGTGCGACGAGGGGAGGCGCTGCGTGCGCGTTCAGTGTGCTCGAGCGAAGTGGGGAGAGAACGAGCGAGGCGAAGTGGGCGCGAGTGAAGTAGGCGCCAGCGAAGTGCGAGCGGAGCTAGCTAGAACGTGACGTAGTAGACGCCGGCCGGGCTGGCGGTCGGGGCGTTGACGAACAGGCCGCGTCCGACGATCGGTCCCAGCTCGCTGCAGCCGCTGACCTTGCCGTCGATCTTGGCGTTCGGATCGCGCGCGGCGATGACCTGCAGCGCTCCGACGTAGTTCTTGGCCGTCGCGTTCCAGGTGGCGCCGGTGACGAAGGCGGCCGTGCGCCCGTCGTCGGCAGCGAAGCTGAACGCGCCCGCGTGGACCTTGGCGTCGAGCGTGACCGCCGCTCCGCCGTTGTCCTCGAAGCTGAGCGCGCCGTACAGCGCCGCCGATCCGTTGACCGGCACATTCGCCGCCGTCGGATCCTTGACCGCCGTGTTGAGGTGCATCGCGAACCAGGTGCCGGGCCCCGGGTTGACGACGTTGAGCCCGCCGACCGGGACCATCATCCCGAGCGACTGGATGTTGCTGCCGTCACGATTGGCCTTCACCGCCTCGCCAAACTCGCCGAGATCGTCGACGTTGCGCACCAGCACCAGCGCATTGTCGAGCACATTGAGGTCCGCGCTCGAGATCTTGTCGCCGACCTTGACCGGCGTCGCGCCCGCCTTCACGTTCGCGCGCAGAAGCGTGCCGCGCTGGTTCTGCGTTTCGTAACCCTGGAAGTAGAAGACATCGCCGCCGTCGGGGGCGAGGACGATCTGAGAGAGCAAATCGGCCGACGTCGCCGCCGAAGCCGCGACATCGAGCAGCTTGGTCCCGTCGGTACCAACGACATGGACCGAATGGTCGGCGGCAATGTAGGCCGCCGGTCCCGTCGCGTCCGGGCCGACCGTGAACTTGATGACGGTGGACGCGATCTTCGTGCCCGCGCCCGTCTTGGTCATCGCATTCCAGGCATAGAGGTCACCGTTGGTCCGCAGATACAGCAAGGTCTTGTTGTCCGAGGTCGGCGTCAGCGAGGACGTGTGCGTCGAGATAGCCGCTGCCGTCGAAGAGCCGGCATTCGGAAGCGAAATCCAATACAGCGTCTGCACCGGCGTCGACCCGGCCGACTGCCCGCCCGCGGTGTCTTGGAAGATCATCGTGTCGTCCGGTAGCACGGCCTCGACGTAATCGAACTCGCCGTTGAGGCGCTGATAGACGTCGTTGCCGTTGCTCGTATCGATGACGTGCATGTCCGGGCTGCGCGACACTCCGGCGGGCAGGACACCGACGACGAAGTACTTGCCCGATGGCGAGAAGAAGCCGGCGAACGCCAGTGTCGCGTTGTAGGCGGTTCCGGTGAAAACCGTCTTGGGCGCGACGGTCGCGGTGGTCAGGTCGGCCCAGAACAGCGAGGCTTTGGTCCCCGACGGCTTCGTATAGATGATCGACTTGCCGCCAGGCGTGATGCCGAAGCCCGCCGCCGTGACGCCAGTGTCGATCTTCTTGTCGACGCCCATCTTGTCCACGACGTGCAGCTCGCCGGTGATGGTGGTCGTGCCCGTCGGATTGAGAAGGTATGCGGCGCGGGTCGAGCCGGCGACCATGCAACAGGTCGTGCCGGTCGCGCCCACGTGCGTCGCCGTCGGGGCGGGCGGGACGGTCACGTCGGCCATATCGCCGCCGGCCATATCGGCGCCGCCGCCGCCGCCGCCGTCGTCGCTGCCATTGCCACCGTTACCGCCGGTACCGAGATCGTACTCGTGGCTGTTGCCGTTGTTGTTGTTGCTGCAACCGAAGACGGCCAGGGCCGCCAGAATGATGTAGCGCTTCATTGGTATTCCCCTTACTGCCAGTTCGCGATCAAAGACGTCAGGTTCGGAGTGCCCCAGCCGGTCGCCATGTCGTAACCGACCGTTGCCGCGGATCCGCCACCTGCACCGCCGCTTGGTCCATCCGTCGCGCCCGTCTTGATGTCGGTGAATCCTTTGTTCGCTTTTCCGAGCGCATAGATCGACTCGAGCGCGGTCGTGATGCCTGCCGCAGGTGCCTTCTGCTGCACCAGAACTGCCCAAAGTCCCGCGCAAATCGGGGTTGCCGCGCTCGTGCCGCCGACCGATGTCGCGCCGGTGACCGAGTCTTTCATCGCGACGGAGCTCGCGACGGCCGCGATGTCCGGCTCGTCGCGCGCGCCGTCATTCGGGGTCGAGCCGACCTGGTAGGCGGGCTTGTCCATCGATTCACTGGCAGCACCGCCGGAACCCGCCCACGCTGTCTCGGCGGTTGCGGTCGTCGGCTGCGTACCACCGACGCCGACGACATATGGGCTCGACGCCGGCCAGCCGGCCGAGAAGATCTTGTTCGTCGGGCTGTTGACGCCAACCGAATCACGGCACCCGTCGACGCCGTAGTCGCCGGAAGCGAAAAACCAGGTCTGCCCCTGCGCCTTCGCTTGAGCGAAGAGCGCGTTCATCACCGGCATCTCGCCGGCCGCGCCGCGCTCGCACGTTCCCCAGCTGACGGTCACCTGATGCGCCGTCGGCATCTGGTTCACGATGTAAGAGATGCCGTCGGTGAAGAGACCCGGACCGTTGGTTGCCGTGAACACTTGCACGACTTTGGCGAACGGCGCCGTCGCCAGCACCATCTCGGCATCGAGCGCGTTCTCGCCGTATGCGCTAGTGTTCGCAGCATCGCGGCTTGGGCCACCGACGAACACCTGGGTATACTGACCTGCCGCGAGCACGCTCACACCGGCCGGCTTGTACTGAGTGAGGTACGCGTTGATGTCCGACGTCTTCGTCGGCATGTTGGTCGAGAGAATCGCGATCGTCTGTCCCATCCCCGGTTGCTTAATGGCGGCGAGGTCCTCGCCGTAGCGCTGCTGCATGTCAGCGGGAACCTGCGCGCCGGTACCGGCGTTCGGCTCCGGATTCGGGGTCGGCTTCGTCATATGGCTGAACCAGCCATACGAGTTATCGATGCCAACGACACCCGACACGTCGTTGAAGACTTCGTTCGCCACCGAGACCGGAGTCGGCGTCGCCGTGAAGACGCCGTTCCGATCTTCGTACTGGTGCATGTCGACGCCGAACACCTGGCGGATGGCGTCGGCGGTGCCGCGGACGGTCACCGCCGTGCGACCAGCATTGGTGCGCGTGATCTCGAAGCCGCGTCCCGACAGGTACGAGACGAAGCGCGCGTACTCGGCGCGCGATGCACCGAAGCGATCGCCGAAGTCTTCGGGCGACAGCGCGTCGTTGCGATCCGCGAGCTGCTCGTGAACGAGCGGCAGGCGGCTCGCGTTGCGCAGCTTGACGCCGACGACGAGGTCAAACTTCGTATCGGCGGAGACCGGACCGCGATCGACCGCCGCGAGCACGCGTGGGTTCACGCTAGCCTGCGGAAGCAGATTGGTTCCGTTCGACGAGCAGCCGAGGAGGAGAGATCCGAGAGAGGCAAAGATGAACAAGGTTTTCATGCAGCGGCACCCCTGGGCGCGGACCCTACCAGTGGGATAGTGTCGTCAGCAAGGGATTTCGCGTGGTTGGCTCGACGCAGTGCGGCGATATCATGAACGAATTGCAACCTGGAGGTTGCAGCCGCCTAAACGAATCGGCTCTTCAATCCACCTTGCGCCGGCTGCTGCTGCGGGGAACGCATACGTTTTTCGACCGTTGCGGCCGAAGGCGCGGATGCTGTCGCGGGGTGCTGGGCGCGTCTGCTTTGACAACTTTCTGCAGGATCTGCCGATAATCCACACATGAAGGTTCTTCTCGCGTTCGTTGCGCTGGCCCTGCTGTCTACCGTTCCGCGCTTCGCGCGCGCGGAAAACAAGAACGTCGCGCGCCAAGCCTATGAGGAAGGTCGCCGTCGCTATGATCTGAGCGAATTCGGACCGGCGCTCGAGGCGTTCAAACGCGCGTACCTGAATTATGAGGACCCTGCCTTCCTCTTCAACATCGCGCAGTGCCACCGCCAACTCGGCAAGAAGGATGATGCGATCCGTTTCTATCGATCGTATCTGCGGAACAAGTCAGACACGCCCAATCGGGACGAAGTAAGGGCGATCGTCGCCAAGCTCGAGTCGGAGGTTGCCGAGGAGAACGCACGGGTCGCTTCCGCCGCTCGGAACACGACGATTGCTCCCGCGAACGCGGCGCCGATGGCCGCCAGCCCACCCACGAACGTGCTGACTGCCCGGCCGCCTGCCCGCCGGCAACCCGTCTACAAGAGGTGGTGGCTGTGGACAATCGTCGGTGTGGCCGCGGCAGGCGCGGCGACGGGGATCGCGGTCGCGTTGACCTCGCAGCGGACCGAGAGCTCGTTGATGCCCATCATGGTGACGCGATGAGAGTTGCGGTCGCGCTGACGATCACCTGCGGTCTTGCCGGATGCGGGACCAAGCTCGTAGATCCATGCAAAGGCAAGCCTGGCACGTGCCTCTCGGTGCAAATCGACCCGTCGCCGACGGTTACCAGGATCAGCGGCGCGACGGTGCACATCACCGCCGACGGCGTTGACCAAACCTCGACCGTCGCGACCGAGAAAGGCGGCACAGCCGATTTGCCGGTGGCGCTTGCCGTGCTGTTCGTGAACGTCGAAATGACCATGAACGCGCGGGTCGACGTCGTCGGCTTGTTGGCCGGCTCGACTGTCGGCGAAGGTGTCGCCGACGTCGCGGTGGTTCCTGGATCCCACTCTTCGGCTCGCGTGATGCTGCAGCCGGTCGGCGCTGCCGACGTGGACATGGCGGGTACTGACGTCGACATGGTGAGCAGCGACCTCACCGGCTATGTGCCGCTCACCGTCACGATGGCCGGCACAGGGAAGGGCAGCATCAACGCGACTGGGCTGACATGTGACGCTACCAGTTGTATGGGCCTGTACCCGCCCCACTCGACGGTCGTAATCGCCGCTTCGTCAGCGTCAAACGCGACGTTCGGCGGATGGTCCGGGGGTGGATGCGTCGGCAACGGTTCCACCTGTACCGTGACGTTGGATCAACCCACTACGGTTGCCGCTACGTTCGACTGGAAATTTGTGCCGAGCCACGTCCCTGCGACGGCGTACGACACGGGCGCCGCCAACCTGATCAACGTCACGTCGATTGACACGCACAACCTCACCATCAACGGCGCAGCCCCTCCGGCGGCTGTGAAGTTTCAGTTCAATCAAGGCAACGCGGTCCTTTCGATCGGCAATTGGACGGTCGACTCGGCGGTCACCGTCACCGGCGACGCGGGGCTGATCGTCGTCGCGGCGGGTGCGGTGAACATCTCCGCAACCGGGCGCATCGACGTTTCGGCGAAAGGGCGTACCGCCGGGCCGGGAGGCAGCCTCGCGTGCAGCAATCGCGGGACCGGCGGAGAGGGACCGATCGACAATACCTCGGGCGGAGGGGGCAACTACGCAGGCAGCGCGTCGGCGGGAGGTGGTCCCGCGGGCATGCCGTATGGCCCGACGTTCGCCGAATTCTGCGGCGGCGCATCGGGCGGCGCCGGCGGGCGATTCAATTGCAACGCCGCAGCATGTCTCGCAACCGGACATGGCGGCGGTGGCGGCGGTGCGCTTCAAATCTCGTCTGCGGTGTCGATCACCGTGATGGGCAAGCTGTGGGCAGCGGGTGGTGGCGGAGAAGTCGGGTACTACGACGGAAGCGGTCCACTCATCGTCGCCCGCGATGCTGGCGGCGGCGGTTCGGGAGGGACTGTCGTCTTGGAAGCGCCACAAGTGATGTTCTCGAATTGCGAGATCGTCACCAACGGCGGCGGCGGGGCTGGGCCGCGCGCCGGTGCGCAATTGGGAACAGCGGGAGGAGACGGCGCGCCTACTCTTGGGTTAGGCGGCGACGGCGGAGATGCGACGGCGAATCCTCGCGAGGTCGGCGGAGGCGGCGCGTTTCGCGATGGGAGTATGACGCTGCGGCCTGCTTCGCTGCCCAACCCACTCGATAGGGGCGGCGGTGGCGGCGGGTTCGGTCGCATCTGGCTTCGGACGAGGGGGACCGCGCCGGATCTTACGACGGCGGTGCTGACTCCCGACCCTACCGTCGATACGACTCTCTAAGCCCGCGCTGCGCGGCTAGAAGACTTCGCCGAACCAGTTGCGCATGCGCTGCCAGACGTTGCGCTTGTCGGCGTCGCCGCGCTGGAAGTGGGTGATGCCCATGTGCTTGACGCCGAATTGGACGAGGCCGACGCCGGTCGAGTAGGACGGGCTGCGGACGACGTCGATGAGGCCGCCGACGCCCATCGGGGAGCCGCGACGGACCGGCATGCCGAGGACCTCTTCGGCCAGCTCCGTCATGCCTTCGAGGATCGTCGACCCGCCGGTGATGACGCAACCCGAGGCGAGCTTGTCGGCGTGGCCGCTCTTCTCGATCTCGCGCCGCACCAGCATGAAGATCTCTTCGACGCGCGGCTCGATGACCGCGCAGAGCGACTGCCGCTTGACCGAGCGCGCCGGACGGCCGCCGACCGACGGCACCTCCATCATCTCGTCCTCGCCGACGAGCGAGACCATCGCGCAGCCGTGCTTGTGCTTGATGCGCTCCGCCTCCGAATGCGGCGAGCGCAGGCCGTAGGCGATGTCGGCCGTGAGCTGATGGCCGCCGACCGCGAGCACGCTGGTGTGCACGATAGCGCCGTCGGTGAAGATGGCGAGGTCGGTGGTGCCGCCGCCGATGTCGATGAGCGCGACGCCGAGCTCTTTTTCGTCCTCGTGCAGGACCGCCTCGGCGGAGGCCAGCGGCTCCAGCACCACGTCGGCGACCTGCAGCCCGCAGCGGTGGCAGCACTTGATGATGTTCTGCGCCGAGGTCACCGACGCGGTCACCAGGTGGACCTTGGCCTCGAGACGCACGCCCGACATTCCGAGCGGCTCCTTGATGCCGTCCTGGTGATCGATCGTGTACTCCTGCGGCAGGACGTGGATGATCTCGCGGTCCTGCGGGATGTTGATCGCCTTGGCCTGCTCGAGCACCGCCGCGACGTCGCTCTCCTTGACCTCGCGATCCTTGACCGCCCACACGCCCTGCGAGTTCAGCGACTTGATGTGCGCGCCGGCGATGCCGGCATAGACCGACGTGATCTCCACGCCAGCCATGTGCTCGGCCTCCTCGACCGCGCGCTGGATGGATTGCACGGTGGCGTCGATGTTGACGACGACACCCTTCTTCAGGCCGGTCGAAGGGTGGGTCCCCACGCCGATGATGTCTACGCCGCCGTCGGTCACCTCGCCCACGATGCAGGCGATCTTGGTGGTGCCGATGTCCAAACCGACGACGAGCTCCTCTCGCTTCGCCATATTCCTCGCTCAGTCCCTGTTGCCACTGTGCGCCGACAATTGTGCCGACGCGAGTTTTACGGTCACGCGATCTGGCCGCGCACGATTGTCTACGTAAACGAGTCTCGGCTCTTCGCCCGATTCGGCGAGCGCCGCGGTCACGACGTCGAAGCGATGCAGCCGATCGGCCAGCGTCTCGTCGACGACGCCGATGCGCACGCCGACTCCGCGATCGGTGTACAGCGTCACGCCGGCGATGCGGTCGACATGCACCTCGCCCACCGGTGCCCGCTCGTGGCCGCCGCTCCGCCACGCGGCGATCGCCTGCAAGGCTTCGTGAACGGCCGCGCGTGCATGGTCCGGCTGCGCCAGCCAATCTTCGCGGTTGAGGCCGGTCACCACCGGCAGCGACGCGGCTTCCTCGGGCGTCGCGCGCTTGAAGACGGTGCCGGCGGCGTCACTGAGATAGAGCGACCCGAGCGCGACGGCGCAGGCCGCGGTGCGCTCGACGACGTCGAGCGTCAGCGTCGACGGCAGCTCGCGGCGAACATGGACCCTTTGCACCCACGGCTCTTGTGAGACGGCGCGGGCGACCTCCTCGCGGTCGACGGCGAACAGGTTCACGCCGAGCGGCACGGCCGCGCGCGTGATCAACGCTTCGGAGCTGACGTGGGCGGTCGTCGAGACCTTGACGACCCGCACCGCGAAATGGTGCGAGTGCGTGACGTACCAGCGCCCGGCCCACGCGCCGCCGGCCAGCGCCACGGCGACCCCCGCGACCAGGAGCGAGCGGCGCCAGCGCGCCAGCGCCTGCCACATCACCGTCGACAGCGGCGGTCGCGGCGCGCGCGGCAAGGCGGGCGACGAATTGCGGATGCGACGGTTGCGCCGCCGCACGAACGGCCAGCCGGCATGGCGTGTCGTCCTGGGGCGGGCCTTGGGCAGCATGTCTTACGCTTGTAAGCTGCCCGTTCGAACGGCGCAAAAAATCGCGCGTGAAACTGGTGGGGATTTTGCGGCTATTCGAACTGGTCGGTGATCTCGGGCGGTTGCACGCCCTCCGCCGTGACCTGCCGGGCGAAGTGGCTGAGCTTTCCGTCGCAATCGAGATCGCCGCGCGCTTCGACGAGGAATCCCTGCGCGTTGCGCGTCACGCGCATCTGGTACGCAGTGGCGCGGTCGACGGCGAAGCCGAGCGTCTTCCAGGGCTCGGCCTGCCACGTCGTCGGGTCGGCGGCGAACTTCTGCTTGGGCTGCGCGCAGGCGCTGCCGGCCGGGGTCCACTGGCTGTCGGCCAGCGCGGCGAAGTGCCGCGCGTCGAGCGCCGAGACCGCGTTGCCGAGCGACGCGACCTGCGCGATCGCCTCGGTCGACTTGGCGCGCGCGATGTACTTCATGAACGCCGGGATCGCGATGGCCGCGTAGATGCCGGTCATGAACGTGAAAAAGGCGCCCAACGAGACAGCGACGATCGAGATCGCCTTGGAGCGGCCGCTGATGAGCGCGATGACGCCGAGGATGAGGCCGATGGTCGGCACGAGCGGCAAGAAGAAGAGCGCCGCGAAGACGAGCGCGGTGATCGGAAGCGCGTTGCCCGGCTGCCGTTTCGGCGATCGCGGCTTGGGAGCGTTCAGCGCCGGGGCAGCATCCATCCGCGGATACTACGCGTGCAGTCGCGCGGAGTCGAGGACGCGCTCGACCAGCGTCGCGTAGTCCATGCCGCGATGGGCCGCGATCTTGGGCAAAAGCGAGTGATCGGTCATGCCGGGCAGCGTGTTGATCTCGAGGCAGACTGCGCGCCCACCCTCGGCGAGGATCAGATCGACGCGCGTGGCGCCCGCGCAGCCGAGCGCCTTGTGCGCGCGCACGGCCAGGTCGTGCAGCACGCGCCGCTCGGAGTCGGTGATCGGCGCCGGCACGAGGTACTGCGTGTCGTTGCGCAGGTACTTCGCCTCGTAGTCGTAGAACTCGGTGGCCGGCCGGATCTCGACCTCCCCGAGCGCCTCGTCGTCGAGAATCCCGACGTTGATCTCGCGCCCCTTGATGTACTCCTCCAGCAGCACGATGCCGTGGCACTTCTTGGCCGCGTCGAGCGCCGCCTGCAGCGTCGACTGATCTTTGACGATCGACACGCCGACCGACGAGCCCTCCGACGACGGCTTGACCACGAGCGGGAAGCCGATGCGCGCCACGTCGGCGGGGCCGTGGAAGCGGCGCCAGCGCGGCGACTCGATCGACTCCTGGTCGAAGATGCGGCGCGTCGCCACCTTGTCCATCGCCAGCGCCGAGGCGAGCACGCCCGAGCCGGTGTAGGGGACCTGGTAGCACTCGAGCAGCCCCTGCACGCAGCCGTCTTCGCCGTAGGTTCCGTGCAGCGCGATCCAGGCGGCGTCGATCTTCTCGCGGCGCAGGTGCGCGCCCAGATCGTCGCTCCCGCCCTTCCAATCGATGGCGACCGCTTCGTAGCCCTTCGCCTCGAGCGCCGCCAAGATGCCGCGGCCCGAGTTGAGCGAGACGTCGCGCTCCGACGACGGGCCACCCATGATGACGCCGATCCGCTTGCCCATGTACGTGCTCATGCATCCTCTCCCACGACTTTGACTTCCAGCTCCAATCGGATCGCGAACCGTTCTACGACGGCGGCGCGCACGATTTCCACCAGCTCGAGAAAATCTTTCGCCGTCGCGCCGCCGGCGTTGACGAGCCAGTTGGCGTGCGCCGGCGAGACCTCCGCCCCACCGACGCGACGCCCCTTGAGCCCGCACTGCTCGATGAGCCGCCCGGCGAACTCGTTGGGCGGGTTCTTGAAGATCGAGCCGGCGTTGGGGACGCCGTGCGGCTCGCGCGCCTTTCTGCGATCGCGCAATTCGCGCACGACCTTGTCGATCTCTTCGCGCGGCCGCGACGGCAGGCGCAGGCGTGCGCCGGTGACCACGTCGAGCGGCGGGATGTCGGAGTGGCGATAGCGGAAGCCGCAGGCGGCGTTGTCGCGCACGACGGCTTCTCCGCGCTCGTCGACGGCGTGGACCTCGGTGGTGACGTCCTTGAACTCGCCGAGATAGGTGCCGGCGTTCATGATCATGCCGCCGCCAACGGTGCCGGGGACGCCGCCGAGGAACTCGACGCCGCCGAGGCTCTCGCGCGTGCAGAACGAGAGCACCTTGCCGGTCGAGGCGCCGGCGTCGAGCCACACGACGGCGCTGCCGTCGGCGTCGCGCTTCTCGATGGTGACGTTGCCCAGCTTTCGGAGCGTGATGGCGACGCCGCGAATGCCGCCGTCGCGGACGAGCAGGTTCGATCCCGAGCCGAAGCCGCGGCTGACGAGCCCGCGCGCATGGCAGGCGGCGCGCAGCCGCTCGAGCGCCGCGACCGAGCCGGGCGCGACCCAGGCGTCGACGGGGCCGCCGATGCGCAGCGTCGTGTGGCGCGCCATCGGCTCGTCGAACGTGACCTCGCCGTCGCCGGCGAGCGCGTCGACGATCGCCTGTTTATCCTCGTCACGCACGCGCTTTCAAGACTTCCTCGCCGGCCATCCAGACGTCGCCGGCGCCGAGCGTGATCAAGATGTCGCCGTCGCGGAGGTGCGGCAAGAGCGTGGTGGCGATGTCGGCGCGCCGGGCGACGTGCAGGGCGCCGCCATGCCCCGAGGCGCGCATCTCCTCGACGAGCCGCTGCGACGTGATGCCGGCGATCGGCTCCTCGCCCGCGGCGTAGATGTCGCACACGACCACCAGCTCCGCTTCGTTGAAGGCGCGCGCGAACTCGCCCATGAGGTCACGCGTGCGCGTGTAGCGATGCGGCTGAAACGCGGCGACGATGCGACGGTCCCGGAAGCCCGTGCGCGCGCCCGACAGCGTGGCGCGGATCTCGGCCGGATGGTGGCCGTAGTCGTCGACGACCATGACGCCGCCGGCGGTGCCGCGCACCGTGAAGCGGCGGCCGACGCCGGTGAAGCTCTGGAGCGCGCGCTGATAGGTCGCGAAGTCGACGCCGAGGAAGTCGGCGACGGCGAGCACCGCGAGCGAGTTGAGCACATTGTGGCGGCCGGGCATGGCCAGCTCGACGCGGCCGAGCACCTTGCCGCGGGCGATGGCGGTGAACTGCGTGCGCAGCCCGTCGAAGACGACGTCGACGGCGCGGAAGTTGGCCAGCGGTGTGAAGCCGTAGGTGACGTGGCGCTTCTCCACGGCGGGCAGGATCGATTGCACATGCTCGTGGTCGACGCACAGGATGGCCAGCCCGTAGAACGGCACCTTGTTGATGAAGTCGACGAAGGTGCGCTTGAGCGCGTCGAGCGTGCCGTAGTGATCGAGGTGCTCGGGGTCGATGTTGGTGACCACGGCGACGGTCGGCGACAGCTTCATGAACGAGCCGTCCGACTCGTCGGCCTCGGCCACGAGGTAGGCGCCCTGCCCCAGGCGCGCGTTGGAGCCCAGCGACGGCAGCTTGCCGCCGATGACCGCCGTGGGATCGAGGCCGGCGGCGTGCAGCACGGTGGCGACGAGCGACGTGGTCGTCGTCTTGCCGTGCGAGCCGGCGACGGCGATGCCGTACTTCATGCGCATCAGCTCGGCGAGCATCTCGGCGCGCGGAATCACCGGGATGGCGCGCGCGCGCGCGGCGACCACTTCGGGGTTCGTCGACTTGACGGCGCTCGAGATGACGACGACGTCGCTGTCGCCGAGGTGGGCGGCGTCGTGGCCGAAGAGGATGCGCGCGCCGAGCTGCGCCAGGCGGCGCGTGGTGTCCGACTCTTTTAGATCGGTGCCGCTGACCGCGTAGCCGAGCGTGAGCAGCACTTCGGCGATGCCGGACATGCCGATGCCGCCGATGCCGACGAAGTGGATGTGGGTATCGCGCTTGTGGAACATCGACTCAATGTACCGCGCCCAGGGCCTCGATGGCGTCGGCGATGTCGGCGTGCGCGTGAGGGCGGCCGAGCGCGCGCGACGCCGCCGACATGTTGGCCCGCAGCGCCCGGTCGCCGAGGAGGCCGCGCAACACCTCGACCAGCTCGACCGGGGTCGTCGTCGCCTGCACGAGGAGGTGCGCGGCGCCGGCGTCGGCCAGCTCGCGCGCGTTGACCGTCTGGTGGTCGTCGGCGGCGAAGGGAAAGGGGATCAAGATGGCGGGCTTGCCCATGATGGTGAGCTCTGCCAGCGTCGAGGCGCCGGCCCGCCCGACGACCACGGCGGCGGCGCGATAAGCGGCGCCCATGTCGTCGATGAAGGCGCGCACGTCGGCGGTGATGCCGGCCTCGGCATATCGGCGGATGAAATCTTCGCGGTCTTGCTCGCCGGTCTGGTGGACCAGGCGCGGGGTCTGATTGACCGAGTGCAGGATCTTCATCGCCTGGAAGACCAGCTCGTTGACCGCGTGCGCGCCTTGCGAGCCGCCGACGACGAGCACCCCTTCGCCCTCGCCCACCGCGGCGGCCAGCGCCTCGCGAACCGGTCGGCGCACCGGATTTCCGACCAGCCGATATTTGTTCTTGGAAAACGAATTACCCGCCGTTTGAAACGCGCCGAATATCACGCGTACGAATTTACCGAGGGTTTTGTTGGTGAAGCCGGGAACCGAGTTTTGCTCGAGGATGGCGGTGGCGCGACCGCTCAGGGCGGCGGCCAGCACCACCGGGCCCGAGGCGTAGCCACCGACGCCGATGACGACCGCGGGGTTCTCGCGCTTGAGGATGGCGCGCGATTGGCTCATCGCGCGCGGCACGCGAATCAGCCCCGATAACGTTCCTACGAATCCCTTTTTCTTGAGCCCCGAGATATCGATGAGGTCGAGCGGATATCCCGCCTTGGGTACCGCGCGCGCTTCGATGCCCTTCGCGGTGCCGACGAAGCGCACCTCGTGACCGCGCGCCACCAGCTCTTCGGCGACGGCGATTCCGGGAAACAGGTGTCCGCCCGTGCCGCCGCCGGCGATGATGATCTTCATGATCGGTCTACGCTACTTCGACGCGTTTTCCGCCGCCGGGCAGCCGACGGTTGCCCTTCTTGGCGGTCCAGCGAATGCGCGGCAGCCACGGACCCCGGGCACGCGAGCCGGCCGGCTCGGGCGCGGCGCGCGAGATGTTCAGCAGGATGCCCATGGCGAAGAGATCGACGACCAGCGTCGAGCCGCCGAAGCTGACGAAGGGCAGCGGCAGCCCCTTGGTCGGCAGGGCGCCGAGGACGACGCCGATGTTGACGAGCGCCTGCAGCCCGAACATCGCGGTGATGCCGAAGGCGAGATAGCAGCCGAACGCATCGCGCGCGCGCAACGCCGCACGAGCGCCGCGCCACACCAGGACGCCGAACAGCGCCGCGATGGTGACGATGCCGATGAGGCCGAGCTCCTCGCCGACGATCGCCATGACGTAGTCGGTGTGCGCTTCGGGTAAAAAGAAGAGCTTCTGCTTGCCATCGCCGAGGCCGAGGCCGCGCACGCCGCCCGAGCCGATGGAGATGAGCGACTCGGTGATCTGGTAGCCGACGTCGTAGCGGTACTGCCAGGGATCGATGAAGGCGAGCATGCGGCGCAGGCGCCACGGCGTGCCCACGATCGCCTGGTACATGATCGGCGCCGCCGCTAGAAAGGCGATGAAGATGTACGAGATCTTGGCGCCGGCGACGAAGAGCAGGATCAAGGTCGCCATGCCGAGGATGACCGCGGTGCCGAGGTCGGGCTGCTTGAGGAGGAGCGCCATCATGAGCCCGCACACGATCATGTGCGGCACGAAGCCGACGGTGAAGGAGCGGACCTTCTCCGCCTTCTTGGCCAGCGAATAGGCGAGATAGATGACGAGCGCGAGCTTGGCCAATTCGGCGGGCTGGAAGCTGACGCCGGCGAAGTGGAACCAGCGGCGGGCGCCGTTGATGCGCGCGCCGACCAGCAGCACCGACGCCAGCATGCCGATCGACGCGATCAGGAGCGCGTAGGACCAGCGACGGTAGACGCCGAAGTCGACGCGCATGGCGACGCCCATGGCGGTGAGGCCGAGCGCGCTCCACAAAAGGTCGCGCCGGAAGAAGTAGGTGGCGCTGCCGAACTTCTGCGTCGCGTAGACCGCCGACGCCGAATAGACCATGACGATGCCGAAGCCGACCAGCGCCAGCACGGTGGCGAAGAGGACGATGTCATGGGTCGGCTGCGCCACGGTCGTCGGCAGCGGCTCGACGATGGGCTCTTTGAGCTGGGTGTCGACGCGGGTCGCGGTGGACTCTTTCATTTACAGCGCCTCCACCGCAGCACGGAACAGCCGGCCGCGATGCTCGTAGTTGTCGAACATGTCGTAGGAGCTGCACGCGGGCGAGAGCACGACCGAGTCGCCGGCTTCGGCGGCGGCGACGGCGCGCGTGACCGCCTCTTCCATCGAGGCGGCGCGCACGATCGGGATGTGCGGCGCGTTGGTGGCGGCGATGGCGGCGGCGATCTGATCGGCCGCTTCGCCGATGAGCACGGCGGCGCGGCAGCGGTTGTCGCGCATCGCGTTTATCATCGGCGCGTACGAGCCGCCCTTGTCGCGCCCGCCAGCGATGAGGACGAACGGCGTCGGAAAGCCGTCGAGGCCGGCCACGACCGAGTCGACGTTGGTCGCCTTGGAGTCGTCGTAGAAGCGGAGGCCCCGCGCTTCTGCGACGAGCTGCATGCGATGCGGCAGCGGGCGGAACACGTGCAGCGCCTTGCGGACCGCGTCGTAGGACGCGAGGTCGTTGCCGCGCATGAGGAGGATGGCGGCGAGCGCGTTGCCGAGGTTGTGGCGGCCCACGAGGTTGAGCTCGGCGATGGGATAACGCTCGCCGAGGGCGACGAGGTCGCTGCCGTCGACGAAGCCGTCGACGATGGCCTCGCGCGCGGCGGCGTGGTGGCGCGGCTGGCCCGAGTAGGTGAGCACGCGGGTAAAGGAGCGGCGCTGAAAGCCGGCGTGCGCGAAGAACGGGTCGTCGGCGTTGACCACCATGACGTCGTCGCTGCGCAGGTTCGACGCCAGCTTGAGCTTGGCCGCGCCGTAGGCCTCGACGTTGGCGTAGCGATCGAGATGATCGGGCGTGAGGTTGAGGAACGCGGCCGCGCGCGGATGCAGCTTCTCGACGGTCTCGAGCTGAAAGCTGGAGAGCTCGACGACGACGAGCCCCTTGGCCGACCCGGCCGGCGTGTCGATGGCGTCGACGAGCGGCGTGCCGAGGTTGCCGCCGACGAAGGTCGGCTTGCCGGTCTGGCGCGCCATCTCGCCGGCCAGCGCGGTCACCGTCGATTTGCCGTTGGTGCCGGTCACCCCGACGAGCGGCGCTTGGATGAACGACGCGGCCAGCTCGATCTCGCCGGTGATGCGCACGCCCTTCTTGCGCGCCACCCGCAGCGGCTCGATCTCGGGAACGCCGGGCGAGACGACGATGAGGTCGGCGTCGAGGAACGAGCGCTGGATGTGCTTGCCCAGCTCCCAGGTGACGCGGTCGCCGAGGGCCTGCATGGCGCCGTGCAACTCGGCGCCGGTGCGCATGTCGGTGACGGTGACCTGGGCGCCGCGCGAGTGGCAGAAGCGCGCCACCGCGATGCCGGTCTTGCCCGCGCCCACGACGAGCACCTTGTTCGGTCCGACGCCGGCGACGATGTCGTAGTCCACTACGGTTCGCTCCGTCGCACGCGCTACCGCACCTTCAACGTCGCCAGGCCGATGAGCGCCAGCATGAAGCTGATGATCCAGAAGCGCACGATCACCTTGGGCTCGGCCCAACCCTTGAGCTCGAAGTGATGGTGGATGGGCGCCATCTTGAAGACGCGCTTGCCGGTGAGCTTGAAGGAGGCGACCTGCACCATGACGCTCAGCGTCTCGACGACGAAGATGCCGCCGACGATCACGAGCGTGAACTCGTTCTTGGTGAGGACTGCGAGCATGCCGAGCGCGCCGCCGAGCGAGAGCGAGCCGACGTCGCCCATGAAGACCGCCGCCGGATAGGTGTTGAACCACAGAAAGCCGATGCCGGCGCCGGTCATCGCGCCGCAGAAGATGGCCAGCTCTCCCGAGCCGTGGATGTACGGGATCTTGAGGTACTCGGCGATGTTGAAGCCTTTGATGACGGTGCCGGCGCCGTAGGCGAGGATGAGGAAGGTGCCGGCGGCGAAGATGACGGGGCCGATGGCGAGGCCGTCGAGGCCGTCGGTCATGTTGACGCCGTTGGAGGCGCCCACGATGACCACGATCGCGAGGACGATATAGGCCGGCATCCACAGCGCCATCGGATGCTTGTAGAAGTCGACGAGCGGAAAGGCGACGCGCAGCTTGAGGTCGGCGTCGTAGAGATCGGAGTAGAACAGATACAAGACGGCGGCCGCGGCGATGACGATCTGCGCCGCCAGCTTCGCCTTGCCCGAGATGCCCTTCTTGGAGCGCGTCAGCTTGCGGTAGTCGTCGACGAATCCGACCACGCCGTAGCCGATGGTCACCATGAGCGCGAGCCAGACGAAGCGATTGGTCAGATCGCACCAGAGCAGCGTCGGAATCACGAGCGCGAACAGGATGAGCGAGCCGCCCATCGTCGGCGTGCCGGCTTTTTTCTTGTGCGTCTGCGGTCCGTCGGTGCGGATCTGCTCGCCGATCTGCTTGGAGCGCAGCCGGTCGATGAACCACGGCCCGAGGAGGAACGAGATCGCCATCGCGGTGAGCGTGGCGGCGATGATACGCGTCGAGACGTAGCGCATCACGCGCAGCCAATGGAGGCCCGCGTGCACGTGAAGTGGGAATAGCAGGTGATACAGCATCAGCTCTCTTCTTCTCGCCCCGGCCCTGGCCCGGGCGCCTCGTGGTCGCCGCCGCGCGGCCGCTGACAGACTGCGGTCAGCGCGTCGATCACGCGCTCGAGGCGCAGCCCGCGCGAGGCCTTGACCAGGACCACGTCGCCGGCGCGACCGACTTCGCAGATCTTGTCGGCGGCGTCCTTGGGATCCTCGGTGTGCAGCATGCGGTCGCCGAGGCGCGGGCGCGCCGCCTCGTTCATGGCGACCGACTGCGGGCCGAGCGTGATGAGGTAGTCGACGCGCTCGGCAGCGTACTCACCGATGTCGGCGTGCAGCTGCGCCGACTGCGGGCCGAGCTCCAGCATGTCGCCGAGCACCGCTATTTTCTGCGCGCCGGGCGGCGTGATCTCCGCCAGCGAGTCGAGCGCGGCGCGCATCGAGTTGGGCGCGGCGTTGTAGCAGTCGTCGAGGACGGTGTAGCTGCCGACCTGCATCAGCTGCGCGCGATGCTTGGCCGGCTTGACGGTCGCGAGGCCGTCGAGGATCGAGCCTTCGCCGACGTCGAGCGCCAGCGCCACGCAGGCCGCGGCGGCCGCGTTCGAGGCGTTGTGACCGCCGATGAGCGGAAGGTGCGCGTCGATGCCGGCGCTCGAGGTCACGCCGGCGAGGTGCAGCCGCAAGTCGAGCCCGGTCGGCCCGGGCTTGACCTCGTCGTACGCCACCGTCGGTGACACCGCTTTCGGTCCGAAGGTCATCTTGTGCGCGAGCGCGCCGAGATACGGCAAGAGCAGTGATTCGGTTGCCGGATAGATGGCGATGCCGTCCTCGTCGAGGCCGGCGAAGATCTCGGCCTTGGCGCGCGCCACGTTCTCGATCGAGCCGAGCGTCTCGACATGCACGCCGGCGACGCTGACGACAACGGCCACGTCGGGGCGCGCCAGACCGGTCAGATAGGCTATTTCGCCGAGGTTGCTCATGCCCATCTCGACGACCGCGTAACGATGCCCTTCGTGCAGCCGCAACAAGGTCAGCGGCACGCCGAGGTGATTGTTCAAGTTGCCTTCGGTCTTGAGCACCGCGTCGCCACCCGCCGCCGCGGACAGGATCGACGCGACCATCTCCTTGGTCGTCGTCTTGCCGTTGGAGCCGGTGATGGCGACGACCTCGAGCTGCGCCATCGCCTGGCGGTGCGCGGCCGCGAGCGCGCCGAGCGCCCGGACCGGGTCGTCGACCTCGATGACGGTGCAGTCGTGATCGAACGCGGCGCCGCGCCCGCGCGCGACGACGATCCCGTGCGCGCCGGCGGCGATGGCCGAGATCGCGAAGTCGTGCCCGTCGAAGCGATCGCCCTTGACTGCGAAGAAGAGCGCGCCGGGCGCGACCGCGCGGCTGTCGATCGTGACCGACGAATATTCTTCGCCGCTCTGCCCGCGCAAAGCCGTACCGCCGGTGGCGTCGAGAACGCGAACGAGTGGGATGGCAACCTGCGCCATGGCTTCTAACTCTGACCGTTCGGCGCGCGATTGGCTAATTTCGCGAGCGCCGCCGCCGCCTCTTCGCGATCGTCGAAGTGGTGCTTGGTCTTGCCGAGGATCTGGTAGTCCTCGTGGCCCTTGCCGGCGATGAGGACGACGTCGCCGGGGCGGGCGGCTTCGATGGCGGCGCCGATGGCGCGCCGGCGGTCGACCTCGACCAAAAAGCCGTCGCTGCGCAGCTCGCGGACGCCTTCCACGATCATGCTGATGATCAGGGCGGGGTCCTCGGTGCGCGGGTTGTCGCTGGTGACGATTGGCAGATCGGCGTCGCGGGCGACAGCACGCCCCATCTTCGGGCGCTTGGACTTGTCGCGATCGCCGCCGCAGCCGAAGACGACGATGAGCCGGCCGCGCGTGATCGGGCGCAGCGCCGCCATGACCCGCTCGAGCGCGTCGGGCGTGTGCGCGTAGTCGACGAAGACGCTGAAGCCACCGTCACCGGCGACGCGCTCGACGCGGCCGGGCACGCCGCGCACGTCCCCGAGCCCGCGGGCGATCTGCTCGGCGGTCATGCCGAGGCCGATGCCGATGCCGACCGCGACAGTGAGGTTCTCGAGGTTGAAGGCGCCGATGAGCGGCGAGCGCAGCGCGACGGGGCCGATGGGCGTGGTCAGCTCTGCCGTGATGCCGTCGACCGATTGCTCGGAGCGCATGACCAGCACGTCGGGAATGCCGCCGGCGGCGACGGCGATGGCGCGGCCGCGTACCTCCTGCAGCATGAACGCGCCCCACTCGCCGTCGAGGTTGATGACGCCCGTGCCGTCGCTGGTGAGGTGCTCGCGGAACAGCTTGGCCTTGGCGTCGGCGTAGGCGGCCATGGTCTCGTGAAAATCGAGGTGGTCCTGCGTGAGGTTGGTGAAGGCGCCGACCTTGAAGCGGACGCCGTCGAGCCTTCCGAGCGCCAGCGCGTGCGAGCTGCACTCCATGGCCACGTGGGTGACGCCGGCGTCGCGCATCTCGGCCAGGGTCGCGTGCAGGACCAGCGGCGTCGGCGTCGTGAAGGGCGCCTCGCGCACCACGCCCTTCCAGCGATAGGTGACCGTGCCGAGGACGCCCGGCTCGCCTCCGGCCGCGCGCGCCAGCGCCTCGACGAGGAAGGTGGTCGTGGTCTTGCCGTTGGTGCCGGTGATGCCGATCATCGTCATGGCGTCGGCGGGCCGACCCCAGCGGTTGGCCGCGATGCGCGCCAGCGCCGTCGTCGACGAGCGCGCCCTGACCACGACCGCGTCGACCGGCGGGACCTCGGCGTTGGCGTCGACGACGAAGGCGACCGCGCCTAGATCGCGCGCCGCACGTAGATAATGATGGCCGTCGACGGTCTGGCCGCGCGTGGCGACGAAGAGGTCGCCGGCCGCCACCGCCCGCGAGTCGTCGCGCACCTCGGCGACCTCGACGGCGTCGACCGCGCCGCCTTCGACCGCGATCACCTCGACCCCGTCGAGTAGCTTCCCTAGACGCACGTCGCCCTCCTCGTGCAATGCGGCGGCCACGTGTAAAGCCGCGCCACGCCATACGACCGTGTCATGGCGTACACGTACTCCGTTAGCCGGGCGGTGTAAACGAGACCTTGCAGATGGCCCCGCGACGCAGCGCGCCCGGGCCCGGCGACTGCGCCGTCGCCTTGCCGCTGCCGACAACCTCGAGCCGCAACCCCGCGTGTCGCGCCGCCTGCAGCGCCTCGGCCACGCTCATTCCCGAGAAGTCCGGCACCTCGGGGCGAGGCCGCGCGTCCGACTCGTCGTCGACGACGGGCACGAGGTCGCCCTCCTCGGCGTCCTCGAGCCCCGCCGCCACCTGCGGAACCTTGGGCTGCTTCTTCTCGCCGCCCTCGACGACCACCGGCTTGATCGCCTCGGTGGGCGGCACGCCGAGCCAGCGCACGGCGTCGATCATGACCTCCTGCCAGATCGGGCCGGCGACGTCGGAGCCGTGGTGCGCGCCGGTCGGCTCGTCGATGAGCACGAACAGCACGAGGCGCGGATGATCGTACGGTGCGAAGCCGACGAAGGAGGCCGCCCAATTGGTCGGCGAGTAACGACGCGTGACCGGGTCGACCTTCTGCGCCGTGCCGGTCTTGCCCGCGAACAGATAGCCCGGCACCGACAGCTTCTGCGCCGTACCGCCCTTCTGCGACACCGCGTGCAGCATGGTGCGCATCGTCGACGCCAGGTCGGCGGAGATGGCGCGGCGCCCCACGACCTGCGCCTCCTGCACGGTCTGCCCCTCGGGCGACAGCACGCGCCGGATCACATGCGGACGGTAGAGCGTTCCGCCGTTGGCGATGGCCGCGTAGGCCGCGGTCACCTGCAGCGGCGTCGCGGTCAGGCCCTGCCCGAACGCCATCGTCGCCGTCTCGACGGGGCCCATCTTCTCGAGCGCGCGAATCTGCCCCGCGCGCTCGCCCGGCAGATCGACGCCGGTCGGGCGGCCGAAGCCGAAGCGCAAGAGGATCTCGCGCAGCCGCTCGCGCCCTTCGCGCGCCGCGATCTTCGCCGCGCAGACGTTGGAGGACTTGGCCAGGACGCCGGTGGTCGTCACGTCGCCGATGGGCTCGGCGTCGTGGATGGTCTTGCCGCCGACCTGCATGTGGCCGTTCTCGCACCACCAATCCTCGTCGACGCGCACGACGCCCGCCTCGATCGCTCCCGAGATGGTGAAGGTCTTCATCGTCGATCCCGGCTCGAAGGGATCGGTCACCGCGCGGTTGCGCGCGCCATGCTCGCGGGCGCCGTCGGGCTCGTTGGGATTGAGCGTCGGCACCGCGGCCATGGCGAGCACCTCGCCGTTCGCCGGATCGAGCGCCACCGCGACGCCGGCCTTGGCGCGATGCGCGGTCACGCCCTTCTCGAGCGCGCGCTCCAGTCGAAACTGAATGTAGCGATCGATGGTCGTGTAGAGATCGTTGCCGGCGACGTCGCCCGCCTCGCCGAGGCCGCCGATCAAGACAGCGCGCCCGAGGGCGTCGCGCAGCCCGGGCACCTGCGCGCGCGTGCCGCGGAGGAAGCGATCGTATTGCAGCTCGATGCCCTCCTGACCGACGGCGTCGAGGCCGGCCCAGCCGAGCAGCGGACCGGCGAGGCCGCGATTGGGATAGTAGCGGCGCGGCTCGCGGTCGAGGTAGACGCCGGGGAGCTGGAGCTCGCGCACGGCGCGCGCCTCCTCGGGGCTGATGCGCCGCTTGACCCACGTGAAGTAGCGGCGCGCCTTGAGCTTCTTCTCGAGCTCCCGGCGATCGAGGTGCAGGACGTCGGCGAGCTGGCGGGCGGTGTCGGCGCCGCGATCGGCGGCGATGAGCATGCGCGCGTTGACGTGCACCGAGTCGACCTCGGTCGACGCGGCCAGCTCGACGCCATTGCGGTCGAGGATGCGCCCGCGCTTGGGCGGCAGCTCGACGTCCTTCAGGTATTGGTCCTCGGCCATCGCCTTGAGCCGATCGGACTCGCGCACCTGCAATACGTAGGCGCGCCAGCAGAGCCCGCCGAAGAGCGAGCCGAGGACGATCGCCGAGAAATAGAGGCGCGCCTTGACCCAACGCGACGGCGTGAAGCGCGTCTTGGGATCGCTCACGAGGGATCGCTCACGGCTTGACCACGCGAATGGCGCGCGGGTCGGGCGGCACCATCTTGAGCTCGTCGCGCGCGACCCGCTCGACGACGGCCAGGTCCATGCGCGTGCGCAGCTCCAGCGTCAGCCGCTGATTCTGCTCGCCCAGGTCATGGCGCCATTTCGTCTCACGAGAGATGTCGTAGCCGAGGCTGAGCATCTGCAGCCGCACCCACACGTGCGCCAGCGCGGCGAAGGTCACCGCCACCGTCGCCGCCGCGATCAGCCAGGAAGGCGAGCGTCCACGCAGGCTCATCTCCGCACCTCCGACATCACAGTCGCTCCGCTCCGCGCAGCTTGGCCGAACGCGCGCGCGGATTGGCCGCGACCTCGGCCTCCGACGGCTCGAGCGGCTTTCGCGTCAGCACCTTTAGCGTCGGGGGCGGCAATCCCATCTTGGCCTCGATGTCGGGCGGATAGCCCGACTCCTTCGCCAGATCGCGGAACCGGTTCTTGACCAGGCCATCCTCGAGCGAGTGAAACGCGATCACCACCACCCGCCCACCGACGCGGATGAAATCCGGGAAATCGGCGAGGAAGCGCTCGAGCTGGCCCAGCTCGTCGTTGACCGCGATGCGCAGCGCCTGGAACGTGCGCGTCGCCGGGTCCTTGGAGCGCTCGCGGGTCGGCACCGTGCGCGCGACCACCGCCGCCAGCTCGGTCGTCGTCGTGATCTCGCCGGCCATGACGCCTTCCTTGATGGCGCGCGCGATCCGCCCCGCGTAGCGCTCGTCGCCGTAGCGGCGCAGGAGGTCGGCCAGGTCGTCGATGCCGATGCGCCGGATCAGGGTCTCGGCGGTCTCGGCGGCCGTCGGGTCCATGCGCATGTCGAGCGGCCCCTCGGTGCGGAAGCTGAAGCCGCGCTCGGGGCGGTCGAGCTGCGGCGACGAGACGCCGAGGTCGAGGAGGAAACCGTCGACGGCGTCGACACCCAGCTCGCGGAGGAGGCTCAGCGCGTCGCCGAACGCGCCATGGACGAGGGTGACGCGATCGCCGAACCTCGCCAGCCGCGCACCGGCCGCGGCCAGGGCATCTGGGTCGCGATCGATCCCGATCAGCCGCCCGTCCGGCTCGCTGGCCGCGAGGATCCGCTCCGCGTGCCCACCGCCGCCGAGCGTGCCGTCGCAATAGACGGCGCCGCCGCGCGGCTGCAACAGCGCGAGCGCCTCTTCAGGCATGACCGTAGCGTGAGTGAACTCGCCGCCCACTCTACGGTTAAGCCACCGACGGAGCGGCGGCGCTAATTTTTAGTGAGGTTTAGTAGTAGAAAGGCGCGTCGGTCTTGTAGCTGGCGTAACCGAACGCGTTGTGCAGCGAGCGCATGACGTCGATGTTCTGCTTGAACTTCTGCAGCGCCTGGGTCTTGGCCGCGCAGGCCGCCTGCCCGGCGGCGTCGCTACCCGGGCACAGCGCCGTCGCCTGGGTCTGAAGCTGCAGTGCCGTCTCGAGCATGCGCACACCGGTGTCGTTGCGGTACATCTGCGCCGTCGTCGGCACCGCCCCCGCCGACCCATCGGCGACACGCTTGGTCGCCTGGGCCGCGTAGGTCTTGCCCGACGTCGGGTCGGTGAAGATGAACCACTCGAACGTGCCCGGCGTCGGGCTGTTGCTGACCAGCTGCGCGGGGTTGGTGGTCGCCTTCGGCCCCGGGGTTCCGTTGGAGTTCAGCAGCTGCGAGTCGGGGATCGGCGCCTCGCCGTTACCGACGACGAACACGCGCGTCGAATCGACGAACGAGTGGTCGAACGTGGTCGGGAACGCCGACAGACCGTAGAGCCCGGCATAGAGCTGCAGCGTGAAGCCGCCCGCCGGGTCGATCAGCTCGGGCGAAGCCGGCCGCGCCGCGATGTTGGAGCTGTTGAGGCTCCAGCCCGGGTTGGTCACCTTGTCGGCCGCCGCGCCCGTGAAGTACGGCGCGAACGTAGAGAAGTCACCCGCCAGGAGCGCGCCGATCTTCTCCTGCACCTGCGCCTTGAAGGGCAGGGCGTAGCCGATGGCGTACTTGCGCACGTCGGTCGAGGTATCGCGGCCCGTGAAGTAGGCCTGCGATTGCGACAGGATGTCGAGCGCGATGGTCTTGTCGACGAAGTAGCCGATGCGAGTCTGGCATTCGTCGGCCCAGTAGTAGCCGCAGCCGCGGAAGTCCCACGTGGTGTCGATGTACTTGCCGTCGATGAGCCCGATGATCTTGGCCCCCGGCGGTCCGCCGATCTGCGGCTGCGTGCCGTCGCTGTTCTTCTTCCACACGTCGACCGGATAGTCGGAGACGACGTTGGCCGAGACCTTGACGAAGTTACCGGCCTCGGGCTGCGTGATGATCTGCCCGATGAGGTCGAAGCCGGCCGAGACCGCGGCCGTGAACGTCGCCCAGCCGTCCTCGTTGTTGAAGAAGCTGTCGACCGCCGCGCCCGGGTTGGGATCGGCCTGGGCCGCCTCGAAGTCGGTGAAGTCGGCGCGCAAAAGGACGTACCAGGTCAGCTGCTGCCTCAGCATGTCGAGGTAGCGGCTGGAGATGTTGTCCTTGTACGCGAGGTTGGTGTGGAAGGTGTACCGGTCGCGCTTGAAGTTGTTGAGGAGGTAGTAGTTCTTGTAGCGCGAGATGATGTCCTGCGCCTGCTCGAACGCGTCGGCGCCCGAGTCGAAGCGCTGGCAGGTCAGGTTGCCGACGAACTCGTCCGAGCAGAAGAAGTACGGAACGAGCGGGCGGTTCAAGGTATCCGAGAGCACGTAGCCGCCGGGACCGCCGGGCGTGATGTCCGAATAGGGGACGTCGACGCGGTTCGCCATGCCGGTCACACCGTCGAAGAACAGCGACGGATAGGTCGTGTAGTTGATTGAAGAGAGCCCCGCGGTGAGGCCGATCGGCGACGGCAGACCGAGCGAGTTCTGGAAGGCGTGGATGGCCGCCCACAAGAGCTGCGTGTTCTGGTCCTGCTTCGCCGACGGGAACACCTCGACGAAGCCGTCTCCGGCGTAGCTGAACTTCATCGCGGCCTTGTCGTAGCGGCCGAGGCCCCACAGGTCCGAGTTGAAGTTCGAGCCGTAGTCCATGACCGACGAGTACTGGTACTCGCGAACGTTACCGACCACCTCGTCGACCGACGTCGCGCCACCCGGGCAGTCGACGTAGCGCGGGCGCATCGTGTTCTTGCGCGCCGCCGCGTTGCAGTCGGCGCCCGCGTAGGCGACGCCGATCGGCTGCTGCGTCGCGGTATCGATGCCCGCGAACTTCTTGGCGGCCGGATTCTTCGCCGCCGCCGCGCGCAGATCCCAGTACTCGGGGAAGTAGTTCATGGCGTCGAACGACGCGCGGAAGTTGTGGCGCAGGCCCATGTTGTGGCCGGCCTCGTGCAGCGTCACCGATAGGAAGATGTCCTTGCGCAGCTTCTGGCGGATGGCTTCGGGGTCCATGTTCGGAACCGCCGGGTCGTTGGCCAGCTGCAGCGCGCGCTGCGCGATGCCTTCGTCGGCGAAGTCTGCGAAGTCGACGCCGAACGCGCGCATCTTGTCCATGCGATCGTTGATCTCCTTGCGCACCGCCTGCGAGCGCAGCGGCGAGACACGCGCCTTCTCCGCCTCGCTCAACGACGTCCAATCGGTCGCCGGCGCCCCGCCGCCCATCGCCATGATGTCGGGGGTGATCATCATCGACTCGAGCACCGTGCCGCGCAGCTTGTCGCGCCGCACCTGCGGCAGGTCGGCCTGCGATTGCCCGAACAGGTTCGAGCGATACATCGCGTTCTCGCGGTTCTCCCAGCTCGTCATGAACGCGGTCGGCGACGAGCGGTCGATGGGCGCCTCGGGCGCCTGACCGCGCGCCCACGAGAAGTCCATCGCGCTGTACATCTTCTTGACCTGATCGTCGGACAGCGTCGTCGGCAGGTTGGTGGTACCGGCGCGGTTCGACTGAACCCAATCCTTGATGTTGGTACCGACGACGAAGTCGTCCGGCGACTGCTGACCGAGCATGAGCGCCACGAGGTCGCGCGAGCGCGCCGCGTAGCTGTCGACGCCGGCGCCGTAGATATACGCCTGACCCGAGATGGTCTCGCCGGTTTCGATGTCGAACAGCGGCGGACCGTAGCCGAGCGGACCGGCGCTCTGGGTCTGGTTGACCCAGAAGATGGTCGAGCGGCGCGGATCACCCTGACGCGCGCGCAAGATCGGCTGGCCATCGTCGCCGACGACGACGTTGCCCTGAGCGTCGAGCTGCGGCTTCAAGTCCGCCTTGCACGCGTCGGGATCGCCCGCTTTGATCGGGTTGTGGCACCAGACGAAGATGTCGGGGACCTTGGTGATGTCGCACTGCTTGTCCGCCTTCTGAAAGCCCATGACATCGGCGGCGGCGCACTTGACCGCTTCGTTCCACTGCTTGATGACTTCCTTGCCGGAGTCGAACAGCTCGGGCGGGAACGGCTCGAGCGAGGATTCGGCGTAGTACGGGATCGTGCGGAGCTGACGCTTGTCGTACGGAATCGGCGTCTTGCCGTCGGCCTGATACGACTTCTGCCAGATGTTGAAGCGCGCGGCGTGGCGGCGAATGCCGGTGTTGGTGACGCCGTACTGGCGGTTGTAGGTGAGGCGGTTGAGGCCGACGTCCCAGATGCCGAACAGGTTCATCTGCTGGCCATCCCAATTGCGCGGCTGGTAGTCGTGCTTCGGCGAGACCTTCGCGAAGGCGTGGCGCACCTTGACCACCTGCGTCGCGCAGTCGTCGAGCTGCTGGCGCAGGAAGCAGGCCGGCACGTTGAAGCACTGCTGAACCCCACCCTGCTCGTAGCAAATCTGGCGCTCGGTCGGATTGACCGCCAGCTTGTTGGTGATGTCGAAGTAGTTCGCCTCGCCCTCGCCGAACTCGGCGGTCTCGTCGACCGGCTTGACGGCGCGCTCGAAGTGCAGCGCGTCGGGCTTGGTGGGATCGCTCTCCCAGTAGCTGACGTTGGAGACCGTCGCGTCGTTGAAGAAGAAGTTGAGCCCGATGCCGACGTAGTCGGTGATCTGGTTCTCCGACCAGTCGACGCGGATGAACTCGCGCTCGTTCCACGGCCGCTCGGTCGACTCGATGATCTTGTTCGACTCCTCACCGGTCGTGCTGTTGTAGTCGCGGATGATGTCGAACTGGTTCTTGATCGGCCACGCCGCCAGCGGCTGCCCGGCGTACTTGGCCGGGTCCTGCTTGTAGGCGTCTTCCGAATCGGCCACCTGCTCGTAGGCCCGGCGCGCGTAGAGGAAGCCTTCCTGCACGTCGAAGCGAATCTTCATCAGCTCCGACGACTGGCCGATGAACATGATCGCGGACGTAGGCGGCGCGTCGGTGACGGTCTGCAGGTAGTACCAGGTCCCCTGCAAATCGGCCTTCTTGATGACGTTCGGTTGCACGTATGAACGCGGCGCGTTCTCCTGTGCACAGCCCATCGCCAACGCCAGAGCCAGCCAAGCAAGCTTCTTCATTGCTACTTCCTCCAATATCGAGCGGCCAGCTTGTCGACGGTGATCGTCGCCCCCAGCTGGATCGTCGTGAACGCGTTGTAGTCCGTCGAGATGAGACCCTGTCGATAGCTGGAGTCCGGCTTCTGCAGCGGCGCCCAGTTGATCCAGGCGAGCGTGAGCCCGAGCCAGTCCACCGGCTGATAGGCGAGCGTGGCCCAGAAGACTTGCGAGTCGCGATGGCCCGGACGCGTGACGGTGGCGCCGGAGTTGGCCGCGACCGCGTCGCCCGAGGCGCAGGTGCTGTAGGTGACGCCGTTGACCTGAAGCGTGCACGAGTGATCGTAGGTGAAGGCGTCGACGATCAGATAGATCACGTCGACCGACCACTTCTCGCTGAGCTGATAGCCGCCCGAGACGGTGTGCGTGAACGAGTAGCTCGGGTTGTAGCCGCCGATGGTGCCGGCGCGCGACGGGTCGGCGTAGAAGTTGGAGAGGCCGGCACCGAACGCGCCGTCGTTGTAGTTGCCGCCGACGGTCGCGGCCTGACCGCCCGAAGTCGGATCGAGCTGCGGCGCCGCGTAGCGATGGAAGTACTTGGTGAAGCCGAAGCCGTAGCCGAGGCGCAGCTTGTCATGCAAAAAGCTGCGGCCGATCGAGATCGACGGCTGGATCGACATGATCAACGTCGAGTACTGCGACTCCGCGGAGGTCGGTAGCACGACGCGGAACGACGGGTTGATGGCGACTTCGACCTTCGGGATGGTGTAGATGCGCGGATTGCGCAGGGTCAGAAAGGTGTCGCTGTAATCGGCGCGGCGATTGTTCGGCTTCGGGCTGCAGTATGCGACCGAGCCGGGGTCGACCGAGCCGTTATCATTAATAGAGGGATTGCCGCAGGTGCCCTGCGGACCGGTGGAGTTGGAGTAGCCGCTGAAGTTGGCTTCGTCGGTGCCCGAGACGTTCGCGGTCAGCGAGAAGCGCGCCTGGAGCTGCAAGGTCTGCCAGCGGCTGCCGCGCAGGTACATCTTGCCGAGGTTCCAGGTCGGCTCGAAATACCAAACGAAGTCATTGCGGTAGTTGTGGCCGATCGAGTTGAGACCGGAGCCGTCGGCCATCGTGAGATCGAGAGCGAAGCCGTAGAAGCGCGGTTTGGTGCTCGCGGTCGCTTCGACCGTCGGAGTGGCGGCGCCGGCGCTGAGCCCGCCCGACTGTGCCCAGGCTCCGGTGCCCGCTGCGTCGGCTCCGATGATCGCCCCGATGACGACTGCAAAACGGGTGAGCAACTTCACGCGAACACTCCTCGTTAAAACCAGCGCGGACGCGCCCACTACAAGAAGCAGTCCAGCGTCCGAGCCCTCCCCTGCCGAGGGTGAAGTGCACTTCATCACAAGGAGAAATCGTTGTCCATCAAGAACTTGGCGACTCTGGGCACCGTTAATCGGCTAACGGTTGTGACAGATGCGCCCAGCGCTCGTTAAATTCTTCAAAGGTGCGGCAACTTGCGGAGTTAGTCTCGGGTCATACAGGCTGTCGCATTAGGCGACACTCGGCCAATTGCTTGACATCACGACAAAATGCGGCAAACTGCGGAAGGCCTACGGTTCCGTACCTGTGGGGACGGGCCTTGACTCGGAGAGGGGACTCAAGTTAGCATTATGCTTCAAAAGCTGAGGGTCCTCTCCCCCAGCTTCTTTTCTCGGATACGGATCGATTAAGCCAACTGCGCGGAGCGGGTAGAGATGACGGTCGACAAGCGGTTCCTGACAATCGACAACAAGATCGAGACACTGCGTGAAATGCGCATGCGAGCGAATTCGACGATCGTTGCCGACTTCGACGAGAAGCTCGACGTGTCGTGGATCTATCACGACAACGCGCTCGAGGGTGTCGTGCTCTCGTATCACGAGCTCAAAGCAGCCATCGACAAGAAGATCATCTCCGACGTGTCGCTGATCCCGATGTACGAAGAGATCAAGAATCACAAAGCGGCGATCGAGATGGTGCGCGCGACGGCGCGCCAGTGGGCGACCGAAGCGCACGCGGCGAAGAAGAGCGGCAAGGCGAAGAAGAATCCGATCACGCTCGAGACGCTCAAGATGCTGCACTCGGCGCTGACGCCGGACGAGAAGGCGAAGGGGAATCCGTACCGCAAGGACAACCCGCTTCACCGGCTCTACTTCCACGAGATCGCGCAGCCGGACAAGATCACGATGCGCATGAAGAAGCTCGTGGAGTGGCTCGACGAGGAAGAGACGCAGCACCTTCATCCCGTCGAGCGCGCGGCGCGCGCGCACTACCGCTTCATGTCGATCTACCCGTGGCCGAAGAACTCCGGCAAGGTGGCTCGCCTGCTGATGAATATGATGCTGCTCAAGGACGGCTTCCCGCCGGTCGTGATCCACAGCATCGAGCGCCAGCGCTACTACGACGTGCTGCGCACCGAGGCGGCAGGCCTCGTGCCGCTGATCTTCGAGTCGCTCGAGAACGGTGTCGAGACGGCGATTCGCTTCTTCGCGGAGCTCGAAGAGGCCAAGCGTCAGCAGAAGCGCGCCTCCTAAGACCCCGATTTTTGCTGACAGCTGATCGCTGACAGCTGGTAGCCTTTTTCCGCCCAGCATGCGCGGACCCCGATTTCATTCGAAGCTCACCGATGATGCGGCGCGGCTCAATGCGTCGATCGATTTCGATCAGCGGCTGCTGCCGTACGACGTCGAGGGGTCCAAGGCGCACGCGCGCATGCTGGCGGCCCAGGGAATCCTGACGGCGGCGGATGCCGAGGCGATCGCCCGCGGGTTGGATCAGGTCGTCGAGGAGTGGCGGGCGGGCAAGCTCGTCCTCGATGAGCAGCTCGAAGACGTGCACATGAACGTCGAGGTGCGGCTGACCGAGATCGTCGGTGAGGCCGGGGCGCGGCTGCATACGGCGCGGAGTCGCAACGACCAGGTGGCGACGGACCTGCGGCTGTATGCGCGGGCGCAGGCGGCCGAGCTGTCGAAGACGATCGCGACCTTGCAGCGGGCGCTGGTGGCGCAAGCGCGCGCGCACGTCGACACGTTGATGCCCGGCTATACGCACCTTCAGCGGGCGCAGCCGGTCAGGCTCGGGCACCACATGATGGCGTACTACGAGATGCTGGCGCGGGATCGCGGGCGGCTGGCCGACGCGGCGCGGCGCATGAATCAATCGCCGCTCGGGTCGGGCGCGCTGGCGGCGACGACGTTTCCGATCGATCGCGAGGCCTCGGCGCGGGCGCTCGGCTTCGATCGGCCGACCGCGAACAGCCTCGACGCGGTGGGCGATCGCGACTTCGCGGTCGAGTTGGTGGCGGCGTGCGCGCTCGAGATGGCGCACCTCTCACGTCTCGGCGAAGAGCTGGTCTTGTGGGCGTCGCAGGAGTTCGGGTTCGTGAAGCTGCCCGAGGCGTACTGCTCGGGGTCGTCGATCATGCCGCAGAAGGTGAACCCGGACGTGCCCGAGCTGGTGCGCGCCAAGGTCGGTCGGGTGATCGGGGACTGGACGACGCTGATGGTGGTCATCAAGGGGCTGCCGCTCGCCTACAATAAGGATCTGCAGGAGACGCAGGAGCCGCTCTACGACGCGGTCGAGACGGCGCTCTTGTGCACGCGCACCATGGCGGGCCTGATGGCTGGCGCGACCTTCGACGTGCCGCGGATGGCGCGAGCGGTTGGTCAAGGCCACCTCCTGGCCACCGAAGTGGCCGATTGGCTCGCCGCCCGCAATGTCCCGTTCCGTCAAGCGCACGCCGCGGCCGGCGCCCTCGTGCGCGCGGCAAGCGCCCGCAACCTCGAGCTGACCGATTTGTCGCTCGCCGAGATGGCCGCCATCGCCCCCGACGTTACATTCGACGAGACCCTCTTCGCCGTCCTCGACCCCAACCGCGCCGTCGACCGCCGCGACGTCATCGGCGGCCCGGCCAAGACCCGCGTGCTAGCCGCGATCGCGCAAGCCGAGTCCGATCTGAACGCGATTCCGTAAGAGCTGTCAGCTGTCAGCGTTTCTCAAGGAGCTTCCATGCACCACTTCGAGTATCGAGACGACGAGCTGTTCTGCGAGCAGGTGCCGCTCGCCAAGATCGCGGCCGAGGTCGGCACGCCGGTGTACGTCTATAGCCACGCGACGCTCGAGCGCCACTACAAGGTGTTCGACAACGCGCTCGGCGCCAACAAGCACATCGTCTGCTACTCGGTGAAAGCCAACTCGAACCTGGCCGTCCTCCGCACGCTGGTCGCCATGGGCGCGGGCGTCGACACCGTCTCGCGCGGCGAAATCTTCCGCGCCCTCAAGGTCGGCGCCGATCCGAAGAAGATCGTCTTCTCCGGCGTCGGCAAGCGCGAGGACGAAATCGTCTACGGCCTCGAGCAGGGGATCCTCGCCTTCAACGTCGAGAGCACGAGCGAGCTGCACGCCATCGAGCGCGTCGCCGCGCGCCTCGGCAAGCGCGCGCCGATCTCCTTGCGCGTCAACCCCGACGTCGACGCCGAGACCCATCCCTACATCTCGACCGGCCTCAAGAAGAACAAGTTCGGCATCGGCGTCGCCGAGGCGCGCAAGACGTTCATCGACGCCAGCCGCATGAAGCACATCGAAGTGGTCGGGATCGATTGCCACATCGGATCGCAGCTCACCAAAACGTCGCCGTTCAAGGATGCGATCGCGCGCCTGGGCGAGCTGACGCGCTCGCTGGTCAAAGAGGGCGTGACGATCCGTTACGTCGACATCGGCGGCGGCCTCGGGATTCCGTACAACCAGGAGGACCCGCCTTCGCCCGCCGAGTACGGCAAGGCGATCGAGGAGGCGATGGCCGCCTTCACGGGTCTGGACGTCACGCTCATTTGCGAGCCGGGCCGTGTCATCGTCGGCAACGCCGGCGTGCTCATGACCCGCACGCTCTATCTCAAGCAGGGCGAGATCAAGAACTTCGTCATCGTCGACGCGGCGATGAACGACCTCATCCGCCCGGCGTTCTACGACTCGTATCACGCCATCTGGCCCGTCAAGAAGCAGAGCGGCCCGCAGACCTACGTCGCCGACGTGGTCGGTCCCATCTGCGAGACCGGCGACTTCCTGGCGCGCGACCGCGCGCTCGGACAGAAGCCGGCGGAAGGCGACCTCCTCGTCCTCATGTCGGCGGGCGCCTACGGCTTCACGATGTCGTCGAACTACAACACGCGCCAGCGCGCCGCCGAGGTCATGGTCAAGGGCTCCGAGTACGCGGTCGTGCGGCGGCGCGAAGAGCTCGAGGACATGATCAAGAACGAGTCGGTGCCGAGCTTCGTCGGCTGACCGGCGACCGGCAGCGAGCTGCGCCCGGGCTACCAGCTGCCGTGCGCGAGCACCAGTGACAGGCGCGGCGCAGTTCCCTCCGGCGTGATCGCCTGCTCGACGGTGAACGACGGAATCCCCAACGCCCACTGACCGTGCTCGCGGCGCAAGAGCGCCTCGACCGGCGGCACGTCGCCCTTGTACTTGCGCGTGAGGACGGCGCCGGCGAGCAGGCCGAGCGCCATGCCGCCGAGCGCGTAGCGCGCGCCGACCTGGATGTTGTCCTCGCCGCCCGAGTTGACGCCGATGACGTAGCCGAGCGCGAAGCCAAGCCCGGTGCCGGCGAGGCCGCCGACGTCGATGAGGCCGACGTGCCCGCGGCTGAGCTCGAGCTTCCACGCCAACAGTGATCCCGCCAGCACGCCGCCCGCGGTGCCGCCGAGGATGAACCAGCCCAGCTGCGGCGTCGATGGGTTGCGGAAGATCGCCTGCGCCATGAGCGCGCCGGTCGCCGTGCCCCACAGCCCGCCGGAGTTGACCATGGCGCTGTCGCCGGCCGAGATCTCGAGCTTGCGTGCGACGAGAAATCCGGCGGTCATGCCGATGCCGCTGCCGGCGATGGCCAGCGCGTAGACGTACTGCGTCGGAACCTGCAGCCCCAGCGACAGCCCCGAGGCCAGCGATGCGCCCCACACGGCGCCGCCGATCATGAGCGAGCTGTAGCCCACCTTGATGCCGTCGCGCGTCGCCAAGAAGGAGCCGAGGAAGCCGGCTCCGATGCCGGCCCCCGACGACAACATGTAGACGAGGAGACCGAGCCCCGAGTTGCCGAACTGCGAGTTGCCCAGCACCGAGTTGAGCAGGAGCGGACCGGCCGCGCCGCCGAACACCATCGACGAGATGACCAGCTCGGTGCGCCCCGAGCGGATCGGCCGCGTCAGCGTCACCTCACGCTTGACCGGCGCGCCCGGCTGCACGTCGAGCTCCTCGCGATGCCAGGGATAGTCGCGATGCTCGAGGAGGAGCTTGTGGCGGCCGACGTCGAGCGTACCGGCGAACGGGGTCTCGCCGACGAGCCGCTCGTCGATGAACACCCGCGCCCCGCGCGGCCGCGTGAAGATGGTGACCTGCGCCGTCGAGCGCTTGAGGCGATATTGATAGAAGTACGGCTGCCCGATCTCGACGCCGACCTCGTGCGATTCGCCCTCCCAGCCCGGCTGCGCGAGATCGATCGTGTAGCGCCCGGCCGGCACCTTGAACAGCGTCGGCGTGTCCGCCTCGTGCCGCTTCCCGTCGCTGTCGACGATCGCCGCGCGCACGTGCTCCGGAATGGTCGTAACCGAGATGCGCGCCGGCAGCGTGCGCAGGATCTTGAGGCGATTGCCGACGATGGTCCGCTCCGGCGCATCGGCCGGCGCCTCGGCCAGGTAGCGCTCGAACCAGATCACCGACTGGGCGTAGTCGAGCAGCCGCTCGTAGGCCTGCGCGATGTTGTAGAGCACGTTGGGATGCGGCTTGAGCCGATAGGCCTCCTGGTACTCGGCGATCGCCTCGTCGTAGGCGCCGGTGCCGTAGAGATCCTGCGCCTTGTCGTAGTGCGCCTTGGCCGTGCGATCAGGTGACTCCTCGGCCGCGCGCGCCGACGGCAAGAGCGCGTAGACGAGGACGAGCGCGACCAGCGCCCGCATCAGTAGGGATTGGGCAAGGTCTCGCCCGTCTGCTTCTGCGGCTCGTCCGACTTCTTCGACGACGCCGCCGCAGGAACGCGACCGTGCTTGGCGTGCGCGCGCGGCTCGAGCTTGACCCGCACGGTGTCGTCGGTCGTCGGCACGATCGTCGCCGAACCGTCCTCGTAGCCGTCGAGCCGGAAGATGAGCCGCGCCGGCACCTCGGAGCGCGGCAGCAACAGATCGCGCGGCGCCGGCCCGAACACGCGCGAGCCCTGGCGAATCTCCGCGCCGGGCGGCGTGGTCTCGACGTGCAGCACCACCGTCTTCGGCGCCGTCGCGGGAGCCGCCGGCGGCGCCGGCGTGGTGGCAGCGGGCGTCGGTGTTGCCGTCGCTGCCGGCGCCGGCGCGCGCGTGAATCGATCGACCGCCAAGAGGAACGCCGTCCCCGCGAGCACGGCGACCGCCGCCAGCCAGAGCGTCGTCCGCGGCCGCTCCGGCGAGGTCGAGGTCAAGCGCGGCGCGTCGACGTTGCCGCCCGCCGCGACGAGATCGAGATCGGCGGCCAGCGCGTCCATCGTCGGGTAGCGCTCGTCGCGCGCCTTGGCCATCGCCTTCTGTACGACGTGCTCCAGCGCCGCCGAGATGCGCATCTCGGGGCGCAGCTTGCGCGGCGGCGTCACCTCCTGGTTCACCACCGCCGAGATGACGCCGAGGTAGTTGTTGCCGCGGAACGGCACCTCGCCGGTCAGGCACTCGTACAAGATCACCCCGAGCGCATAGACGTCGATGCGCTGATCGAGGTCCTCGTCGCCGCGCGCCTGCTCGGGCGACATGTACAGCGGCGTCCCCAGCACCATGCCGGTGTGCGTGAGCCGCAGCGACTCCTCCGTCGGTGGCGCGCCCGGCTTCATCGACTTCGAGATGCCGAAGTCGAGCACCTTGACGAAGTCGCGCCCGCCGCGATCGAGCAGGAACAGGTTCTCCGGCTTGACGTCGCGATGCATGATCCCGAGCGCATGCGCCGCGCTCAACGCCGACGCCGCCTGCCGCGCGATGTCGACCACGCGCCCTTCCGGCAGCGCGCCCTCGCGCCGCAACAGCTCGGCCAGGCTCTGCCCGGCCAGGTGCTCCATGACGACGTACGTGCGCCCGTCCTCGGTCGATCCGGAGTCGGTGATATCGACGATGTTCTCGTGCCGGATCGACGACGCCATGCGCGCTTCCTGCACCAGCCGCCGCGCCACCTCGGGACGATCGAGATACTTCTCGCGCAGCACCTTGACCGCGACCGGCTTGGCGAGCGCGATGTGCAGCGCCTCGTAGACCGACCCCATGCCCCCTTCGCCGATCTTGCGTGTCAGGCGATAGCGGTCAGCCAGCGTGTGGCCGATCAGCACATCGACGACAGGCGGCTGGGGGCTCTCGTCGGTCATTGCCGCTTGAGTGTGAAGAAAACCACAGCGCTGGCGATGATCAACATCACGACCACCACCACGATCCAGGTCCGCGACGACCGCGGCGCCGCCTCGGCATCGCCCTCTTCGACCGCCGAGGTGGACGGCTCGCTCTCGGCCGGCTTCCGCTTCGCCGAGTTGGGCGACAGGTCGATCTGCACCATCGGTGTGCCGACCTCACCCGTGATGCGCCGGATCCGCGAATGCGCATAGCGTACCGAGCTGCCGCTCGAATCGTCGGCTGCGCCCGCGGGCGGATGCGTCGGCTCCGACCGCCGCCGCTCCAACATCGGCGGCGCCGATCCGCCCGACTGCCGCGGGTCGTTGAACTTCGACTTGCAGTCCGCCGAGCAGAAGTAATAGGTGACGCCGCCGAAGATGCCGACGGCACGCGCGCGCAAGGTGTCGACGTCCTTGCCGCAAATAGGATCCTTGACCATCCGCGATTCGTCCGACGCTGTCATGACAGACCGAAGAAGCTCCTGATCCGGGTGAGCAACGCCTGATGGTCGGTGTTGGCGCGTGCCGCCTCGGCCGACAATCCCTCGCGTTCAATCTTGTTCTTCATTTCACGTTCGCTCAACAGTTTGCCGATCTCGTCGGCCAACCTGGCGTTCTCCTGAAGGATCCTCTGAAAAGAGGCCCGCTTGATCACGTAGCATTCGGCGTCGCTTTTGGCCAC
Source organism: Myxococcales bacterium (assembly GCA_028287105.1). GTDB lineage: Bacteria > Myxococcota_A > Polyangia > Palsa-1104 > Palsa-1104 > JAQBQH01. Next base: position 49,866 of record JAQBQH010000187.1, read on the forward strand.
CACGGTCGCGCGCCGCGGCTCGCCCGTCAGGAGCGACATCTCGCCGAAGAACTCGCCCTCGCCGAGCGTGGCCACTTCCTTCTCGAGCCCATCGCCCGAGATCCGGACGCCGACGCTGCCGCTGCGGATCACGAACAGCGAATCGCCCGCGTCGCCGGCCTTGATGATCACCTCGCCGGCGCCGTAGACGCAGTGCTGCAGCCCGTCGCTGACGGCGAGCCGCGCATGGTCGTCGAGCGGCGCCAGGATGCCGACCCGACCGAGCAGCTCGATGCGGCGCATGCGCTCGCGCTCCTGCTTGGTCTGCGTGCGCGCGGCGTTGAGCTCGGTCATGAAGACGTTGTAGCCGGGGTACGGGATCTCGATGTTCTCGCGGTGCAGCGCGTACCAGATGCGCTTGCGCACTTCCGAGTCGGTCGGATCGTCGGGCCCGTAGTCGGTCAGCCGGTAGCGCACCGCGTACTCGGCCCAGCTGTCGTGATAGCGCCACAAGAGGCAGTCTGGCGGCGTGCGCGTCGACAGGTTCGGCGTGCCGGCCAGCGACGCCAGCACAACCTGCTGCACCTGGTTCGGCGCGTGGCGCAGGTGCACGTTGAAGTAGACCCAGCGACGGTTCTCGAGCCCCTCTTTGCCGAAGATGGTGATGACGCCCTTGGCGAACAGGCCGTTGGGAATGATGACGATGTCGTCGTTCTTGGTGCGCAGCACCGTCGAGCGCCAGCGGATCTCCTGGACGCGGCCGATCTGCCGATCCTCGAGGCGGATCCAGTCGCCGATGCCGATCGACGACTCGAGCTGCAGCGCCACTCCGGACAGGAGGTTGCCGAGCGTGTCCTGCAGCGCCAGGCCGATGACCGCAGTCAGCACCGCCGAGGTCGTGATGATCGAGAGCAGGTTGACGCCCGATCGCGACAGCAGCATCACCATCGCCACCGCGGAGGCGATCGTCACCGACAGGTCGCGGAGGATCTTCGGGATGCGGAAGCGATGACCGATGAGGTCGAAGGTCATCAGGCCCGCGGTGCCGGTGATCCCCCACGACAAGGCCACCAGCGCCGCCAGATGCGCTGTCGCGTAGGCCGAGTCCATGCCGCCCGCGAGCAGCCCGGCCTTGATGAACAGCATCACTAAATAGGTGAAGATGAAGAAGATCGTCAGCCGCACGCGGCCGCGGTCGGCCACCGGCAGGAGCGCCCGCCCGAGCACCAGCAGCGCCAGGCAGACGCAGGCGGTGGCGAGGCCCGCCTGCCGCGCCGACAGCTCGACGTGGAAGTCGTGCCAGTAGCGGTGCGCCTCCCAACCGGCCGGGGGAGCGATCATGGCCGCGGGGGCGCTCAGGATGTCCGCGCCTGCGATCGGTCGCTCACGCGGTTGACAATACCACGATGGGCGGGTACTTAGAGGGGGTCAGGCATCCATCAACGTATCCGCATGAGGAGATAACTCAGATGGCGAACTTCAAGGTGGCCGATCTCAAGCTGGCCGATAAGGGCAAGCTCCGTATCGAGTGGGCCGAATCACGCATGCCCGTGCTCATGGCGCTTCGCGAAAAGTACAAAGACTCGAAGCCGCTCAAGGGGCACCGCATCGCGGGCTGCCTTCACGTCACCAAGGAGACGGCGGTCCTGATTCGCACGCTGCGCGCCGCCGGCGCCGAGATCTCCTGGTCGGGCTGCAACCCGCTCTCGACCCAGGACGACGTCGCCGCCGCGCTCGCCGCGGAAGGCACGTCGATCTACGCCTGGCACGGCCTCAACAAGGAAGAGTTCTACTGGTGCATCGACCAGACGATCCAGTTCAAGCCGACGTTGACGCTCGATGACGGCGCCGACCTCATCTTCACCGTGCACGCCAAGCATCCCGAGCTGGCCCGCTCGATCGTCGGCGGCACCGAAGAGACCACCACGGGCGTCCAGCGCCTCCGCGCCATGGCGGCCGACGGCAAGATGCAGTACCCGGTCATCGCCATCAACGACTCCGAGACCAAGTGGGACTTCGACAACGTCTACGGCACCGGGCAGTCGTCGCTCGACGGCATCCTGCGCGCCTCGTCGGTGCTTTTGGCCGGCAAGACCTTCGTCGTCGCCGGCTACGGCCACTGCGGCCGCGGCGTCGCGTCGCGCGCCAAGGGCATGGGCTGCAACGTCGTCGTCACCGAGATCAAGGCGACCGCCGCGCTCAAGGCGACGCTCGAGGGCTTCCGCGTGATGACGATGGATGAGGCCGCCAAGATCGGCGACATCTTCATCACCGCCACCGGCATGAAGGACATCATCGTCGGCCGCCACTTCGACTCGATGAAGGACGGCGCGCTGGTCTGCAACACCGGCCACTACGACTGCGAGATCAACCTCGTCGATCTCGAGGCGCGCGCCAAGGGCAAGCGCGAGATCCGCAAGGACAACGAGGAGTACGTGACCAAGGACGGCCGTCGCATCTACGTCCTCGGCCAGGGTCGCCTCATCAATCTCGCGGCCGCCGAAGGCCACCCGTCCGAGGTCATGGACATGTCGTTTGCCAACCAGTTCATGGGCATGCTCAAGCTGGCGAAGGAAGGCAAGACGCTCGAGAAGAAGGTGTACGAGCTGCCGCCGGAGCAGGATCAGGAGATCGCCGCCACCAAGCTGGCGACGATGGGCCTGAAGATCGACTCGCTCACCAAGGAGCAGATCACGTACGCGAACGACTACTCCGCGGGCACGTAAACCTCGCCTCGAACGCCGCGCGCGAACCCTTCGCGACGCGCGCGTGATCCACCTCGCAACTCCCCAGAATTATATTTCAATCACTCTCCGGAATCCGTTTGCGTAGCCGGCTACTCCCGTAGCCGTCGCCTCCTGCCACGCGTTCAACTACCTGTTCTTACGCATGACTACATGTGGCATAGGCCGTGCTGAGGGACCGGTCTATCGAACGCAACAAATTGCATACGCTAACGGAGAGACGAGAAATGTTGACGAAGATCAAGTTGGGGTTGGGGCTGGCGCTGGCGGTTGGGCTCATCGGCTGTGGAGCCGGACAGGCGGGCTCGACGCAGGATCTGACGGCCGCCGAAGACACGGACAGCGGCAAGGAAGATTCGGCGCGGAAGAATTCGCACCCCTCCTATTACAAGTGCGCGGCCGATGCCGACTGCGTCGCGGTCGAGAAGGCCGGCTGCTGCCCGAACGGCTTCCTGGTCGCGGTGAACAAGGACAAGGTCAAGGCCTACAACACGACCTTCGCCTGCCAGACGGCGCCGCAGGTGTGCCCGCTCTTCGTCGTCAACGACAAGCGCGTGGCGCAGTGCGATTTCCAGAAGCACCAGTGTCAGATGATCGAGCCGTCGGCGATTCGCTGCGACGCCTTCATCGCGCCGGCGTACCAGCACCATTGCCCCGAAGGCTTCCAGTGCAAGTTCACTGGCGTGCCGGACGTCGGTGGCACCTGCGAAGCGACGCCGTCGTCGCCGTCGCAGAACCTTTAATCATCAATCAGCTTACTCAGGAGGTACGAATCATGAACCGGATACTTTGCATGCTGGTGGTGGTGGGAGCCCTGGGGGCGTGCCGGCCGGCAGTCAAGGCGCCGGTCCACGACACCTTCACGAAGGTGGGGCAGGCGGACGCGCAGGTCGCGCCGCTGGCGTATGGGTCGGTGTCCAAGGTCGTCAAGACGCGCGGGGACTACGGCTGGTTTCAGTTTGCCGGCCGCGCCGGCGACGACATCGAGATCGCAGTGCGCTCGATCGATGGCGACGCGGTCGCCTTTTTGCTCGACGCCAACGACGACGTGGTCGCCGTCAACGACGATGCCGACGACAAGGGCTCGGACGCGCACGTGAGCGCGACGCTGGACAAGGACGGCACCTACTACATCGCCTTTCGCGAGTACACGTACGCGCCGGCGTCGTTCACCGTCGAGCTCAACGGCTCGCGGCTGACCTCGACCGACGTCAACGCCCGCTAGCTCGACGCTCAGCGGCGCCGGCCAGCTCGGCGCCTCGCTGCGCGCTACGCCTTCACCTCGACCTTCGCCCACGCCTCGAACAATCTGATCACACCCGAGAGATCGCCGTCGCCGAGGCCGGCGTCGATCCCCTCTTTCAAGACATCGCGAATCGCGGCCAGCGTCGGCATCTGGTAGCCGAGCGACGCCGCCGTCTCGAGCACCAGCGTCTGATCTTTGTGCATGAGCGCGAGCGTGAAGTCGGGCTGAAAGTCGCGCGCGAAGATGCGCGGCCCCTTGCCGGCGTAGAGCGGCGACGAGAACGCGCCGCCGCTGATGACCTCGAGCATCGCCGCCGGCGCCAGCCCCTGCGCGACGCCGAGCACCATCATGGCGGCGAAGCCGGTCATCATGTGCGCGCCGAGGCCGTTGAGCACCAGCTTCATGGCCATGCCCTGCCCGACGCCACCGACGGCGATGACGCGGCCCATCGCCTCGAGGACGGGGCGCGCGCGCTCGACGTCGGCGGGATCGCCGCCGCACATGATCACGAGCTTGCCGTCGACGGCCGGCTTGCGCGTGCCGGAGACCGGCGCGTCGACGAAGCGGCCGCCGTGCGCGCGCACCTCCGCGTCGACGGCGCGCGCGGTCGCCGGATCGACGGTCGACATGTCGACGACGAGCGCGCCCGGTCGCAGGCCGGCCAGGATCCCGTCGGCGCCGTCGAGCACCGCACGCACCGCCGGCGGATCGGCGAGCATCAGCACGATCACCTCGGCGTCGCGTACGGCGTCGGCAGGCGTGGACGCCGCGCGCGCGCCCGCTTCGACCAGCGGCGCCGCACGATGTGGCGATCGATTCCAGACCGCGAGCGCGTGGCCGCGGCGCAGGATGTTTGCCGCCATGGGCGCGCCCATGGTGCCGAGTCCGAGGAAGGCGACGTTCATGCGCCGAGCCTACCAAATATGGTGCTAGCTTTGAGGCGTGCGCGACGAGGATGAGCTCGGGCGGCTGATGGAGGCGCTCACCGGCAAGCCGGAGATCGCGCTCGGGACCAAGCGGTTCGCCGGTCGCGTCGACGACGACGATGCCGCCGAGATCGCGGAGGCGATGCAGCGCCAGCTCGAGGGCGGGCTCAAGGCGCGCGAAGATCTGGCGCGGAAGAAGCGGCTGCGCATCGTCTGCGAGCGCGGCTGCAACGTCTGCTGCGAGGAGCTCGTCGTCGTCTATCTGCCCGAGGCGCTCGCGGTGGCGCGCTGGCTGGAGTCGGCCGCCGGCGCCGACGCGCGCGGCTGGTTCCTCGAGAAGTATCCGTCGTGGCGCGAGCGCGCCGGCGACGGCATCGAACGCGAGGCCGACCTCAACGCCGAGTGGGAGCGCCGCGACGAATACGAAAAGGCGCACAAGGAGCAGTGGAAGCGGCGCGTGATGTGCGCGTTCAACCACGACGGCGCGTGCTCGATCTATCCCGTGCGGCCGATGCTGTGCCGCGAGGGGCACGCCGTCGACTCCAACGCGCGCTGCTGCGTCGACGTCGCGCTCATCGATCCGCCGCGGCGCCTCACCTTCGGCCCCGTCGACGACTTCCTCAAGCGCGCGAACGTGCTGCTACGCGCGACCCACAACGCGATGGCCGGAAAAGAAAAGGCCTCGACGCGGGTCAATCGCGCCGAGGCCTTGTGTGAGCTGGTGTATCGCTTACTGACCAAGCCCGCCTAGCTCGCGGGCGACGAAGCCGACTTAGTTCGCGGGCGACGACGGGCCGAGCGACTTGCGCGGCGTCTTCTTGGGGGCCGCCGGCTGCTTGCCGTGACCATTGCCGTTGCCGTTGCCGTTGCCGGAGCGAACCGGCTGGATCGAGCGCGCCTCGGCGGCGAGCGCGGCGGCCTTGTTCGGCTGCTCCCAGGTGAACTCCTTCTCGGAGCGCCCGAAGTGGCCGTACGCGGCGGTGTTGCGGTAGATCGGGCGCAGGAGGTCGAGCTCGCGGATGAGCGCGCCCGGACGGCAATCGAAGTGCTCGCGGATCAAGCGCTCGATGGCGCCTTCGCTGATGGTGCCGGTGCCGAAGGTGGTGACGTGGATGGAGACCGGCTGCGCCACGCCGATGGCGTAGGCGAGCTGGACTTCGCAGCGCTTCGCGAGCTTGGCCGCCACGATGTTCTTGGCGATGTAGCGCGCGTAGTAGCAGGCCGAGCGATCGACCTTCGACGGGTCCTTGCCCGAGAAGGCGCCGCCGCCGTGACGGCCCCAGCCGCCGTAGGTGTCGACGATGATCTTGCGGCCGGTGAGGCCCGAGTCGCCCATCGGCCCACCGACGACGAATCGTCCGGTCGGGTTGATGAAGAACTTGGCCTTGGCGAGGAGCTCCTTGGGGAGCTCCTTCTTGATCACTTCCTCGATGATGGCTTCGCGGAGGGTCTTGTACTTGACGTCTTCGGAGTGCTGCGTCGAGACGACGATGGCGTCGATGCCGACGGGCCGATCGTCCTCGTAGCGCACCGAGACCTGCGTCTTGCCGTCGGGGCGCGCCCAGGGAAGGGTGCCCTTCTTGCGCGCGGTCGCGAGGCGCTTGGCGAGCCGATGCGCGTACGCGATCGGCGCCGGCATGAGCTCCTTGGTGTCGTCGCACGCGAAGCCGAACATCATGCCCTGATCGCCGGCACCCTGCTCGTCCTTGGTGTAGACGCCCTTGCCGTCGACGCCCTGCGCGATGTCGGGCGACTGCTGCTCGATCGCCGAGAGGACGCCGCAGGTCTTGTAGTCGAAGCCCATGTCGGAGTGCGTGTAGCCGATCTCCTTGATGGTCTCGCGCACGATGGACGGCATGTCCACCCACGCGCTCGTGGTGACCTCACCGGCGATCATGACGTAACCGGTCTTGGTCAGCGTCTCGCAGGCAACGCGTGCGCTCGGATCCTTCTCGAGAATGGCGTCGAGAATTGCGTCGGAAACCTGGTCGCAAACCTTGTCGGGATGCCCCTCGGTAACCGATTCCGAGGTGAAGAGGAAATCGCCCATGTGCTCGTTGCTCCTTCGTAAATGCCGTCTGAAATGGAACGATGGACTATACAGTTGGTCGCCTCAAAGTCAACGGGCGTTCAGTGTGCTATAGAGCCACGATGTTGCGGATTGTGACGGCTGACGATCCCGGCCGTGCCGACGCTGAGCGCGCCCTTCTCGACCGCATGTCCCTGACCGCGCCGGCGGTCGAGCGCGATGTGCGCCAGATCATCGAAGCGGTGCGCGCGCGCGGTGACGCGGCGGTCCGTGAGTACACGGAACGTTTCGAGAAACGGTCGTTGCCGCAGCTCGAGCTGAGCCGCGGCGAGTGGGAGCGCCAGGCAGCGAGCGTCACGACGGCGGTCAAGGAGTCGATCGCGCGGGCGGCGAAGCGGATCGCGGAGTTCCACGCACTTCAAAAGACGGCCGGCTACACCCTCGAGCAGGGCGGCGCGCGGCTGGAGCTGCGGGTGCAGCCGCTCGAGCGGGTCGGTCTCTACGTGCCGGGCGGCAGCGCACGCTATCCGTCGTCGGTGCTGATGACGGCGGTGCCGGCGCAGATCGCGGGCGTCCAGGAGATCGTCATGGTCACGCCGGGTCCGTCGGCGGAGACGCTGTATGCGGCCAAAGTGGCGGGCGTGCATCGCGTCTTCGTCATCGGCGGCGCGCAAGCCGTGGCGGCGCTGGCCTACGGGACCGAGAGCGTGCCGCGCGTCGACAAGATCGTCGGGCCCGGCAACGCCTGGGTCGCCGAGGCCAAGCGGCAGCTCTACGGGCAGGTCGACATCGACGCCGTCGCCGGCCCGTCGGAGATCCTGGTCGTCGCCGACGAGGGCGCCGATCCCGAGCTGATCGCGGCCGACCTCCTGTCGCAGGCCGAGCATGACGTCGAGGCCTACGCGGTCCTCCTGACCACGTCGCTGGCGGTGGCGCAGGCGACGGCGCGCGCGGTCGAGGAGCAGCTCGCCACGCTGCCGCGCAAGGAGATCGCGGCCGAGTCGATCCGGCGGCACGGCGTGGCGCTGGTGGTCGCGTCCGTGGCCGAAGCGCTGGCCTTCGCCGATCGCTACGCGCCCGAGCACCTCGAGCTGCTCGTCGCCGACGCAGCGTCGGTGGCGACGCGCGTTCGGCACGCGGGCGCCATCTTCGTCGGCGCCTATACGCCGGAGGCGGCGGGCGACTATCTGGCCGGCCCCAACCACGTGCTGCCGACGGGCGGGACGGCGCGCTATGCGTCGCCGCTCGGCGTGTACGACTTCGTCAAGCGCACGTCGATCCTGCAGTGGGACGCGGCGACCTTGCGCGCGCACGCCGAGGACATCGAACGGCTGGCCGAGGTCGAGGGGCTGCACGCGCATGGACGCGCGGTCTCCAGGCGGAGCAAATCGTGAGCGACGAGTGGTTGGAGTTGGTCCGCAAGCCGCTGCGCGGCGCGCCCGCCTATCACGTGCCGGCGCATCCCAACGCCATCAAGCTCGACGCCAACGAAGCGCCCTACCGGCTCTCGAAGGCGACGATGGAGGCGCTGGCCAAGGATCTGGCGCAGGTCGAGCTGCATCGCTATCCGGACGCGTCGGCGCTGGAGCTGCGCAAGGTGCTGGCCGCGCGACTCGGCGTCGCCGTCGAGGAGCTGATGCTCGGCAACGGCTCCGACGAGCTGATCGCGCTCTTGTGCGCGACCTTCTCCGAGCCGAAGGCGAACCAGACCCGCGCCGCCATCGCCTACGCGGTGCCCGGCTTCGTCGTGTTTCGCACCGCGGCACTGGCGCACGGCCTCGAGCCGATCGAGGTCCCCTTCGGGCCCAAGTTCGAGGCCGACGAAGCGGCGCTCCTGGCCGCAGTCGGCGAGCGCCGACCGAACCTGGTGTTCCTGGCGACGCCCAACAATCCGACCGGCACGCAGTGGCCGCGCTCGACGGTGGCCAAGCTCCTGGTGCAGTTCCCCGACGTCATCACCGTCGTCGACGAAGCCTATCTCAACTACTGCGACGCCAAGAGCTGCGTCGACCTGG